>CAJOJC010000014.1:891-22493 GCA_905234775.1 uncultured Bacteroidales bacterium | reverse complement strand
CCAATACCATACTTCACGCTCTGCGGAGTATGTCTGGTATAAACGGCCGTGCCGGAATAGCCCTTCTTTTCTGCATAGTTCCAATAAGACTCATATCCCAGGAACTCCAGGTCCAACTGACCAGCCTGCAGTTTAGTCTCCTGCAGACACACAAAATCTGCATCCAGCTCCGTGAAAATATCCGCGAAGCCTTTGCCGGCTACTGCGCGCAGCCCATTGACATTCCATGAGATAAATTTCATAAGCACAAGCTAACGCTCTTTTTTGTTTGAGGGGGCCCTGCCCCCTATTATCCCCCGCGGCCTACGGCCGGGCGCTCTGCAGAGCGCCGGGATACCTTCGATTCACTGGATCATTCTAAGGTCCAGGTTGCTCCGTCCTTGGTGTCTTTGACGGTGATGCCGTAGGAGGCCAGGAGGTCACGGATATGGTCGCTTTCGGCCCAGTTCTTTTCCTCACGGGCCTTCTTGCGATTTTCCAGAACCAGTTGCATTACGCCTTCCAGGGCCTTTTCGGCCTTGCCGGAGGCGCCGGCCTCTTCGTCCTTCAGGCCCAGGACGCCGCCCACTACTTCTTCGAAGAATTTTGCCAGGGCGGCCTTGTCATCGTTACTCAGCTTGCCGCCGTTGATGAGTTTCACGGCATCAAACAGATGGGCGATGGCGATGGGGGTATTGAGGTCGTCGCAGAGGGCGTCCAGCACGGCGTCCATGGTGGCTCGTACTTCCGGAGATACCCGATCGGAGTCGGGTATGACTATATTGATCGCGCTTTCACCGAAGGCAGTGAACTTGCCCAGCGTGAAGCGCCAGTCGGCCGAGCAGGCGAAGCCTGCGAGGTCGTGGAGCACGGTGGCGCCGACGGTAGCGCGGCGGGAGATATGTTGGACGTGGACCATTTGCTCGCCGTCGAGCGTGGCGTAAGCCCACAGGTCGACGGGGCCGAGCTGAAAATCGGCCGCCATTCCCCTTTTCGCGCTGCCGGCCGAGAGGGTGTTCGAGCCGGAGATGCCGGTTCCGGAGCGGGCGAAAGCGCCCACGGTGTAGAGGGTCGTCATCGTGAATCCTGTCCAGAAGCGGGCGCTAAAGTCGCCCACGGTCAACTGCCCCACGATTCGCCGGCCGCTCCAGCTCAGGTAGCCCGCCGTGGGGCTGAGGTCCTTCGCCCCGAGCCCGGCCTTGAAGCCGCCGTAGCTTGCGCTGGCTTTAGCGGCGTTCGACCATGTGCCGCTTTTGTCGGCCAGACGGACCATGGAGTCGGCCCGGAGCCTTTTTCGCGGCCTCGCGCCCAAGCGGCCTGCAGGTTCGAGTAAGACGAAAGGCGCGAGGTCGCGGGCCCGCTCCGGGCCTATCCCGTCGACGGTGCCGAGTTCGGCGATTGAGCAGATCTCGCCATTGCCGGCGATGTAATCGAGGATAGTCGCGACCTGGTAGGCCGAGAATAGGCCGCTGGCGAGCAGTTCGCGACGGGTAGCGCCATTGAGGTCGAGCGGATGGGCCGCCAGCGACTCATAACGTTCCATTTCAGATTGGGAGAGATCCTCCGCGCAGGAGGCTCCGGACAGCCTTACGGCCGATTCCAGAAAATCAGCGCCGGCAATCAGGGCCAGCGTCAGAAAGAGAAGTTTCATACGCAGTTTAAATTTAGTTGGTTGCAATATAGCAAAGACGGTATTATTTTCCTATCTTTGATAGAAATTATTTTTCCAATGTCAAGCAGCATCACCGTCCATGACAAGGTTTTCGTTCCTTACATTAAGGGCGAAGAACTCGAAGCGGCTATAGACAGACTTGCCGCCAGGATTAACGAAGCACACAAAAACGAAGAAGAGCCTGTTATCCTGCTCTGCGTTCTCAACGGCTCTATCATGTTCACATCCGAACTGATGAAGCGCCTCAACTTCCCCCTCGAGCTCATGACTATTAAAGTCGCGTCCTACAGCGGGACCCGCTCCGGAGGCCACATCCAGGAAATCATGGGCATCACCGGCAGCGTTACCGGCCGCAAGGTAATCATCTGCGAAGATATTGTAGATACGGGAGCGACCATGGTCTACCTCGATAAGAGGCTTCGCGAAAGCGGCGCCGCTCAGGTCGAGATCTGCACTATGCTACTTAAGCCGGAAGTTTATAAACAGGACCTTAAGCTGGACTATGTCGCGCTGGAGGTTCCCAACCGCTTCATCCTCGGCTATGGCCTCGACTATGACCAGCTTGGCCGCAATTTGAAAGACATTTACGTTCTTAAAGACCAGATATGAAATACTACATCATGTTCGGCCCTCCGGGAGCCGGAAAAGGCACACACGCCGTAGCTCTTCGTGACAAATATCATCTCTGCCACCTCTCCACAGGTGAACTCCTCCGCGCCGAGATTGCTGCCGGTACCGGCCTCGGCATGAAAGCCAAAGAACTTATCTCCGCCGGTAATCTTGTCCCCGACGAGATGGTCGAGAAAATGATCGAGAAGCGTTTCAACTCCATCGACGATGTCGAGGGTTTCCTTCTCGACGGTTTCCCCCGCACACTCGGTCAGGCAGCCGATCTTGACAAAATCCTTGCGGCAAGAGGCGCAGAAGTAACCGCAGTTATTTCTCTGATGATTCCGGACGAAATGGTCCACCAGCGCATCCGTCACCGCGCCGCCATCGAAGGCCGCGTCGATGACGCATCCGATGTCGTGATCCAGAACCGTATCAACACCTATCACGCTCAGACTGAGCCCCTTATCGACTACTATAAGAAACAGGGCAAGTACTTCGAGGTTGCAGCAGACGCCCCTACCATCGAAGAGAACCGCAACCGCGTTCTCGGTCTGATGGAAAAAATCAACAAGTAATCAAAATTTTCCCATAGTTTGCGGAAGGTCTCCTTTTTCCCGGGGGACCTTCCGCATTTGATTATAGATATTTGTGGACCCGGCGTTTGTAGGCCAGGTATTCCTCTCCGAAGTCTGCCTCGAGGCGGCGTTCTTCGGAGCGGACTTGCAGACTGAGCAGCAGAACCTCCACTGCAAATACCGCCAGCGGCCACAATTCCTGAAGCCAGAGCATTACGCCCATATCGTAGAAATAAATCCCGACCAGCATAGGATTGCGCGAGAAGGCGTAAGGGCCATCCGTCATCAGATGCTTGGTGCGGGGAGCGATTTCGTGGTTATACGCGTCGAGCGGATTACCCTCCCCAACCTTGCGCATATGGACTATGGACCAGATGCTTAGAGCCAGGCCCATGACTGCCAGCATGACGGAGAGTGTCATGCTATAGACATCCGGAGCATACGGGAACGGGCGGCCGGATACCCACCACATCACGGCTGGCACCCCCACCACAAACATCAGGAAACCGATTAAATATCCGATAAGGTCTCTCATAACGCAATATCTTTGTCATTTCCAGGTGAAGTTCTCCCGCCCGGCGGCGAGCTCGAAATGGTATTTCGCGATGCCCAAATCAATTATAGTGTAGCCGACCATCGAGAAAAGGGCACGGGCCTCGACCACCGAATCGGAATGGAGGATGAAGCGGAATTTCTGCTGGTTGATGGCGGTAGGAGCCAGGCGGGCTGCCTCGACTCCTGCGAGAAACCACGCTGGAACCGGCTCGGGGGCCTCGTAGAAGTTCTCGAGCGGCTTCAGCGGATGCTGCACGCCCTGCGTGGAACCATAACCTAGCGATATCACGCAATGGACCACGTCCCCGGCGCGAAGGGTAAACGCGCCCGGCACCTTTTTGTAGGTCAGGCCTACCCAGCAGGTGTTCAGCCCGAGCGCTTGGGCGAGCAGGACCAGCGCTTCGCCGTGGTAGCCGACCGCTTCTTCGGCCTCCCGGCCCTTCGGCCCGGCCATGACGATATAATTTCGCACGCCGCTGAACTGACCGTAGCTCGAAATAAAGAGGCCGTTGAAGGCCTTCGGCTCCTCGAGTACGAGCTGGACGTTAAGGCCGGTCGAGCTATTAATCTTCGCGATCGAGCTTTGCAGCGCCTCGACCTTTTCGGCCTCGAGAGGCCGGTCGATATAGTTGCGCACGGAATGGCGCGCGAGAATGGCGTCAGTGAGATTCATGGACACTAATTTAATATTTTTCCCCGGAAAATGCGTAAATTGCGACGCTTATGCCAGACAGCAACTTCATAGACTACGTTAAGATCTTCTGCCACTCCGGCCACGGTGGGGCTGGATCGATGCACCTCTACCGTGCCAAGTACGTCCCTAAGGGCGGGCCCGACGGAGGCGACGGCGGACGCGGCGGCCATATCATCCTCAAGGCCGATCCCCAGTTCTGGACCCTGATCCACCTCAAGTACCGCAAGCACATCAAGGCTGAGGATGGCGAGAACGGAAGCGGCGGCCTCCGCCATGGAAAGAACGGCGAAGACATCACCCTTCAGGTGCCGGTGGGTACGGTAGTCAAGGACGCCGAGACCGGCGAAGTCCTCTTCGAACTGGTCGAACCCGGCGAGGAACGCATCCTATGCCAGGGCGGGCGCGGTGGACTCGGAAACAACAATTTCAAGACCCCTACCCTCCAAACTCCGCGCTTTGCGCAGCCTGGCGAAGAAGGCGTCGAAGGCTGGTACATTCTCGAGCTAAAGTTGCTGGCAGACGTCGGCCTGGTGGGCTTCCCGAACGCAGGTAAGTCTACCCTGCTGTCGACCATCACCGCAGCGAAGCCGAAAATTGCGTCCTACGCATTTACTACCCTCGAACCGAATCTGGGCATCGTCAGCTACTACGACGACCAGTCGTTTGTGATGGCGGATATCCCCGGTATCATCGAGGGCGCCCACGAAGGCAAAGGCATCGGAATCAGGTTCCTCCGCCATATCGAGCGCAATTCGGTGCTACTGTTCATGATTTCCGCTCTGGAAGAAGATATTCCCGGAGCATACAAGACCCTTCTGGGCGAATTGGAGATGTATAATCCAGAACTTCTGGACAAAGACCGCGTTCTCGCTATCACTAAATGCGACCTTATCGACCGCGATATCGAGAAAGACCTTGAGAAGTCGCTTCCCAAGGATCTCCCCCATGTCTTTATCTCCTCGCTCACTCAGGAAGGACTCAAGGAACTTAAGGACACACTCTGGCAGGCTCTTCACAAATGATTGACTCCCTGGTACAACTCGACAGGGCCTGGACCCTGACTATAAACAGCCTCCACACTCCGTTCACCGACAGCATGTGGATGTTCTTCAGCGGAAAATCCGTGTGGATTCCCCTGTATCTGCTGGCTGCAGCTCTCTTAATATGGAGACTGGGGTGGAGAAAGGGCCTGGTGATGATACTTACTACCGCTCTCTGCATACTCTGCGTCGATCAGTTCGCCAATCTTATAAAGGCGTCGGTAGCCCGCCTGCGTCCGGGTTGCGACGAGGACATGCTCGCAGCCGGCCTCAACGTCCTCATTCCGAGCCGCGCCGGATCGTTCGGTTTCTTCTCTGCCCATGCCGGAAACGCCTTGGCGTTCGCGGTTTGTTCCATCTTGGGTCTTGGTTTCGCAGACAACGCAGGACAAAGACCCTGGAAGGGCCTTCACTCGTTATATTCTTTTCTGATTACGGTGTGGGCTTTGATGGTGGGGACCAGCCGCATATTCGTAGGAAAACATTTCCTGGGAGATGTCCTCGTAGGATTTGCCGTAGGGCTTGTCTTCGCCCTGATTCTTTGCGGGATAGTGAAGAAGCTATTTGACGCCCGTGCTTCCAAATCCACCCTCGCCTCTTGACGATTCGGCGAGTTCGTCGGTTTCTTCCCACTCGATAACTTCGTGTTTAGCAAGCACAAGCTGGGCGATTCTCTCGCCGGGCTCGACCACGAACGGCTCATTGGAAAGATTGACGAGTATGACTTTAACCTCTCCGCGGTAGTCGGCATCTATCGTTCCGGGGGTATTGAGCACCGTCACACCTTTCTTGGCGGCAAGACCGCTTCTCGGGCGCACCTGAACTTCGTAGCCGACAGGGATTTCAAGGTAAAGGCCGGTCGGCACCATCGCCCTCTGAAGCGGAGCAAGGGTGATAGATTCCTCGAGGTCGGCGCGGACATCCATTCCGGCTGCAAAAGGAGTAGAATATGCGGGCAGGCCGTTCCGGCTGCGGTTGATAACTTTGACTGTCATGTTACTTGGGTGCGATTTGATACAATACTCCCGTGATTATCGTATATAGGACGTTTGGAATCCAGAGGGCAATACTAGGCGGGAGAAGGCCCGTATAGACGAACATCTGGGAGAAGCGAAGGAACAGGATATAGGAGAACGCCAGGGCGATACCGATACCAAGGTTCCAACCAATTCCTCCCCTCTTCTTTTTCGAAGACAGGGCCACGCCCATTATGGTAAGGATGATGGCAGAGAACGGAAGGGCCCAGCGGGTGTTCTTTTCAATCTCCGCATACATCACATTGGCGTCTCCCCTCATCTTCTGGGTCTCTATCAGCTGGTTGAGTTCCGGAGCGTTGAGGGTCTGGACGGTATTTTCGTTGAAGCGGAAATCGTCTACCGTAAGTGCAATGACTGTATCCAATTTCTCACCATACTCCACCTTGTCTTCAAGACCGGCAGAATACTCGCGAAGGAAGTATCTCTTCAACTTCCATCCCTTGATAGTAGTATCCCACTGAGCAGATTCGGCAGAGAGTTTACTGACCAGCTGGTTGTTGTCGACGGATTCCAGAGTGAACTTGTATGCTGTCTTGTTCCAGTTGCTGAAAGACTCTACGTAGACGAATTGTCCAGGAGCTATCTGGTAATGGATATTCTTTTCTTTCGGTCCTGTTTTTTTCTTGAGATATTGGTCGTCGAATTCCGTTCGGTCTCTGTTCGCATGCGGGATAACATACAGGTTGAGCCCGAGCGAAAGGGCTGCGATAATGACAGAAGCCGCGATGTATGGGACCATCATACGGTGGTAACTGATACCGCCGGAAAGGATAGCGATGATTTCGGAGTTTGCCGCCAGCCTGGAGGTAAAGAGGATGACCGTAATAAAAACGAACAGCGGGCTGTACATATTCACGAAATAAGGAATGAAGTTCAGATAGTAGTCGAAGATGATGGCCTTCAACGGAGCTTCATTCTTAACGAAATCGTCAATCTTCTCCGAAATATCGAAGATGATGACGATTCCGATAATGAGGATCAGGGCGACGAAGAACGTCACCAGGAACCTTTTGAATATGTACCAGTCCAGCTTCTTTATCATAGTCTGGCAGTAAGTTTCTTAACGGCAGCCTCTTTCCAGGCGGCGAAGTCGCCGGCTTCTATGTGGGCGCGGGCCTGACGGACCACGTCGAGATAGAAGGCGAGGTTGTGTTCGCTGGCTATCATCGCTGCGAACATCTCCCCCGCGATGAAAAGATGTCTGAGGTATGCTTTCGAGTACGCGTGATCAACAAATGAAGTGCCACAAGGGTCGATTTCCGAGAAATCGTTCTCCCATTTGGCGTTTCTCATATTCATCACGCCGTTCCAGGTAAAGAGCATGCCGTTGCGGCCGTTTCTGGTGGGCATCACGCAGTCGAACATGTCCACTCCCCTGGCGATTCCTTCGAGAAGGTTCGCGGGAGTCCCCACACCCATCAGATAGCGCGCCTTATCCTGCGGGATGACGGGGTCGAGGACCTCGAGCATTTCGTACATCTTTTCCGTAGGTTCGCCGACAGCCAGGCCCCCGATCGAGATGCCGGCCTCGGCATATTCGAGCGCATGTTCGGCCGCCTCAATCCTGAGGTCGGGATACACACAACCCTGGATGATGGGGAAAAAGGTCTGGGAGTACCCATACAAGGGCTCCGTCTCGCGGAAACGGGCCGCGAAACGCTCCAGCCACTTCTTAGTCAGGTCCAGCGACTTACGGGCATAACGTCTGTCTGCATCTCCCGGGCAGCATTCGTCCAGAGCCATCATTATGTCGGCTCCGATTATGCGCTGGGTATCTACGTTATTCTCAGGAGTGAAGATATGTCTCGAACCGTCTATGTGGCTTTGGAAGGTACAACCTTCTTCCGTCAGCTTTCTGATACCCGTAAGGGAGAAGACCTGAAAACCGCCGCTGTCTGTAAGGATGGGGCGGTCCCAGTTTTCGAATTTGTGGAGTCCTCCGGCGGCCTTGAGAATATCCAGGCCGGGACGGAGGTAAAGATGATAGGTATTTCCCAGAATAATCTCAGCTCCGATATCTTGCTTCAGGTCGCGGTGATACACGCCTTTCACAGAGCCGACCGTACCGACCGGCATGAAGATAGGCGTGCGGATCTGGCCGTGGTCGGTAGTAATCAGACCGGCTCTAGCGGCACTTCCTGAATCTTTTTTCTGAAGCTGAAAAATCATCTCCCAAAGATAGTGAAATCCCACGAAAAACTTGTAAATTTGTTAGCTACCAGCAAATACTAACAACACTATAATGAAAAATTCCCAGTTAAAGATCAGGCTTGTCCTGATGCTTATCCTCCAGTACGCCGCATGGGGTGCTTACCTTACTTCCCTCGGCAGGTATCTGGGCAATGCCGGTCTCGGCCCCCAGATCAAGTGGTTCTTCGCGATGCAGGGTATCGTCTCCATCTTCATGCCTACCCTGATGGGTATCGTAGCAGACCGCTACATCCAGGCCCAGAAAACGCTTTCGCTATGTCACGGCCTCGCCGGTCTGTTCATGATCGGAGCCGGCCTTTACTGCTACAGCGCAGGAGCCAGTGTCCAGTTCACTCCGCTCTTCGTTCTGTACAGCGTCAGTGTTGCGTTCTACATGCCTACCATCGCAATCTCCAACTCAGTGGCTTATAACGCCATGGGCAAAAACGGAATGGACCCCGTCAAGGAATTCCCTCCGCTTCGCGTATTCGGAACCGTGGGCTTTATCTGCAGTATGCTCCTTACTAACTTCTTGAAGATAGGCGGTACCGCCATGCAGGACAGCTACACCCAGCTGTTCTCCTCCGGCATTATCTCGCTGATCCTCTGCGGCTACGCCCTGTCGATGCCTGCCTGCGAGACCAACCGCGGCGAATCCAAGAGCCTTGCGGAAGCCTTTGGTCTTAAGGCTTTCAGCCTCTTCAAAGACGGCCAGTTCGCAATTTTCTTCATCTTCTCGATGCTCCTCGGCGCTTCGCTTCAGATTACAAACGGCTACGCCAATACCTTCCTTGGCTCGTTCGCCCAGGATCCTGCTCTGGCAGATACCTTCGCGGTGAAGAATTCAAACGCCCTTATCGCCATCAGCCAGGCTTCGGAGACCCTTTGCATCCTCCTTATCCCCTTCTGTATGAAGAAGCTCGGAATTAAGAAAGTGATGTTGCTCGCCATGTTCGCATGGGTCTTCCGTTTCGGCCTGTTCGGACTCGGCAACCCCGCCTGGCCGGGAGTGCTTCTGTTCGTTCTCAGCTGCATCGTCTACGGTGTCGCCTTCGATTTCTTCAACATCTCCGGCTCGCTGTATGTCAATGAGAACACTTCCGCAGATATCCGCTCCAGCGCTCAGGGTGTCTTCATGCTGATGACCAACGGCTTGGGCGCCACGGTCGGCACCCTCGCCGCAGGTAAAGTAGTGGAGGCTTGCGATGTATTCAACACCCCCGCCAACTGGAGCACTGCCTGGTACATTTTCGCAGGCTATGCCTTCGTAGTAGGACTGCTGTTTGCCATCCTCTTCAAGGATCCCACAAAAAAGGCAAGTAAAGCATAACTAATACAAATCCAAAGATTCATACGCGGCCTCGAGAATATAGTTTTCGAGGCCGTTGTATTTTGTCCCGTGGTTAAAAGTCCCGAGATCATACTGCCTCACCAGATGATAGTATCCCTTGCTCCCATCCGTAGACCAGCTGTCGTCTGAGAAGAACACGTTAGAGGAATGGTCCAGGAGCAATTCCTGGAACGTTTGCGAGCCCACTTTGAACGAGAATCGAACCGCGGCCATATTCTGGCTCAGCGCAGCCGTGATCTCTTCGAGAGTGGCATCCGGGGATATGTGGTTGATTGTTACAGCATTGGTAAGATCTATTCCGCTCCTCCAGAGGGGATAATCCAGACCAGCACCATACTCTGTCTTAGCCCTGATTCCGGCAGGAAAACCCGACGACCATATTCCGATATTGTCCGGGACGGTAAATTCGGTAAATGGAGCATACGAAACCGTCATTTTGTTTCCGAACGAAGGGTCTACGTGACAGCCAAACGGGACATAGAGTACGAGTCCGAGAGTGTAATACCCGGTAAAAGTCCTTCCGGTATGGGGATTGGTGACGGTGCCCGTAAGACCTATCATTCCACACGCCGGATAGGTAGTGTCATCTATCTGGCTGAAGGTTAAAGTATTGCCGGACAGCGAGGCCCCCGCCGAATAGAGATCGGATGTCCCGCCGTCTACTGCCATCGCTGGGATATCGTAGTCGGAACCGTCGGCATGATTGAGCGTCCAGGAAACTCCGTCAAAACAGGGAGCACGATAGTTTCCTCCGGAAGTGAAGTCAATCTGGGAAGTCAGGCTTCTCATAGATCCAGGGGCCAACTGATAATTGTAGCACGAGCCAAGATATCTCTGAGCCGGGAAGGCGGCTATTCCGGTGACAGTTCCGGTTGAAGTCAGGGTATCGCCACTGGAGAGGTTCAGGCTTACCGTAAGGGGAAAAGCCGGAGCGGAATCTCCATAAGCGTCCGTCCCATAGCAGTAGATCACCGCCAACTCCGGATTATACTGAAACTCGTCATAGTCCTCTGTCCACAGGTGAACGTCCCTGCCGTATCTGCTGGAACTCTGAATATCCGGAAGACCGTAGAAAGCCAGGAACTCGCTGTAGTAGTCTCTCTCGGTCTCGGTTTTATTTTTATAGGCCAGAAGTTGAGTCGGTATTTTGAATCTCGTTACTTCCAAATCATTTCCCTGGGCATCGGTCAGATAAACATAAACCGCGCTGTCGTAGTAATAGCTGTTCCCATAAAAATGATTCAGTCGTCCGGATTCAGTGACGACCCCGTCTGTAACCACCAGCTGGGGATTCTCGGCAAGAGGCATCATCACTCCTACCCGCGATTTATACTGGGTAAACTGGATGTACACCTGGGCTCCTTCTCTGAGAGGCCTTACAAACATCTTATGGAGATCGTGACGTACGTAGTACTCCAGGCCGTTGTGGGAATCAAGATGATACTCCATGTTTTCACTTCTTGCGGGTCCTATAGTAGTTGTCCAGTCCGCGGCCTCGACCACTACGGGATTGGAGGCGCTCGCAGAGTATAAATCAAAGTATCCATACTCGCCCGAATACTGCGGGAGACTGTACGACAGCGCAGTAAGAGGTCCATAATGGAAATCAAGGGTAATATCGGTAGATGAGGTATGCAGTCCGTCCCAGGAACTGACCGTAAGAGTCCTGCAGGGTCTTTGAATACCATCGTAAAGGCCTCTTACCCATACTTCTCCATTCTCCACCTTCGCCTCCATCACGGGACTCCCCACTTCCTGGAAACTCGCGCTGTATGCCATATCCGGAGGACTAACCGTAAGCGGTATTTTAGTCCATCCGGCTTCCTGCATTACTGTATGGGAAGAGCTCGGGAAAGACAGGACCCTTTCATCGTCGAAATTGTCCATGTCTGACTTCCAGCTGCTTCTCAGCGTTCCGGAATCACTCAAAGATAGGGTAATCGTAACGGAAGAATTGCGCACGACATTGAAATCGGTACAATTGTCCGCACCCAGCATAAGGTTAAGGCTGAGATCTGCTGTAGCTCCGCTGGTAGTCCAGTTACCTTCGATATGAAGGAACGTACATAATCCGCGCTTTGCAGCGGGCAGATTGGCCGGGATCTTTGCCCATGGATCGTCATTGCCGGGAAGCAGAACTCCCTGACAGTTCTCCGGGATATAGAATACCGCCGTTCCACCGGCATTCAGAGCCGCCAAATCAGCCGTCGAGGCATGATCGCCGTCTTCGGTAGATACAGCAACGCTCGCACTCGCAAAAGGCTTAACGGCGGATGCCTGCTGCTTTACCTTCACTGATGTGATCTGATAGTCACAATTCTCGAGATTCTTATCAAGTATCAGGTTGTAACGGGCGAAGAGTCTTGTAAGGGGAATCTCCATCGAAGAAGACGCCCCGGCAGTTATGGCCATTCCGGAACTCAGACACATAAGCATCTGAGAAGGAGGCAGGCTTATAGTCGCCAGGTCACTCTCTCTAAGCGGAGCATGAACTTCCCCGCTGTTGGCAAGTGCGTAAATCGTATAGCTGACATTCCTTATCAGTTCGAGGGAGACTTCGTCATCCGCTCCGAACGATTCCGCGGCAAGTTGTCCGCTGCGGTAAGCATAGACGTTCAGAGAACTGATAGCTGTCTCCTGAAAACCCAGCGAACTCTTGGTATGCCCGCCCGCTTTCATTCGGACCGTAACCAGATCTTCTCCAATAGCATCCTCGAAAGGGGCCTGCTGTTCCAGAGGCTCACAGCCAATGGCGGCGAATACCGCCAGAAGTGCAAACTTTATCAACTTTCTCATAACTCTATCCTTTCCCATTCGCAGATTTTCACCGATACTCCGGCATCGGAATAATCCACATTCACATACAAATCCTTCAAATCTTCACTGGTCCAATCGTAGCCGGCAGCCTTTATGTAATCACCCAGCGCCAGGACATCTACCGGAGCGCCGTCGGCCTTTGTCAAGTCCTTGTCGTAGAACTCAAGCTCAAGAGAATCGTCTTCCTGGCGCGGAAGGCAGATCTTGTGATACTCGCCGATGACGGGATGAATCATTCTTGAAAAAGGCCCCCTCACTGGCGTCAGATCCGAACTGTCCATTCCACAGACATTGCCCTTCACCATCACATAGAAGGGATATGAGACGGTTTCAGATTCGATAATCGTAAGATAAAGCAGGGCGAACTGCTTGTGGAGGGAGCAGGAGATTTCCACCAGATCCGAGTATACGCCGATGCTGTCTGAATAGGCGAAAATCTCGTCCATCTCCTCACCCTGCTCTATCATCACTTTTCCATCTTCCAGGTTGCAGGAATGAAGACCGCTCATTACATTCAGGAGTACCGGGCCTCTTTCAATATCGAAACTTAAAGCGGCCGTTTCCCCGTTCTTTGACATCTGCCCTTCATAGCATGAGGAGATTCCGGAGGCATATACCTGCATCAGATCTTCGTCTCCGCCCCTCGCTGTAAGGCTGACAAGGCCGGGACAGGCTGTCCTGTCTGTCTTGATCGAACACGAAACAAGGCAAAGCGCGTACATACATATGAAAGGTAAGGTTCTCATTTGTCCGCTACATAATCTGCTCTGCAATATCGCTTGTTGACCACCCGTTGACCGAGACACTGAACGAGATATCCGCTGAAGTCACCGGAGTGTTAGGATCATCACTTCCTCCCCTCTTGATTGTAACGCCGGTAATCTCGTAAGACTTGTTGTACTGCATCGCAGGCAGGTTGATCGGATAATAGTATTTCTGGGTTCCGAGGGTGGCCACTATCACGAGCCTTGTCGTTTTACTGGTCGCCGGGTTAGGCATCACATAGAAATAATGAGGAGTAGAATAGGAAGCGTTATTGACAATACTCGCTCCCGGAGCATCCCTGAGAAGTGAGGTCACTTCGCCTTTATCCTTATCCTGATTATACCATTTGGTTGGTGATGCGTTAAGCTTGTAGTTCAGGTTTCCGGCCGCATTTACGACATAGATTGAGTCCACCTTGAAGGAAAGTCCCTGAAGCGAAGCAGCAGTGAAGTTCCTCGTGATCTTTTTCAGGACGATTCTCGATACCAATCTTGATACAGGAATTGATACGGAGTTGGTCCCGGGCAGGGTTGTACTCGTACTTCCTACCATAACGAAGGAACTGGCAGTATTCGCCGAGAGATCTACCATCGTACTTTCAAAAGCAGAAAGAGAAGTAACCGATGATAGGCTTGGACCGTTGACAACTGCGTAGATTGTTCTGGTTCCGGCAGTGCACGAAACTGAAACCGAATTTGAATTCGCCGTTCCGTAGGCATCCAGGAAATCGCCCCTGAACACCAGCACCTGGAGGTTATTCACCTTTGCCTCATTTGTCGCTACCGTAGATGCGTCTCCTGTGGTTTTGGTTTCGACTTCAATAGCCGCTCCGCCCAAAGTAACATTTATGTTATATCTGGGTTCGGAGCTATTTTTCAGTTCAGGTGCCTCGATTTTGTTACAGGAAGAAAATGCCGCAGCTGCAGCCAGCACCCAAATAAGGGCGCTTTTAGTAGTTTGTTTCATAATTATCTTGAAGTTTAGTCAGGTTAATAAAAGAAGTGTTTAGAATTCGTACTGAAGAGGTTCTTCTGATTCGATTACATTGACTTTTGCAGCTACAACCTCGTAGAACGTCTTCTCCACTCCGTCTGCTCCTACATACTTTTGAGTATGTAACCTTCCCTGGACAAAGACTTTTGATCCGGTCTGGATCTTATCCAGTTCCTTGATCTTGTCGTTTTCCCAGGCTACGATGTTGTGCCAGGTGGTATCTATCTGGGCCACTCCTTCTTTGTCTTTATAGGCCCTGGAGGTAGCTACTGAGAACCTGGACATTTTACTGCCGTTTACAATCTGGGATCTTACGGTACCGACGATTCCTCGCAATTCGATTTTGTTGAGCTGTTCCATACAGTTTTTCTTTAGTTTTATAGGTTTAACATGGGGCCCCTGAGGTCCGCGGCCGGCGGGGCGTATTGCAAAGGTGGAAAGTTAAATCCAGCCCGAAAAACCATTGTGACAGGATTCGGAAAATAAATACGATTCTTTCTGTATTTGACAGATTCTTAATGCTTTTAGCGAATCTTTTACGGTCAAAAGGCCTCCGGTTGAGGCCGACGGTGATGAATTCTACGTCCGAAAACTTATTCTTTCGACCGAAAAATATATTCTTATGAAAAGAAATATTTTATGATGTTCGCAGTGACGGGATTATGGCTAGCTTGCCCGCATGGATAAAGAAAAACGCTGCTTAAACTGTAATACTCCCCTTCACGGCAGAACAGATAAACTGTTCTGCTGCGACCGCTGCCGCGACAAATGGCACAACACAAGAAAAAGCCTGCTCAGAAAGAGCCGTTCCTTAACATTAGGAATACTGAACAAGAATTACGGCATCCTGATATCACTTCTGAAATCCGGATACCGCAAATGGCCTTTAAGTGTAGTTGAGGGGTTGGGATTCAGGACCGACTATATAACGAGATTATCGGTCTCTAAACGCGGAGAAGCGCTCTGTGAGTGCTTCAACATAAGATACTGCGTATCAAAAACTAAAATATGGGATATAGAGTTTATAACAACTCCCCTTCCAAATCGTATAGATCTGCGCCCGTAATCCGGGCCTGGACGAAAGAGCCGACCAGCGCCTGAAGATCAGAGCCGGCAGGAGCGGAAACAATAATCTCTCCGTCTACCTCCGGGCTCTCGTACTGACTTCTACAGACCAGTTTTCCGCCCGGGGCGATAGAATCTACCATCACCTTCTCGACAGAACCGACACGACTCTTGTTAAATGCCAGCGAGATATCTGCCTGCTGCTGCATCAATAGGTCCAGCCTCTGCTGCTTCACATCTTCCGGAACATCATCCGCAAAATGCTCGGCGCCATATGTTCCCTCTTCCTCGCTGTACTTGAATGCCCCGAGCCTCTCGAATCCGGCCTCGCGGCAGAAAGACATCAGTTCCTCGAACTCTTTCGGGCCCTCTCCTGGATGTCCCACTATCATGGTGGTGCGGAGAACAACTCCGGGAACCCGCGTACGCAGCTGGGAAATCAGATGCCTTGTCCAGGCCCCGTCTACGTGGCGCCTCATGTTTGAAAGGACAATATCCGAAATGTGCTGAAGAGGGATATCAAGGTATTTACAGACCTTGGGGTTGGAGGCCATCTGCTCCAGAACGTCTTCCGGGAAATCCGCCGGGTAAGAATAGTGGATGCGTATCCACTCTATCTGCGGGATTTCAGAAAGTTTATGTATCAAATCTGCAAGAGCCCGCCTCTTATACAGGTCCAGACCATAGTAGGTGGTATCCTGAGCTATCAGGACCAGTTCCTTAACTCCGAGCGCTGCCAGATTCCGAGCCTCTTCGAGAAGATCCTCGATCGGAACCGAGCGATGGGCTCCGCGGATAAAGGGTATCGCACAATATGAACAGCGTCTGTCGCATCCCTCCGAAATCTTTAGATAAGCGGTACCCGGGCCGCATTCTGTCGGGACACGTTTGCGGCATTTGGAATGATCCGGAGTTACACCCAGCCAGCGAAGAAGCGGATCGTTGTCCCGCGCTCCGAACCATGCATCCACCTCAGGTATGAGGGACGGCATCTCCGATGAATAACGCTGGCTCAGACAGCCGAATACTACCAGCTTCCCTACCAAGCCCTGATTTTTGAGTTCTACAGCCTCAAGAATAGCATCTATGCTTTCCTGCTTCGCATCTCCGATGAAACCGCAGGTGTTGATGAGAAGGTATTCTACTGGTTCCGTTGAACTCTCGGGTAAAACGATGAAATCTCCTCCCAATTGTGAGAGGAGATATTCGGTGTCTACCCGGTTTTTCGAACAACCGAGAGTGACCGCCTTAAGCTTCGGCAGGTTGTTCTTCCTCGGTCTCAAAATCTAAAGAAGCGTATTTTACGAGCTCGTTGTACCAGTCAACGATTTTACGCATATGAGAGACGTAGAAACGATCGGCGTCGTAGTTGGGAACCGCCTTTGAGAATAAGACCTTCAGCTCGGCGTCTGCGGCCTTGGAGCCGGGAGCGTCCTTTCCCTCAAGAGCCTTCTGAAGAGCGAGGAATACCTCGGAGAGCTTCATCTCGCCTTCGTCGGTGAAGATGGCGATATCGGCCAGAGTAGTTATCCTGTTTCTTGCATCAAGAACGGTTTTCTTGCCACCCTCCAGAGTCTCGGCGATAACGCCGCCACGGGCCTGGGCAAGATAACGGAACAGGCCGTGCTGTCCGGAAACCGAAAGAATCTTTGCCAGATTAGTTTTCATATCTTAAAAGTTTTAATCATTCTGTCCACTTGGTCGTGCAGTTCCTGCAGACCTGAATCATTGACAATTATAAAATCAGCAGCCCCTGCCGGCATCTCGAACTGAGAAGCTTCCCGCTCAGCGGTCTTGGGGTTGCGGGCCAGGCGCAAATCGTAAGGAGCACGAACCAAGACCTTCTTATCAAATTCCCCTTCAAACTGCCGCTTACCGAATGCAACCGCAGACTCGAAAAACACGGTCTGAGAAGAGCATGAGGCGGCGAAGGTGCGAAAATCCGCCTTTACCAGCGGATATACTATGGCTTCAAGCGCCTCGCGAGCCGCCGAATCGCTGAAAATCGAGCTGATCTCCGAAAACGGACGACCTATCGCCTTCTCAATCCTGGCTTTCAGCCCTGGGATAGTCTCATACAACAGTTTGGTCGAGGAATCCGAATCGTATACGGGATAACCGAGCTGCGCCAGATAGGCGCAAACCTCCGACTTCCCCGAGCCGATCAACCCTGTTATAAGTATCTTATTCACGGCCGGCCGATTCCGATTCCACACAATCGCAGAACTCCGGATCCGCCTCCCACGAGATTGTCATCTCCGGCAGACCTTCCGCCCTGACCATGCACTTCCCTCCTATCGAGGCTGCAAACTCGTTGTAGTCTACGTAGAAAGAGGCAGAGCCGGTAGGATTACCGCTGATCGGGAAGATGAAACGGAACTTCACGTTTACGGTCGAGGGATATACTGAGAGCACCTTGCCTTCCGGAACGTTGCGTACTCCGACCCTTACCTGCTCCGTTATTCCCACATAACGCGAAACGTCGAGCGAATACGACGCATCCTTTGCGGAAAGCCGGGTTCCTGCCGGGACCTCGAGACGGACCTTGCCGTGGAGGCTCCTGTCCACGTCGTACTTCGAGAACTGACGGGTGAGGATCTGGTCTATTCCGGAGATGCGCGAAGGGTTGCCGTAAACGAGGACGGAATCGGGGGTCAGCTTTATATCGCCGGTAGCCATGTACTGCTCGCGGAAACGAATCTGCTTCACGGCCACCACCGGCACTTTCTTGTAGGACTCGGGCGCAAACCTCACCATGATATAATCGAAGGCGAACTGAGCCTTGGTCTGAAGGCCGAAAATGGCATCCGTATAACGGACGAGGTTGTTGGCTGAAATCGAGAAAAAGTCTCCTTCCATGTGGTGGAGGTGTTCGGGTTCCACCATCACGTTGACGGGGCGGCCGCCTCGAAGCGCAAGCCCCAGCAGGCGGAAACCGGAAGCGGTGACGTTCGCCGTTACCTGCACACTTTCCATGGCGGCCTCGCTGCGGCCGACTATGGAACTGTGGGCAATCACGGGTACACTTACCAGGCCGGTAGTCTCCCTGGAAAGGTTACTTACCAGCCAGATTGCAAGCGAGGCCACCAGCGCCAATATGAAGGAACTTGACCTTTTCACGGTTCTGTTTACTTCTGGACCTGGGCGTCTGAGCTGTCGCGCACGATCGAACTCTTGTCGACCCTGAGCTTCACATCGCCGTCGACCTTGAGAAGGATAGTCCTCTCTTCAATTTCTGCGATGATTCCATAGATACCTCCGGCGGTGATGACCTTGTCGCCCTTCTTGAGCTCGTTGCGGAATTTCTCAAGCTCCTTCTGCTGCTTGCGCTGCGGACGGATCATGAAGAACCACATGATTGCGAAGAGAGCGATAATCATAATCCAGAAGCTCCACTGGCTGCCGCCCTGGGCCTGGCCGGCTGCAGGTGCAGCCTGAAGTAAAGAAATGAGTGTCATAATTCAGATTATTTTGTTTTGTTGATAAGCTTGTCGAGCAGACCGTTCACGAAAGCCTTGCTTTCGGGAGTGCTGTAATACTTCGAGATCTCCACATATTCGTTCATGATGATCTTCGGAGCGATTGCGGGGAATGCGGCCGATTCCGCCATTCCGGTAACGATGAGGGCCAGATCAGTAGTACAGATACGGCCTATATCCCACTTCGGGGTAAGTTTCGCTATTTCCTCTACATATTTAGGGTATCCCGCTACCGCCTTACGAACAATTCCGACTACGAAATCCTTGTCCGAATCCTTTCCTTCCTGACCAGGCATCTGGCTAAGATACAGTTCGGGCAGAGCCCAGCGCTTACCTTCGGCGAAATCGTCCATAGTGTGGCAGCAATATGTGAGCGCATAGGCCAGATCGTCGTTCCACCAGATAGAAAGGCCCTCGAGTATCTCTTCGAGATCTTTGTTGTCTACAAGTTCCTTTTCGAAGACCGATACCCAAAGGTCTGCGTCAGCCTTGAGGCTACGCTCGTCGGACGCCATATATGCGGCATAATAATCGGAAGCCTTGATAGAGTCATAAAGATGCCATAGGAAGGCGTCATACTGATCCCAGCCGAGCTTTTTCTTCTCGACTATCTTACAGAAATCGGGATCTGAGGCCAGGAGCGGAGCAATAGCGTTCTCCGCGAATTTCATATTGGGATGCTTCTCTTCCTCGGTTGGATGGAACTTCCCCCTGGCGGCTTCTATACGCGTTTTGGCGTGGTCTGTAAGAGCCGGTACAAGGGCGAGCATAAAGAGATACAGATCGCGGGTAGCCTGACAAGAGGCTTCGAGCTGGGAAAGGGCCTCAGCCTGAGTCAGTTCCGGATTTTCCGCCAGGGCGTACACTGTTTTGAACGCCTTGATACGCAAGATTCTTCTGTTTAGCATCCTATGGTATGTCAATTAATTCCTGCAAATATAATCATGAATCGAAAAATATTCTAATTTTGCATAAAGTAAAATAACCATTTTGATTACTATGTATAAAGAAGATTACGATTCTTTCAGGGAAGAAAGAGGTTCAGATGACGTGTTCTCCAAACCCGTCAGAGCAGGAAAGCGTACGTACTTCTTCGACGTGAAGTCGACAAGGGGTCAGAAAGACTTTTATCTTACTATTACGGAGAGTAAGCGCCATAATAATCCGGACGGCAGCTTCACCTTCGACAAACACAAAATATTCCTTTACAAAGAGGACTTTGAAAAGTTCCGTGAAGGACTTGACGACGTAATAACCTACATCAAGGACAATTGCTTCGGAGGAGAAATTCCCGAGCGGCAGAAAGAAGAGTCCTCCGATGACAACTTTTAATATGGAAACCCTGAAAGCAGCCGCGTCATACGTGGCTGATTTCATCTCAGGCCGTAAGCCCGAGGTGGGTATCGTGCTGGGCAGCGGCCTCGGCTCGCTCGCAGACAGCATCGAAGACCCCCTCGTCCTCCCCTATTCCCGTATCCCCGGATTCCCGGTCAGTACTGCCGTAGGCCACAAAGGCAACTTCATAGTCGGCACCCTCTCCGGCAAGTGCGTTATCGCCATGCAGGGCCGCTTCCACTATTACGAGGGCTATCCCATGACCTCGGTCACCATGGCCGTGAGGGTCATGTACCTGCTCGGCGTCAGGACTCTTTTCGTCTCCAACGCCGCCGGCGGAATCAATCCCGAATACCACATCGGCGACCTGATGATAATCAACGACCACATCAGCCTTCAGCCCAACCCGCTGATCGGCCCGAATCTCGACGAACTCGGCCCCCGTTTCCCGGATATGACCCGTCCGTACGATCCCGCTCTTATCCGTAAAGCGCGCGCAATCGCCGCCTCTCTTGGCTGGATGCTCCACGAAGGAGTGTATCTCGGAGACACCGGTCCCTCCTACGAGACCCCGGCCGAGTACCGGTTCTACCGCGCCGTGGGCGGAGACGTCGTCGGTATGAGTACTATTCCGGAGGTAATCGTCGCCCGCCACTGCGGGATGAGGGTTTTCGGAATGTCGGTAGTCACCAACGAAGCCTCCGGCGATTTCGCCGAGGATTATCAGAACGACGGCGACGACGTAGTAAAAGCAGCAGACGCCGCCGCATCGAAACTTACCCGTATATTCAAAGAACTAATCGCAACACTATAACACTATGTCTGAGATACTTACACCCTACCTCAAAGCAGTTGAATACATACGCTCCAAAAGCGGCGGAGTTACCCCTGAAATCGGAGTGATCCTCGGCAGCGGACTCGGTTCGCTCGGAGATCAGATCGAGAATCCCTCGATAATCCCCTACAACGAAATCCCAGGTTTCCCCGTCAGCACTGCCATCGGACACAAATCCCGCCTCGTGATAGGCGATCTCGGCGGGAAGAAGGTCGTAGCCATGCAGGGCCGCTTCCACTTCTACGAAGGCTATACGATGGAGCAGGTCACCTTCCCCATCAGGGTGTTGAAGCTTCTCGGTATTAAGTATCTGTTCGTCTCGAATGCGGCCGGCGGCCTTAACCTCAGCTACCGCGTGGGCGATCTGATGGTCATCAAAGACCAGATCAACATGATGCCCAACCCGCTTATCGGCCCCAACGCCGAAGAATTCGGACCGCGTTTCCCCGATATGACACACCCTTACGACGTAGAGCTCCGCAGGCTTGCCCGCAAACTCGCCGGCGAGATGGGAATCCACCTCCAGGAAGGAGTGTATGTCGCCTGCACCGGCCCTTCGTATGAGACGAGGGCGGAGTATCAGTTCTTCCGCACTATAGGCAGCGACG
>CAJOJC010000014.1:0-800 GCA_905234775.1 uncultured Bacteroidales bacterium | reverse complement strand
AAGAAATAGTAAAGGCGGCCAATCAGGCTACAAGCAAGATGACCGCCCTGTTCGAAAAGATGATCGCCGCTATTTAGCGATAGCGACCGATCTGGTTTCTCTGATTACAGTGATCTTGACCTGGCCGGGATATGTCATCTCGTCCTGGATACGCTGTGCGATATCGGTCGACAGATGGGCTGCCTGCTCGTCTGTAATCTCGTCTGCGCCCACTATCACTCGGAGCTCACGGCCCGCCTGGATAGCGTAGGATTTGGTGACGCCCTTATAGGAGGCTGCAAGATCTTCCATACCCTTGAGACGCTTGATGTAGCTCTCGATAACCTCGCGGCGGGCGCCCGGGCGTGCGCCAGAGATAGCATCCGCTACCAGCACGAGCGGCGAGTAGATCGAAGTCATTTCCATCTCTTCGTGGTGAGCTCCCACTGCGTTCACGATTTCGGGACGCTCCTTGTACTGCTCGGCGAGCTTTGCTCCAAGGAGGGCGTGAGGCAGCTCTTCATCTTCGGTGCTGACCTTACCTATATCATGGAGCAGACCGGCCCTCTTTGCGATCTTCGGGTTGAGACCGAGTTCAGCGGCGAAGATAGAGGCGATAGACGCCACCTCGCGGGAGTGCTGAAGGAGGTTCTGGCCGTAGGAGGAGCGGTATTTCATGCGTCCGATAAGGCGGACGAGTTCGAGGTTCATGCCGTGGATACCGAGGTCGATGCATGTGCGTTTACCAGTCTCGAGGATCTCGTCTTCCAGCTGCTTGCTGACTTTCGCGACCACCTCTTCGATACGTGCGGGATGGATAC
>CAJOJC010000013.1 GCA_905234775.1 uncultured Bacteroidales bacterium | reverse complement strand
GATCGAGCGCCCTTCGATAGCACGGGCCATCGAGGCGGCTATTCCCGCATCCGAGGTCAGACTGCCCATGTACCAGATGGCATCGTTCCAGTTCGCATCGCCGTCGTTCGAGCGGCCGAACTTACCGGGGACGCAGATGTCTACCCTGAAACGCGGCTCGATCTTGTCGATATTGGCCGCGAAGTCGGAGATTGGCCTGGGCGCGGTCTCGTCCGTAGTGGGCCAGTCGATCTCGCCGCCGTCGACATCGCGGTAGAGGCGGACGAAGTTGGTCAGCACGCCGCGCTGAGAGCGCTCGCCTGCATCTACGTATGCCGACCAGTTATAGCCCTCAGTCATGTTGTTGTAGACCTGCTGATCGGACTCGATCTTGAAGGCAAGGATAATCTCAGGGCCATTGAGTTGGGATACGCCGTTGCCATAGTCGGCGATTGCGTCTTCGAAGGTGTTGCGGTTGCCCTCGCCGGCCGTGAAGATGAGGTGTTTGCCATGGGCCTTGCCCCAGTCGATAAGAGCGAGGTGGGCCGCGATGGCGTCTTTGTAGCGCTGCTCGTCATATCCGCCGAGCCAGATGAGGTTCTCATCGCCCGAGAACGGAATACCGAACTCGCGAGTATAGGGCTGAGCGGAGTTGAAGAGCGGGCGCGATGCGAAAGTCAGCACCCTTGCCTTCATCGCGAGAGCAGCGCCCTTGGTAAGGCGGCCCTCCCATTTATCGCCGCAACCGGTTTCGATATCGAACCATGTGTCCGGCAGACGTGTGAGGGCGGCGTCTATCATCTCGAGGGTAAAATCGAGGGTCTCCTGAGCCGTAGCGCGGGGGAACTGAAGGTTGTCAGACATCTCGTTGGCCTGGCGGACGATAGGGACTCCGCCCCAGCGCTGGAACATGCCCATATACCGGTAGGCGATGAGTCCGTAGGCCTCACCCTTCATGTATTCCTTCATCTCTGCCGATAGCTCGGGGCAGGAATCGATATTCTGGATGATGAGCCAGCAGGCCCTTATCACTTCCCAGTTTTCATTGAAGTTGGCCGGAGCGCCCTGGAACTGGCCCGATGCGTCGAGAACTGTTGTAGGGCCGTTCACTACGAGGTTATAACCGGCATGCCAGCTGTAACCGCGTGTAAGTTCGCCCGAGAGCGAAGCAAGCGTACCGTGGTTGATTGCCCAGCCTTCGGGAAGACCTTCGCGGAGCCCGCGGTGATAGGCCCTCCAAAGCATTCCTTCGGTGTCTTTGCGATTGGAGAAGACATCTTCTTTGTAGACGCTTCCGGTAACCTCAGGCATCTCGAGGAACAGGTCGCAGGAACTCACTCCTGCCATCAAAACGAATATCAGTGTTGTAAAGAGTATCTTTTTCATGGCCGTATCCGTTTAGAAGTTGATATTTACACCGATGTTGGTGGTTCTCGTCAGAGGGAACACGTATGAGATGTTGCCTTCCGAACCTCCCAGATTGTCCTTGGTCTCAGGGTCGATTCCGTAGCGGCTCATTTTGTCGAAGAGTGTCAGGAGGTTGTTGGCATTGGCGTAGATCCTGAGTCCGGAGATCTTCATCTTCTGCATAAAGGCTGAATTCTTCGGGAAGGTGTAGCCGAACTCTACGTTCTTGATCCTGAGGTGGTCTGAGGACAAAGCCCAGAGATCGCTCTTGGGACCGAAGTCGTAGTGATCTTGACTGGCATCGTAGACGGCGCGGGGATAAGTAATCTCTGCGCCGGAAGCGGCTTTTTCGGGAGTCCAGCGGCCTTCATATTGCCAGAGGAAGGCATTTCCGGCCCTCTTGAAGAAGGGGCTGGTGATTCGGGCTACATAGTATGTTCCCATCGCGGTTCCGGAAAGGATCATCTTAAGGTCGAAACCTCTCCAGCTGAAGGCTATCTTTCCGCCGAAGTTCATAAGCGGACGGTTGGGATAGCCGATGGGGGCCATGTCTTTACTATCGATGAGGCCGTCTCCGTTGAGGTCTACATATTTTATATCTCCAAGGGTCACGGCGTTGGCTGATTGAGAGAAGAAAGGACGGTTGTTGAGTTCCTCGAGCGTGTCGTAGAAGCCATCCGTCTTGTAGCCGTAGTACTGGCCGATACTGTGGCCCGTCTGGTTCATCCACGGATAGGGATTCGGAGCTTCAGCCATATACTCGATAGTATTCTTCGCGTATGTGAGGTTTCCTTCGAGCGTATAGCGGAGTTCTCCGATACTGTCTTCCCAGCCCGCGACAAGTTCGAAGCCGTGGTTGGTTACCCGGCCCACGTTGACCGCTGCTGTATCCCATGAAGGGACGCCGAAGGTGACGGGGATAACTCCGAGGGTGGTAAGGATATCGCGCCTGTTCTCCGAGAAGTAGTCCGCTGTAAGGTAGAACCTGTTACGGAGCATCTTCAGTTCGAGGCCGGCGCTGAATTTAGAGGATTTCTCCCATGTTACGTCTTCGTTTCCAAGGGCTCCCTCTGCCGATCCGTAGTAAATGGTATTGTAGGAATCGGTCGAAGTTCCGAACTGGTAGTAGTTACTCTGAAGCGAACCGGAACTCGTGGAACTCGTAAAGCTACCCGGGCCCATGTTGATGGAGTATGTTCCCGGGAGATAGAGGTAGCGCTTGCCGCCGATCTGGTCGTTTCCTACAAGACCGTAGCTCGCGCGGACCTTCAGGAAGGTAACTATATCATTCTCTGGGAAGAAAGGCTCGTTGGTTATTACGTAACCTGCGGAAGCCGCCGGGAAGAAACCGAAGCGGTGTCCTTTCGCGAAGTTCTCGGTACCATTATATGCGAAGTTAAGTTCCAGCATATAGCGTGTATCGTAGTCGTAGGTAAGACGGGCCGAACTTCCGATAAGGCCGCTGGGGGTATTGAAACTGTCCCAGGGCATAGTGTATTTGGTTGCGCGCCCGAGGACGAGTCCGCCTATGTTGTGTTTGCCGAAGTTGCCCTGATAGTTGAGAACGATGTCTGCATAGAAGTCGCGCATTCCACCCCAGGATCCGGAACCATAGCTGTCCGTTCCGACCGTTCCGCCGAAGAACTCGAGTTCGTTCGGATTCGTAAGCGAACGTCTTACGGTATACTGAGGAATCGCGAACGAGCGGATGGCTACCTTGCTGTAGTTTTCCTGATAGCGTACGCTGGTCTGGAGATCGAGTCCCTTCAGGAGGTAGGAGAAATCGTGTCTCAGACGCATCGTTACATCAACACGGGTATTGGTTGTAGTTCCCTCCGAACGGCTGAGCAGGGCCGGGAGCCAACCGCCGGTCATTTCATTGTCCGTACGTTTGTGGAGGCCGTCCTGGACCGAATTCTGGGGATAATCGAAGTCGACTATCAGTTTGTCGTCGATTATCATGCTTCTGTTCGTGAAGGGGTTGCCTTCGTAGATAATCTGCATGATTCCGCTGTAGCGGCTGTAGAGCGAGCCGGTTCCAGGGCCGGTAGTAGTTCCGAACTGGCCGCTGGTATTGACCGAGAGGGTCGTGTACTTCGCGATATCTACATCTATGTTCGCGCGCACGTTATAGCGCTGGTAGCGCGAGCCTGTGTTTACTCCGAAGTAGTTCGCGTTCTGCATAATCGACTGCTGGTCGAAGTAGTTGAGCGAAACGAAATACTTCACTCTGTCTGCTCCGCCCGAGACGCTTACATTTGCGGACCACTGCGGGGCTATCCTGCTGTAGAGCTCGGCGTAGGCGTCTGAAGTACCGTAGTAAAGGGCTTCGCTCTTGAGGAGCTGCTCCTTCTGAGCTGCCGTCAAGTTCATCGCCTCTACCTCAGCGGGAGTAAAATCTCGGTTGTTTTTGAACTTCCAGAGATCATCGTCCGTAAAGAGGTAATTCATAAGAGGAGTACTGCCGTAGCCGGCGACCTCGTTCATAATCGCTTCGTTACGGAAAAGAGCGTACTCATACGATGAAAGACCCCTCTGGACGTTTGTCGCGGCAGTAAGGCCGAAGTTTCCGGAGAAGGAGACCTTCGGGGCGCCCTGCTGGCCGCGGCGGGTAGTGACGATAATCACGCCGTTGGCAGCCCTGATACCGTATACTGCGGTCGAGGAGGCATCCTTCAGAACGCTTATTCCAAGGATATCGTTGGCGCTTATCCCGTTCAGGATACTCATTGCCTGGGAAGCAGGCTGCTCGATTCCGTCTATGACGATAAGCGGAGCGGTATTACCCGAATAGGACGAGATACCGCGGATCGCGATATCTGCGGCATCCTGACCAGGCTCACCGGAAACCGTCACAGCGCTTATACCGGGAGTAATACCGACAAGAGCGGAGGAGACGTTGGCTACGGGGGCCAGCAGGACGTCATCACCTTTGACAGTAGTGATAGCTCCGGTAACGTTTACCTTCTTTTGAGTAGCAAAAGCGGTAACTACCGTTTCCTGGAGCATCAGCGAGTCTTCTTTAAGAACAATACGCAGGGGCGCGCTCGAAGTAGCGGTAAAAACATAATCGGAGTAACCGATCGCCGAGACTGTAACGGAAGCACCTGATTTTACTTCGAGTTCGAAATAACCTTCGAAGTCGGTTATAGTTCCGTTGTTGGTACCAGTCTCGATGACGGCCGCTCCGATTACCGGTTCGCCGGCATCATCGAGAACGACTCCAGAAATTGTTCTAGTCTGCGCCGAAAGCTGTACACCGCTTAGTAGCAATGCGGCAGCTGAGAGGAGACAGATAAACAGATTTCTCATACTGGGTTATCGTTAGATGTTATGATTAGTTCAATTGGCTAATGCAAATATGGAAATTCTTATTCCCAATTAATGCTGATTATTTCCAGAAAAATTCTAATTTTGTCCAATGATATTTATATACCGTGAAAAAGATTCCAATTTTATTTATCCTCATCCTCCAATTTTGGACTTTAGGTGCTACTGGCTATTATACTAAGAATATTGGGCTGGAAAACGGTATTTCCCAGTCTGCTGTAACCTCGGTCGTATACGATGGACGAGGAGGACTCTGGATAGGTACGCGCTTCGGACTTAACGAGTACCGAAACGGCGAACTGCGCACCTTCCTTGACGACGGAACCGGAAGAATAGAGGGAAACTATGTTTACTTTCTATTTACTGACAGCCGCGGACAGCTCTGGACATCTACAGACAAGGGGCTATTCCGGTACGATGTCTCGAGAGACTCCTTTGTCAAGATAAGCGAAAGCCAGGCAACCTGCGCTCTAGAGGATGAGAATGGGATCTGGTTCGGAGGGCACTTCGGGCCGCTGTACTTATCTTTCACAGACGGGAGCATCTCCGGAGGTGATTCAGATGTATATACCGACTATCAGACTCTCTTTACATACAATGGAGAGTTGTATACCCTCGACAAACGCGAGGGGCCAGTACGCAACAACGACGGGAAGAAACTGCTCATACCCGAATTGGAGGGCAGCCTGATAATGGCCTCTGCCCTCGACGGGAGTACCTTATATATATCTATACTCGGATATGGACTTGTAGCCTACGACCTTTCTTCGGAATCTCTTCTTTTCCGCATCCCTAAGGGCAATGGGATGCCGGACGAACCGCTCCTTGCGCTTACTATTGCAGACGGCGTCCTGTGGATGGGGTTCGATGGTTCAGGAGTGCAGCTGATGGATCTTAAGAATCACTCTATCTCCCAGCTCGGAGACAGCCCTCAGGAGGTGTCGGGACACATTCCTCCTTCCGTAACAGCGCTCTATCGCGACCCCCACAACAATATGTGGATAGGCAGCGTCCGCTCGGGGCTGGTAGGTCTCAAGCCCTCCCCTATCAAGACCTTCTCTCTGACTGAGGTCGATCCCAATGCAGAGAACGTCATAATCAGCGTCCTGTCCTCCTCAGACGGGAATGTTTATCTCGGAACGGATGGAAGCGGAGTCTGCAGATATAGCCCTTCACGCGGTCTTGAATTCGCCCCCGGCCAGGCTGGCCTCAAGGTGACTTCTATAGTGGATTTCGACCAGAATACCCTGATTCTGGCCACCTACAACAGAGGTTTCTTTCTGATGGATCGCAGTACGATGCGTCTTCGCCCGTTTACCTTGGTAGACAGGCGCACTAATGCCGAAGAGTGTTTCAACAGTAACTCCCCTACCATCAATACCCTGCCGGACGGACGTATTCTTCTGCTCGCGGTCAACACCTACCTTTTTGATAAGCGTACGTGGCGCTTCCAGGCTATTCCTAACGAAACCGATGGCTACGGAAGCGAGCTTATTGTAATTGGTTCTGCCGGCAGCGGGACATCCTACGCATACTCTTCCGAAGGCCTTTATACTATAGATCTGAATGATCCTGCCATACGGATAATTTACCACTCGGGAGTAGAAACAGGAAATGTAAATACTGCCGTCTACTACGGAGGACTTATATGGTTCGGAACAAACTACGGACTGTTTACTTTCGATCCTCGAACCTCACAGGTTACGAAAGTAAAGACCAGTTTGTTCTCCAGGGTCAGCAGACTTGAGACCAACGGGGCGGACAACCTCTGGATAGCGGCAGACAATACTCTATTCCTTAGCAGAAACGGCCTTATAGAGATGACTGGAGAGAACCGCGGCGTCCCTGCCAACGAGATACTCTCGAGCGCACGTACTCCAGACGGTACCGTTTACCTCGGAGGTACTGCGGGACTTCTTGAAATTGGCGCCGACTGCTATTTCAGCCTGGATAAAGAGAAACAGGTGGAGCTTCGGGACGAAGAACAAAGTTCTATTAGGCTCCCACACGACTACTCTTCCCTTACTCTCTCATTCTACCTATCTGGAGCCGATCCTTTTGAAAGGGTTATGTACAGATACGCCCTCTCAGGGACCACCTCTCTTACTATCGAGACCTTTGAGGATATCTTCTCTCTACCGGCCTTGAAACCCGGACGATACATTTTAAATGTATCATATTTGAAATCGGACGGCTCCTGGAGTACCCCTGGCAAGATGTCGGAGATAAGAGTTATGCAGCCCTGGTACAGGTCCAATTCCGCCCTGATTATCTATCTAGTCATTAGTCTCCTCGCCGTCGCATTCCTGATTGAACGCGTCAGTAGACGCAGGATACGCGAACTCGAAGCCCAGCTCCGCGAGCGCGACAGCATCTTCACCGGCAAAGTAGAGGCTTATATAGCAGAACACCTGTCCGATTCCCAGCTGAGTGTTGCAGACATAGCCGATCATATGGCTATGAGCCGCTCTACTCTATACTATAAGATGAGCACATCCTACGGCAAGGGTGTAGCGGAAGTGATTGACGAGATGAGGATGAGAAAAGCAGAAGAATTGCTGACCGGTACTTCCCTTTCGGTTCTTGAGATATCTGAAAAAGCAGGATACTCTACCCCGCGCTACTTCAGCACCCGTTTCAAGAGCCTCCACGACGGGGTTACTCCCCTGAGATTCCGCCAGTTACGCTCTAAGATGTAGCCTTAACCCAGGCCTTCTCCCAGTAATCGAGCAGTCTTGATTTAGAGGCCTGCTCAAGGAAGGAGTATTCAATACTGTTGCGGCAGAGCTGCCTGACATCTTCCAGAGACAGATCCCAACCTACAGCAACGGCCAGAAGATCGCCGGTGAGGGGTTCTTCAGCCTGATAAGCGGGATCGTCGGAACAGATTACGAGAGGTATTCCAGCCTTCCGGTAGTCTGAAGCCGGGTGTTTTGCGAAATCTGCGCAATACCCGAGAGCTGCGTTTGAGACCGGACAAATCTCCATACAGATACCCTTACTGCGTATTTCCTCTTCCAGCTCGGGGTAACGATAAAGGTTGAATCCGTGTCCCAGGCGCTCGATTCCACAGCGAAGAGCGATTGCTATTTCTCCGTTCTCCCCGCTCAGACTCTCGCCGGCGTGGAGAGTAAGATGAAGGCCGGGATTCTCTGCGATTATCTTACGGACCCTATCCTCATAACGGGCCAGGGAGTAACTGCGATCCTCGTCATTGACTATATCTATAGCCACGATAAAGTTTTCGTCTCCGTCCTTTACCTTTTCTCGAACATACAGAGCATTCTCCATCAAGGTATCGAACAGAGGGTCCCATACATCGTTTTTTCCGCCGCAGGCTACGATGCGAAGCGTTATGGCTGGATCAACCTCCGCCCTTACGGCCTGAAGCGCACGCAGAAGGGCTTCGCCGCGCGCTAAAGCATCTTCGCGGGTACCGAAGAAAGGACAACGAAGTTCGAGATGTTCGACTCCTATCGAGTGATAGTATTTAAGAACGCGGGTATAGTAGTCCTGAACCAGCGAAGGCGAGGTACAGATAGAGCCACACTTGATAAAGATGCCCTCGAACCAGTCCCAGGTACGCTGGTCTCCCGCGCCAAGAACTGTCCAATACTTTTTGAAATCCTCTACTGTAAGCCCTTCTGCCAGACATTCCTCCATCGTACGGCTGCCATAAGGAGCTCCCACTCCGCTATAGTGTATCTGCCACTCCGGAGTAATCACCAGTTCGGGGTGGTCCTTCAGGAAGTTAACCTGCTCGGAGATAGGAAGGATAGCGTCTGCGTGGGCGTGGAGATCCGCTCCTTTCGGAAGAGAACGCAGGAACTTGAAGAGAGGCGAAGAATAAACCTCAGTGTCTCTAAGAAAATCTACACGGGTACCGAACTGCTCTTTAAAAGCAGCTTTGAGAGCTTCAAATTCCTGGGACATACGCATTATCGATTTGTAATGCGTACAAAAATAGGAAAAAAGAGCGACTATTTCAAAGCCTCGAGATGGGCGTTCGGAGCTTCCATTATATTCCAGGAGAGAACAGCTCCTTCGAAACCGTGCTTTCCTACAGCATCCAGCGACTCACGAACATACTCAGGAGAGGTATGAGCCACGTTCTCGCGATAGTTAATCTCAATTCCAGGATACTTCTGGCAAGGATAGCCCTCCATAGCTTCCAACTGCGAGTTCAAGAACTCCAGGGACATTTCGAAAGCGGGATAACCCTTAGCTCCTGGGATAGCATCCAACATCAGCTGATACTCGAAGCCCATTCCGGCGGGGGCAGTAGTCTTCCTATAAAGCATAGGCTTGATGAAATCTGCGTGCTGCGAAAGAATCGAGTAATCCTGACCCACGAATACAGACATAAACGGGGCGTACAGATCCATTCCTATCGAAAGGCCACGCGCGCGAAGGCTGTCAGCCACAGCAGCAACTCCCGAGCTGACTACATGTCCCTTGACTCTGAAGTAGTCTGAAGCGGTTTGGTCTTCAAATTTGAACCCCTCGGCCGGGCTGTAAGACACTACTGAAAAGAAAGCATCGCCGGCGGCGGCCCGGGCGGCGCGCACGTCGGAAAGGGAGACGCCCTCTGCGGCGAACGCCCGTTCGCACAGCGGGCAGCCGCACCCCAGCACGCCGCCGACGCCGCCGACGAACGACTGAGTACGTATCCTGTCGAGAAACACTCCGTCGAAACCGCAGTCTGAGAAGTACTTATCATATATTCCCACAACAGCTGCCGCATTCCGGGGATCGGAGGGGCAATTGAAGCGGAAACCTTCTCCCTCCGTAAGATCATAGTTCGCTGGGATCTGTCCCCAAAGATCAACTGCAGGGCTACTCTCGCAGACTTCTTCCGTCTCTGCGAATACCGGCAGCCACAGCAACATCTCAATTCCCTTCGAATGCAGATACTTCCCTACTTCGCGATAAATATCGTTATTCGTACTCCACCCTATAATAACCTTCCCAACAGGAATAATGCGGGAAACGGTATCGAGCCTGCCGATTATCTGTTCGGCCGTATATTCGGGTTTATTCCAGCTGCCAAGCGACACCTGAACTATAAAATCCTGCTTCGGACTGCGGGCGCAACCCGCAAGTACAAGAAGCAAAAGAGCTGTGAATGCCAGTTTTTTCATACTATAAAGCCCAATGGGCGATATCTTTTCTGTAGAAGAGATTTCCGCAGGAGATTCTTGAGACCTGCTCATAGACGAACGTGCGCGCCTGCGAAAGGTCCTTTCCCCTGCTGACGACCATCAGAACGCGGCCGCCGTTTGTCAGGACCTGACCGTCGTGGATGGTAGTCCCCATATGGTAGACCTGAGCGTCTACTTCTTCCAGGCCTTCTATCTCGAATCCTTTCTGATAAGAGCCCGGATATCCCTTTGAGGCAAGAACTACTCCCAGAGTAACCTCGTCTGACCAGACGGGCTCGTTAACCGGACGCCCGGAAGCAACGCCTTCAAATATGTCGTAGATATCGCTCTTCAGAAGCGGAAGTACAACTTCTGTCTCCGGATCACCGAAACGCGCGTTGAACTCTATCACCTTGATGCCCTGAGGAGTCTTCATAAGACCTCCGTAGAGCACTCCCGAAAGCGGAAGTCCCTCGGCACACATGGCCGACGCCGCTTTCTGCATGATCTCCTTAAGCGCAAACTCGCGGTCCTCGGGGGTAATGAACGGGAGACCGGTATATGCGCCCATGCCACCGGTATTGGGGCCTTCGTCGCCGTCGTAGGCGCGTTTGTGGTCCTGAGACAGGGGCATAGGATAAACCCGCTCGCCGTCTACAAAACAGAGGAACGAAAACTCCGGTCCGGTCAGGAAGTCTTCGACTACGACCTTGCCCTGGCCGAAAGCATGGTCAAGGAGCATGTCCGCGAGCGCTTTCCTGGCCTCTTCAAGGTCGGCGGCTATAACCACCCCCTTCCCTGCTGCAAGTCCGTCGTATTTGAGAACGGCCGGGAAAGAACGGGCGCTTACATAAGAAAGAGCCTCGTCGAAATCGGAGAAACTGCGATATGATGCGGTAGGGATGCCGTATTTTTCCATCAGGATCTTCGCGAACTCCTTGGAGCTCTCGATTGCGGTAGCCGCCCGGGTATGGCCGAAGATCTTGAGGCCAGCGGCACGGAAAGCGTCGACTATTCCTACGGCGAGCGCAGCCTCAGGGCCGACTACGGTAAGGTCGACGCCATGATCGAGCGCGAAAGCCTTGAGGGCCTCGACGTCGGTGTCTTTGAGCGGGACATTCTCCGCCTGAAGGCCTATCCCGGCATTTCCGGGGGCGCAATAAATCTTTCCTACCTGAGGGCTGCGGCTAAGCGCGTCTACGATAGCGTGTTCGCGGCCGCCGCCGCCGATGACTAATACGGTCTTCATATTCTAGTGTTTGAAATGGCGTACTCCTGTAAAGAGCATCGTTATTCCGAGCTCGTCAGCCTTCTTGATGGCGTCCTCGTCGCGGATGCTGCCGCCGGGCTGCACTATAACTGTCACTCCGTACTGAGCTGCGAGGGCTACGGTATCGTCGAAAGGCAGGAAGCCGTCGGATGCGAGCACAATACCCTCGGTAAAGCCGGCGTTCTTTGCCTCTTCCAGCGCAATGAGAGCCGATCCTACGCGATTGGTCTGGCCTGCGCCGATTCCTATCGTGTGGTTATCGCGCACGACCGCGATTGCGTTGGATTTGACATGCTTGACTATCTTCCAACCGAAGTTAGCGTCTGCGAGCTGAGCCTCTGTAGGCTTAACTTTAGTAACACACATCCCCGCAGTGACCTTCTCTACCTGAGTATCCAGCTGCTGAGAGAGAAGGCCTCCGTTAACGCTGATATACTGAGGAACGGGGGCCAAAGAACGGGTCATATCCACCTTCATCACGCGAAGGTTCTTCTTTGTGGAAAGAATCTCGAGAGCCTCGGGGGTGTAGTCCGGAGCGATAACTATCTCGAGGAAGATGGGCTTCATCCCAAGGGCAACCTCTGCGGTAAGGGTGCGATTGACTCCTACGATACCTCCGTAGATGCTGACCTTGTCCGCCTCATAAGCCGCCTGCCAGGCTTCTTCGATAGTCTTTCCGACTGCAGCGCCGCAGGGATTCATGTGCTTAAGAGCTACGCAGAAGGGCTCCTCGAAGTCGCGAAGCACATTCAGAGCAGCGTTTGCGTCCTGAATATTGTTGTAGGACAGTTCCTTACCCTGAATCTGCTCTGCAAAAGCGAGCGAGAACGGAACGGGCTCGAGGGCCGCGTAGAATTTAGCGCTCTGATGAGGGTTCTCGCCGTAGCGGAGGCCCTGCTTCAGATCGTACTCCAGGAAGAGTTTCTCGTTAAGGCCGGCCTGGGCACGCATGTAGGTAGCGATGCAGGCATCGTATTCAGCCGTATGTGTATAAGCCTTGGCCGAAAGCTTGAGGCGGGTTTCGTCGGAAGTGAAACCATCCCTGCGAAGCTCGTCCAATACGGTATCATAGTCTGCCGGATCACACACTATAGTTACATCCTTCCAGTTTTTCGCTGCGCTGCGGACCATCGAAGGACCGCCTATGTCGATATTCTCGATGGCATCTTCCAGGGTAACTCCTTCCTTTGCGATAGTCTGACGGAACGGATAAAGGTTGACGCAGACCAGTTCGATAGTCTCGATTCCGTTCTCCTTCAGTGTCTCCATATGGGCGGGAACGTCCCTGCGGGCAAGGATGCCGCCATGGACCTTGGGATGAAGGGTCTTCACACGGCCGTCGCAAATCTCCGGAAAACCGGTGACTTCGGAGATGCCGATAGTCTTTACTCCCTCGGATTCCAGCAGTTTCTGAGTTCCGCCGGTGGCGATTATATCCCATCCCAGGTCTACCAGACCTTTTACGAACGGCACCAGGCCGCTCTTGTCGCTAACACTTACTAACGCTCGCATAGTATTTTGTTTATGGTTTCAATATAAAGTTCATGTTCGATTTTCTGCCCGATGCGGTGGACCTCTTCAGGATCGGAGCCCTCATACGGGAAGGCGCGCTGGGCTATTATCTTTCCGCCGTCGAGCTGTTCGTCGACCCAGTGGATGGAGATGCCGTATACCTTGACTCCATAGGCGACAGCCTGCTCTACTGCATGCGCGCCCTTGAAGGCCGGCAGGAGCGAAGGGTGGATATTTATTATCTTTCCACCGTACGCTTTCAGCAGAACCTCCCCCACTATTCTCATATAACCGGCAAGACAAATGAGGTCTATCCCCTTCTCATCAAGTCTTCTGACTATCTCCGCCTCGAAATCCGCCTTCGAGGCATAGTCTTTCGTCGAAAAGACGAATGTCTCGACCCCATATCGGGCTGCCTTTTCGATAACGGCCGCACCGGGCTTGTCACATACCATCAGTTCTACGCTGGCCCCTGGGATGCGCCCGTCCGCGCATGCGCTGGCGATTGCCTCGAAGTTGGTTCCGGTTCCGCTCGCAAAAACGGCTAAATGCTTCATTTCAAAATGATATTTACTCCGGGCTCGCCGGTTACCTTACCTATTACAGAGGCCTTTTCTCCGCAGGCCTCGAGTATTGAGACAGCCTTCGGAGCCTCGGAGGCATCCAGAACGACCACCATTCCTATACCCATGTTGAAGATGTTGAACATCTCGCGATGTGGCACTCCGCCCCACTTTTCGAGCATCTTGAATACCGGAAGTATCTCCCAGCTGCCTTCAACAATCTCCAAACCCTGGCCAGACCGCAGCACACGCGGTATGTTTTCGTCGAAGCCGCCGCCCGTTATGTGGGCTACTCCATGGACATCACACTCGCGAATCACCTTCAGCATCTGCTTCACATAGATCTTGGTCGGGGTAAGCAGGACGTCGCCCAGCTTGCGGCCCCCGAATTCGGGGATTTCGTCGGTGTATTTAAGGCCCGCGTCTGCAACTATCTTTCGGACGAGGCTGAAGCCGTTGGAATGGACGCCGCTGGAGGCTATGCCTACAAGGACGTCGCCAACTTTAACCTTGCTGCCGTCGATAAGATGGGACTTCTCCACAACGCCCGTAGTATAGCCTGCGATATCGTATTCTCCGTCGGCATACATGCCCGGCATCTCGGCGGTCTCGCCGCCTACGAGAGCGCAGCCAGCTTGGCGGCAACCTTCCGCGACACCAGCTACGATAGCCTCAACCTTCGCGGGGATGTTGTGGCCCAGTGCAATGTAGTCAAGGAAAAACAGCGGCTCTGCGCCCTGGGCAAGGACGTCGTTGACACACATCGCTACAGCGTCGATTCCTATCGTATCGTGTTTGTCCATCGCGAAAGCGATCTTGAGCTTGGTCCCGACTCCGTCGGTTCCGCTCACCAGAACCGGCTCCCGCACGCCCAGCGACGAGAGGTCGAACATGCCTCCGAAGGAGCCAATATTGCCCATTGATCCGAGGCGGGCTGTAGAAGCGACATGCTGTTTGATGCGCCTGACTACCTCATATCCGGCCTCGAGATTCACGCCGGACTCTTCGTATGATTTTGCCATAGTTGTTTAGTCTTCGCTGTTTTGATCGTCGTACAATAAGGTAGGATATTCTCCAGTGAAGCAGGCCTGGCAGGGATCTGCGCAGCCGAAGCAGGAGTCGCGGGTCGATTCCGGGCTGAGGTAGCCCAGCGAGTCGGCCCCGATCATCTTACATGCCTCTTCGAGGCCGCGGGTCGAACAGAGCAACTCCTCGCGGGTGGAGGTGTCGACTCCGTAGTGGCAGGGGAAGCGCATCATCGGGCTGGCGATGCGGACATGGACCTCGGTTGCGCCGGCATCACGCAGTAGTTTCACTATCTTGAGCGAGGTGGTTCCACGGACGATCGAGTCGTCTACGAGCACTATGCGTTTGCCCTTCACTATGCTGTGGACGGGAGAAAGCTTCATCTTCACGCCGAGTTCGCGCATGGACTGGACGGGCTGGATGAACGTACGGCCCACGTATTTGTGTTTGACCAGGCCCATCTCATACGGGATACCGCTGCCTTCGGCATAGCCCATCGCGGCGCTCGAGCCCGATTCGGGGACTCCCACGACCACGTCTGCCTCAACCGGGCATTCGCGGGCAAGGCGACGGCCGGCTTCCTTACGGTAGAGATGGACGTTGCAACCGTCTATGTCGCTGTCCGGGCGGGCGAAGTAGATGTATTCCATCGCACACATACGGTGGCGGCTGTAGCGGGAATAGGTGGTCGAACGGATTCCGTGGGCATCGAGCGAGAGGATCTCGCCCGGCTCGATGTCGCGAATGAACTTAGCGCCCATGATCTCGAACGCGCAGGACTCGCTGCTCACGACGTAGCCCCCGTCGATCTCGCCCAGACACAAGGGCTTGATTCCATGTTTGTCGCGACATGCGTAGATTCGGCTGGGGGTCATGATGATGAAGGCGAAACCGCCCTCCATCATATTGAGGGCCTTGATAAGGTTCACGATTCGGTCTTCACCGGCCGTTTTCTTGATAAGGTGGGCCAGGATCTCGCTGTGCATACCGGTCTGGAAGATGACGCCGCGCCTCTCCAGATAATCTGCTATCTGCCTGGCGTTGACGACATTACCGTCCGAGGCAACGGCGAAGTCTCCTCCCCTGTGGTGGAAGAACAGAGGCTCCACACACTCCAGGCCGCTCTGGGCATCGTTGGCATACTTGACGCTGCCGATACCCATCTCGCCGGGAAGGTGGTTGAGTTCACCGTTGGTGAAGATTTCGCTCAGAAGCCCGAGCCCACGGTGGCGGTAATACTTGCCGGACTGGTCGAAGGTGGCTATTCCGCCGCCCTCCTGTCCGCGATGCTGTAGGTTGTGCAGACCGTAATAGATCCGCGCTGCGGCGTCTTTGACGCCATAAACTGCCAAAACTCCCATCTACTGTATGGATTCTAATCTTTCAAGTACTTTGGTGTATGCCGGGATAACGTCTCCGAGATCCAGGCGGAAACGGTCTTTGTCCAGTCTTTCCTGAGTCTCTTCGTCCCAGAGGCGACAGGTATCCGGACTGATTTCATCGGAAATGATAATCTCTCCCGTGTCTGAGGCGCGGCCGAACTCTATCTTTGCGTCGACCAGCTCGATACCGGCTTTATGGAAAAGCTCGGTGAGAAGACTGCCGGCGCGTCTGGCCATCACGAGCATCCTGTCCAGATCCTCATAGCTGGCAAGCTCAAGCGCCACGGCCTGGTCCCTGTTGACGAGGGGGTCGCCGAGTTCGTCGTTGTTGTAACACAGGTCCACTATCGTGTTGCGGGGCTTGAAACCGTCTTCGACTCCCAGTTTGGAGGCGAGAGTTCCGGCCATCCTGTTATGGACCACCACCTCGAGGGGAATGATCTCGATCTTGCGGCAGAGTTGCTCGCGCTCGTCGAGCCTCTCGATGAAGTGAGTAGGTACACCGCAGTCGTTCAGATGGCCGAGCAGGATAGAGGATATCCGGTTCGTAAGGATGCCCTTTCCCTTGAGTCGGGCGCGCTTGACGCCATTGTAGGCGACTACCACGTCGTTAAAGTGAAATATCACCTGGTTCGGGTTGTCGTCGGCGTAGATACGCTTTTCGTTTCCTTCAAAAATAAGTTCTTTTTTCATCGGTCTTTTCTGAAATAATGGACTGCGTTTTCAAATATGGGCTGACGGCATTCGCCGCTGATATTCTTATAAAGGCCTTCCTCATAGCGCTCGGAATGGCCCATCTTGCCGAGGATATGGCCGTCCGGGCTGAGGATGCCCTCTATGTCGTAGTACGATCCGTTGGGATTGTCCAGATAGCGGAACGCTACCTGACCGCGTGAGAACAGTTCCCTCGCCTCTTTTTCGCCGACGACGAACTTTCCTTCGCCGTGGGAGAAAGCGATGCTGTGTGTGTCTCCTATCTTCATCCCGGCGAGCCAGGGCGAGTTGGTAGAAGCAACTGTAGTACGGGCTATAAGGGAGATATGTCGATTGATATCGTTCTTGAAGAGGGTCGGGGAATCCGGGGTCACGCTGCCGGCCTTTCCGTAAGGGAGCAGGCCGCTCTTTACGAGGGCCTGGAAGCCGTTGCAGATGCCCAGGATAAGGCCGCCGCGCTTCTGGAGCGAGCCGATTGCCGCGCTCACGCGGGCATTGCATATGACGCTGGCTATGAACTTGCCGCTGCCGTCGGGTTCGTCGCCGGACGAGAATCCTCCGCAGAAAGCGAGGATGTCCGACTCTTCGATCCTGCGGCTCAGTTCCTCGATCGATTCGAGCACTTCCTGGCCGCTGAGGTTGCGGAATATGAACGGACGGACCTCCGCGCCCGCTTTGCGGAACGCTTTGGCCGTGTCATAATCGCAGTTCGTGCCCGGGAAAACGGGCATGCAGACGACGGGATGCTCGACCGGCTCACCGGGATAAACCAGGTTCCCGGAAGATTGCCGGTCGCAGCCGGCAATGACAGCGATCGATTCGTCATGCCCGACCGATTCGTCATGCCCGACCGATTCGTCATGCCCGACCGATTCGTCATGCCCGACCTGATCGGGCATCTTGACACGCGGCGGGTAAATATCGAAATAGCGGCCTTCGTAGGCCTCTTCCAAGCGTGCGAGCGGGATAGAATGGCCATTGATACAGATATCGCCCGCAGTGACTTCGCCGAGCAGTTCGGCTCCCTCGAGTTCGCAGGCCGACTCCATGACTATGGAGCCATAGCTCAGCGAGAAGAGCTCATCTTCCGGCAGCTCTACCTTCACTCCCAGGGAGTTGCCCATCGCCATCTTGACGAGGGCCTCGGCGATTCCGCCGTAGCTCAGCGACCATGCCGAGACTACCTCTCCGGCCTTGATGCGCTCGCGCAGCCAGCTCCAATTCCGCTTGAGCTGTTCGGTATCGGGCATGTAATCGGCCGTGGGGGTATGGCGAAGGAGGTATATCTTATTGCCGGCCTTCTTGAACGGGGTCGAAATGACATCCCTCACATCGACCGTGGTGATGCCGAAGGCAACGAGGGTCGGGGGGACATGGATATGTTCGAAGGTGCCGCTCATCGAGTCTTTTCCGCCGATGGACGGGAGTCCGAGGGCTGCCTGCATCTTCAGCGCGCCGAGAAGGGCGCTCAGCGGCTTACCCCAGGTATGGGGGTCCTTCGTCATGCGCTCGAAGTACTCCTGGTACGAGAAGCGCATCCGGCTCCAGTCTGCTCCCGCGGCCGCGACCTTCGTACACGCCTCCACCACGGCATAAGCCGCGCTGTGGTACGGGCTCCAGAGGGCGAGGTCGGGGTTGAAGCCGAAGGCCATGATGCTGGCGGTGTTGGTCACGCCGGCGACCGGAATCTTCTGGACCGAAACCTGGGTCTCGCTGGCCTGACGCGCGCCGCCGTAGGGCATGAGCACTGTCGAGCGGCCGATCGTGGAATCGAACATCTCTACGAGGCCCTTCTGCGAGGCCACGTTGGGCGAAGCCATCACTGCGGCCATCTTCTCCTCCAACGAGCCGCCTTCGGGCTCACGGACGAAGGGATTGCGGTCTTCGACGGCCGAGATTGCGGCCTTCGAGTAGTGGCGCGCTCCGGCGCTGTCGATGAACGCGCGGGAAAGGTCGCATACCTTCGCACCGTGGAAGTACATCCTCATCCGGCCCGAATCGGTTACGTCCGCCACATGGGTCGCACGGACATTGTCCGCCGCACAGAGTTCCATGAAGCGCTCCTTATCGGCCGCTTCGATCACCACCGCCATTCGCTCCTGGGACTCGCTTATCGCAAGCTCGGTCTCATTGAGGCCGGAGTATTTGACGGGGACACGGTCCAGGTATATGTCGAGTCCGGCAGCGAGTTCGCCTATCGCTACACTGACGCCGCCCGCGCCGAAGTCGTTGGATTTCTTTATAAGTTCCGTCACCTCCGGGCGGCGGAAGAGGCGCTGGAGCTGGCGCTCCTCGGGGGCGTTGCCCTTCTGGACCTCTGATCCGCAGCTCTCGAGCGAGGCTTCGGTATGTTGTTTCGACGAGCCGGTTGCGCCGCCGATTCCGTCGCGGCCGGTGGCACCGCCCAGAAGCAGTATTATGTCGCCAGCGACGGGACTTTCGCGGCGCACCTGCGAGGCCTTTACGGCGCCAACTACGGCGCCGATTTCCATGCGCTTGGCAGTATAGCCGTCGGAATAGATCTCCCTTACGTGGGTGGTAGCGAGACCGATCTGGTTTCCGTAGCTGGAATAACCACCCGCAGCCTTGCGCGAAATCATTCGCTGAGGGAGCTTCCCGGGAATGGTTTCCGAGACCTTGGCGGTAATGTCGCCCGCTCCGGTCACGCGCATCGCCTGATAGACGTACGAGCGCCCGGACAGAGGGTCGCGGATAGCGCCGCCGAGGCAGGTCGCCGCCCCGCCGAACGGTTCTATTTCCGTAGGGTGGTTATGAGTCTCGTTCTTGAACATGAGAAGCCACTTCTGAATCTCACCGTCTACATCTACGTTGATGTAGATGCTGCAGGCGTTGTTCTCTTCGCTCTGTTCCTGGTCGTCGAGTATGCCCTTGGACTTCAGCCAGCGGGCACCGATGGTCGCAAGCTCCATAAGGCAAAGGGGCTTGTCAGTACGGCCCAGTTCGCTGCGCATATTATTAAATAGGTGTAGCGAATCCTGAAGTTCTTTTTTCAGGAAGGAGTCGTCAACCGTGATTTCCTGAATTTCGGTGGTGAAGGTAGTGTGGCGGCAATGGTCGCTCCAATAAGTATCGAGAATGCGGAGTTCCGGCTCCGAAGGGTCGCGTCCCTCTTTATTGAAGTAACTCACGACCTCTGCGAGATCGTCTGCGTTCATAGCAAGGCCCTTCTCTTTACAGAAGGCGGCGTACTGATCCGGAGCCATCGCGCGGAAGCCCGAAAGGTCTTCGACAGCTCTGATGTCTGCCTTTTCGCTCTCCCTTATAACCGAGAGGTCCTTCTTACGGGATTCTACCGGATTGATATAGTAAGATGCTATACGGGCCAGGGCCTCGTCCGAGGTGTCCGGCGGGAAGATCAGCAAACGCGCGCTCTTGATGCGAATGTCCGCCTTGGGGTCTATGAGGTGGACGCAATCCTCGGCAGACGAGGCGCACTGGTCGAACTGACCGGGCAGATACTCTACCGCGAGATGCTTGCAGTCCAGAGGATAGGAATCCGTAACCAGATCGGTCACTTTCTCGCCGAAGACCGTATAACGGCTCTTCTCCAGGAGTTCCGGAGTAAAGCCGAAGAGGTCGTATACCTTTACGAGCCGCAGCGAACTGAGCTGCAGGGAGAGATTCTCATTGAAATCGCGGAGCAGGCTTTGGGTCTCGACTCGGAAACCATCCTTCTTCTCCACAAAAATTCTTTTGGGACTTTCCATTTAAAAAATTTGCCCACCGCTGCGCATGCGCTTGGTGGGCATAAGGGTTAGATGACTGTGTTCAGGACTTTCTGACTCTGCTGCTCGCGGAACTCCTGGAGTTTTTCAGCGAGCGCGCAGTCCGCCAGCGCAAGGATGGAGACTGCGTAAAGCGCAGCGTTCTTCGACCCGTCTATCGCCATTGTGGCTACCGGGATCCCGGAAGGCATCTGGACTATCGACAGTAAGGAGTCCAGGCCGTTAAGGGCCTTTGACTTTACAGGGATTCCGATTACGGGAAGAGTAGTCTGAGCGGCGATCACTCCGGGGAGATGGGCCGCTCCGCCTGCTCCGGCTATCACTACCTGGCAGCCCTTCTCCTTAAGGGAAGAGACATACTCGGTAAGGGGGCCGGGGTTGCGATGGGCGCTGAGCACCTTCTTTTCGTAAGAGATGCCGAACGCTTCGAGGGTCTCGCAGCAAGGGGCCATTACGTCCCAGTCGCTGGCGCTACCCATTATGACTGCTACTTTCATTTCTGGAAGAACAACTTGGAGAGGGTCATAGGTTCGATGTACTTGCCGTCTTTGTAGACGCGCATGTTGCCGGATGCGATTTCATCTATCAGCATCACCTTACCCTCGGCGTCATATCCGAACTCGAATTTGATGTCGTAGAGGACGAGGCCCTTACTGAGCATATCGTCTGCGACGACCTTGGTAATCTTGCGGGTCATCTCGGCTATGTCGTCGTACTGGGTCTCAGACATGATTCCAAGGACCTTAAGGCCTTCCTTGGTTACGAGGGGATCGCCTTTTGCGTCGTTTTTGAAGGTCATTTCCACATACGAGGGAAGATCTGCGCCTTCCTCGATGTACTCGCCGTAACGCCTGATGAAGCTGCCGACGGCTTTGTTGCGGCAGATTACCTCAAGGCCGTGTCCAAAGACCTTTGCAGGGAGGACCGTCATGGTAGTGTCGTCAAGATTAGCCGATACGTAGTGTGTACGGATACCTGCCGCATTGAGTTTTTCGAAGTAGTAGATCGACATTCTAAGGTTTACATCCCCCACACCTTCGATTGTGAGGCCTATAGAATTCTCGCCAGGGTCGAAAACACCGTCTTTACCGGTGCAGTCATCTTTGAATTTGAGAAGATAGTTGCCGTCTTCAAGAGCGAAGACATCTTTGGTTTTACCGGAATAAACTTTTCTCATATAAGTAAGAATAATAACCTTCTAACTAACTTTCAAATGGATTTGTAAAACTACAATAAATCTGCGATTCTTGCAACTCTGAGCGCGATTTAGTTTTGCACAATTGATTGTTAATAAAAATTTTTAAGAAAATATTAAAGAAGATTTGCACAAGTGAGAATTGGATTATAACTTTGTTTGTAACATTTCTGCAATGAAATCTAGCGAAAGAAAAACCGGAACAGTTGTTCGAGGTATCCGCTGCCCCATCATCCGCCAGGGAGATCATCTGGCAGACACAATCTTAGAAAGTTTACTTAGCGCCGCCCGCGAGGAAGGATTCGAACTCCGCGACCGTGATGTAGTCGCGATCACCGAATCCGTAGTCGCCAGAGCGGAGGGCAATTACGCCACCGTCGATGACATCGCCAAAGATGTCAAGGCTCGTACCGGCGGAGCTACAGTAGGCGTAATCTTCCCCATCCTCAGCCGCAACCGCTTCGCAATCTGCCTCAAAGGTATCGCGAAGGGCTGTAAGAAGGTGGTGTTAATGCTCTCTTACCCCTCAGACGAGGTGGGTAATTCCATCCTGGATCTCGACCGTATGGACGAGGCCGGCATCAATCCCTACACAGACGTACTCACCCTTGAGCGCTACCGCGAGGTATTCGGCGTCTATCTCCACGAATTCACGGGAATGGACTACGTGGAGTACTACTCCGAGCTCATACGCGAACAGGGAGCCGAGGTAGAGATTGTATTCGCCAACAGGCCGGAAGCTATCCTGAAGTACACAGACACCGTCATCAACTGCGATATCCACACCCGCCGCCGTACCCGCAGAATCCTTGAAAAAGCGGGCGCGCGTGTAGTAGTAGGAATGGACCAGATTCTTTCCGCCCCGGTAGACGGAAGCGGCTATAACGAAAACTTCGGTCTGCTCGGATCAAACAAAGCTACCGAAAACAGCGTGAAGCTCTTCCCCCGTACGGGAGATGTCCTCGTAAAGGAAGTCCAGGAGCGTATCCTGAAACTTACGGGAAAACACGTCGAGGTGATGGTCTATGGAGACGGCGCATTTAAGGATCCGAAGGGTAAGATCTGGGAGCTTGCAGACCCTGTAGTCTCTCCGTTCTACACCTCAGGCCTTGTAGGAACCCCCAACGAGCTTAAGATCAAGTATCTGGCAGACAGCCTGGGCGAGGCACAGGCGTGATTCTTAAGAAAGCATCAGGAACAAAGACGCCAGCCTTAAGGGTCAGATGGTTTCCGAGGGTACTACTCCTCGCCAGCTCACAGACCTCATAGGTTCGCTCTGCGATCTTACGAGCGGCTCCGGAGACAAGGGTACTCCCCTTATCCTCGTTCAGGGTTACTTCGACAATTACTCTACTGAGTAAAATAGCTTAAAAGAGCGCGCTGATAATCTTCCAGGGCCTTTATCCCGGCCCTGGTGATTCGGCACACAGTATGTGACCCGCGGCCTTCGCCGCTCTTTGAGACCTTTATATACCCCGCTTCTTCCAGCTTTGTTAGTTGGACGCTGAGATTCCCCGCCGTGGATTTCGTTATCTCCTTGAGGTACACGAAATCTGCGTCGTCCAGCGAGTCAAGAGCCGCCATTATCTTAAGGCGCAACTCGTTGTGGAGCAAGGGATTCAGGTCTTTAAACTCCATTCTTTACGCTTTTATTGAACAGCAGTCCGGGCAGTAGTAGCGAGACAATCGCCGCCAGCGCAACTATCAGGGGTTGCCACACCCATAACCCATCCTGCAGAAGGAACGAGCCGATACCTATCGCAGCGCCTATCAGGCCGCATATTATTTTGGGGCGGAAACGCATTACTTCCCCGGTCAGGAAACAACCGATGCCTATCAGCAGGCAGATCATAGGGTTCTCCACCACCTCGTAGATGTCGAAGAAACCGAAGATAAAGCCGCCCAGGCCTATAGCGCAAGCCGCAAAAATCCAGTAATCCAGCACCAGCTTCGAACCGCGGGTACGGCGATGGTCGCGAAGGTGACTCCGTCTCAGCATCACCGCCATCAGCGGAAGGCCAACGACAGGCACTCCGGCCCAGAGCCAGATCGCCCACGAGAAGCCAAGCCTCATAAAGACGAATTCGAGAATATAGAAAAAGGCGGTCAGCGAACCCCACAGGACGAAAATAGGATTTCCAGTGGGGTCGCTGTCCATATCTACTTTGCCCCTGGTACGGGCAATCACTTCGAGAGCGTCAAAGTTTTCTTCCATAACAGGAGCAAAGATATATAATTTAGTTGTGAGTTACGTAGATGTATGAGGTCTTGCTGTGGTCATACTTCAGGCGGAAGCCGACCTGAACGCCGGGATGTGTTCCGTCGTGGCTGGTCTTGAGCATCAGTTTCGGATGGTCATCGCGGCCGCCCACTCCCGAGAAGGAGAAAGTTCTGTCATAACCGGGGATAAGTTCCACATCCGCCCAGTTCCAATAGCAGTCTTCAGGGTTGGTCTGGACGCCGAGAGACAGACCCATACCATAATTGCAGATGCCGTCTGGAGAGCCGTTTTCCCACGGTTTATAGGTGCCGTTCTGCTGATATGTAATCTCGAACGAATAAGGCTTCTCCTCTACGACATATACTTCAAGCTCAGCACCTACCCCAGTATTACTCTTTACCTGAAAACGAAGGTTATATGTCTTGTTAGGTTCTGCGCTGAAGTTATAGAGTTTGTGGGAGGCCTTATCATACCAGAAAGCTTCTACCGGATTTGTCGAAGGATCGATCTCCAGGCAATCCCAGTCCCATACAAGATTTGTAGGCGCATAACTGTCGACATTGAGAACCATAACATCCCACTTATCCATCACCAACCTGGCCGGCTCGAAGGAGAAGGATGTGTAGTCCCATCCGGCCCCTGTCGCAAGACGACAGGTAGTACCCATTTCCGTACCTTCGTAACGGAAGGTAAGGTAAACATCCTGATTGTTCGAAGTCTTAAGCGAGGTAAGGGTCTGGTCGGAAGCGTCCCATTTGAAGTACCCATTGTCTACGGGAGCGCTGCTGCTGTAGCCGATTTCCTGGCCGACTAGTTTGACCTTGTTTATGTCAAACTCCGCACCGTCTGACCAGTCTACGTTGACCTTCACAGATCCGCCCACTTTGACCCAATCCTTTACCGGCTCGATCATAAAGTTGTCGAGGGTCGGGAAGTAAGGCTCGACTATTGCGTTGATTAGGAGTTCGTATTCGTCTCCTGAGATATATGACTGTGTTTCGGGGTCGTAAGTCTCTTCTATGAACACACAAGCCAGTACGAACTGGTAGCGGCCGGTATAAGCCTTGGTCTCAGTAATCTTTAACTGGGGGCGCTCCGTAGCGACAAGGTTTCCGCCCTCGCCTATATGGGCGAAGAGTTCTTTGCCGCTCCTGAACGTACCGAATTTTCCATAAGACCAGGAGTACTTCTTCGCGAAGTTCTCATCGAGAGTGGTAGTTTTTCCGATAGTCTCGGTCGGAAGTTCAAACATGCCCCACGCTACTGTACTGAGCTCAGGGTCCTCTTCCATAAGGTTGACCTTGAGGGCCTCCTGAGACCTGTCGATGTAACTGCGGCCAATGTACCACTGGGATTCCTCATGAGTAAGGGAATAGACTTGCGCTTCCCCGCCCTTCTTCTGAAGCGAATACTGGTTTGCCTGAAGAGCCTCAGCTTTCTTCAACAATTCCCCGACCTTTTCCTGGTCAGTCTGTTCTTCATCAGGCTCGCAGCCGAAAGCAGCAAACAGCCCTGCGCCTAGGGCCAGTAAAAAAATAATACGATTGATTTTCATAATAATATGGATGTTTGTAGTTAGTTTCTACTACAAATTTGAGAAAAGTTTATAAAATAAACAATATGCGATTTTTCCGACTATTATTATCTTTGAGATGTAGTATGAAACGGCTTTCCCTACTCGCACTATCGTTTGCGGCCGCCCTCGCGCTTGGCTGCGTGCCCGATCCGGTTACGCCCATCGTGGAGCCGGATCCGACACCGGTGCCCCCGCCGAAGGAAGACCGTCACCCCGGAGAATACATACTGCCCATCATAGAGACTTCAGACACACACGGCTACATGGTCTACTCAGACGATGCGGCCGTCCACTACCGCCTGGCCTATATTGCCGACAAAGTCAAGGACATCCGCGGGCGGGGTGCGGAGTACGATAAGTCCCGCCTGCTTCTGCTGGACGGCGGCGACCTCTACCAGGGTGCCAGCATCTCGAATCTCCAGGGCGGAAAACCGATCTACGTCTCCCTTCACCGCATGGACTACGATGCGGTCGCAGTAGGCAATCACGAATTCGACTGGGGCTTCGAGACCCTCGTTGACCCCGACGCTACCCTGCTGGACTATGATTGGGGTGGTCTCCACTACTCCAACGAAGTGCCGGTCGTATGCGCCAACCTCTACCGCGACGGCGTCCGCGAGTCCCGCACCCGCAATTACGTCATCGTCCGGAAGACCGCTACCAAGGCCGACGGAGACACGGTAAGCGTCCGTATCGGCGTTATCGGCTTCGCGCCCAACTACGCCGGCAGCATCATGGCCAGTAAGTTCACGGGCGCAGGATACTCGATCCGTGAGGACTACTCCCTCGCCAACAGCATGGCCGCGCAACTCGAATCGTCCGGCCAGTGCGACGCGACCATCTTGCTCCACCACGGCGCCTGCGACGATGCTGCCGAAGCGCTCGGCCGGTCTACCGTAATCGATTTTGTGCTCGGGGGCCATACACACCGCGCCCAGCTCGGTCGCACGTCATGGGGCCTTCGCTATATGCAGGCCGGCCGCCACTGCGAGAGCTACGCCTTCGCCAACCTCCTCTTCACCGTTGATTCGACCGGCGCGGTCAGTTTCCATGAGGCCGACGATATGCGGACTTTGAACGTCTCCGCGAAGCTCGATGTCCATACCAGCCCCAACCAGAATGCCGACGAGCTCGATGATGAAATCCTCGCCGTCTCTCAGGCCGCGCTCGAGGAGAGCGAGCAGCAGCTCAATGATGTGGTAGGCTACATTAACGTGGGCGCGACGAACAGCTACCTCAGCGGCAGCGGCGAACGGGCCACGACCATGGGCAACTGGATGTGCGATATCATACGCCGAATCGGCGAGGCGGACGTGGCCTTTGTTAACGGCGGCGGGGTCAGAACCACCTTCCCCCTGAACGGGCAATCGCGGCGAAACATCACCGTCTCCAACATCTACGAGATGTTTCCGTTCAGCAACACTACATACGTATACCGGCTGACCTACTCAGAGCTGCTGAAAGTTTTCGAGTATTCGCTGACTAGCGGCGGACAGAGCCTCTTTTCATATATGACCGGAATCGACTGCTACTTCAACTCAAGAGACGAAAAGCTCGCAAAAGACGGCGTGGTGATATATGAAAACGGTCGATGGGCAGAAGACTGGGCTACTCGCTCTGTTGTTCTGGCGGTCAGCGAATACCTTGCAACGACAGAGCGTACCGATTATTCAACCGGTACGCCCAATCCCCTCCCCGGGTGGAACTCTACTTCTCGCCTTCTCTACAGCAACATGGTCGACAATGAAAACGCCGTCCGCGTACTTCGCGAAGAAGCCGCCGTTTCCGGAGGGCTGCTACAAATAGATTCCGGGGCACATTTTATTGCGTATTAGATCCTTGGTTTGTGGATCACGCGCAGAATCAGCGAGACAAAGTACACGATAAGTCCGTATAGGACCGGAACAAGACCGACTTTGATGCCTCCGGCAAGGACGTTTATCGAGATATCTTCGGCATAGCCCTGAATGAAATCGGCTACCTGGAGATAACCAAGAAGAGTCCAGAAAGCACCAACCGCCAGAGCGGCTTTTCCGATTTCTTTTACCCAGGCCGGAGCCTTCCAGGCGGCGAAGAACAGGGCGATGAAAAGAAGAGTGATAATAATCATTCCGACAGGTCCGCCGGAGATGAAAAGATTGAAGAGATTGGTTAAAGGTGACATGGCAAATAATTTTTTAATGTGTTTAATTATTCCTTTGTGCAAAGGTAGGCATGCCCCTTTTACTTATGCAAGGTAGAATCCGCTCAACCGTCTGCTAAATCCCCTTAACCTGCTTTTAGGCGCGTTCTTTTGCGGAAGAATTCGTATTATTGTATTCGGAATGAAGAAAACTATACTCATCGTCGCCTACTGGCTGGTCGCCATCTTTCTGACGGCCGTCCTGCTCACGAGTCTCGACTACGATCTCGGGGAGGCGATATTGATGAGTATCTCCTTCCTCCCCGCAGCTCTTGCGCTGTCGTTCTTCCTCCCCAAGGTCGAAAGAACCACAAATGCGAAAAAGAAGGTATTTGACACTGTCTGCATCATACTTGGAGTGATGGTGATGACGTTCATGCTCATTTATGTGTGGCAATTCTTCTTCATCACCATGATTCGCCATAATGAGTATGACGGATGGGCGTTGCCCGCGATGTTGGGTAATCCCGTATTCGTGGCCGCCATCCTCGCCATTCTCGCATACGGAAACTATCTGCTGATCAGATGGCTCGACAAAAAGTACCCGACGGCGCACCCGATCACTTTTACCTCCGATTACAGGAAAGTATCTTTATTGAGAGAAGATATATTATACGTCGAGTCTCGCGATTCAGAGGTATGGATTTACGCGCGCGACGGGCAGTCTTACCGAAACAAGACCACCATCAGCCAGTGGGAGAACCTTCTGGGCTCCGGTTTCCTTCGCGTCCACCGCTCCTTCCTGGTCAATATTTCTTTTGCGACATTTTCCGCTCCCGATATCGTCTCCGTCGGCTCCCAGTCAATCCCCGTATCCCGTAAGTACAAGGATTCCGTCAAGGAATGCTTGCATTAGAGTCACGATAATGTTGGTAAAGTTGTCAAACACATGACAACTCTTAGAGGCGCGAAGCGCCGATGGGCAGGGGGTACGCCCACCAGTCCCTTGGGGGTGCAGGGGGATGATAGTCGAGCAATTGGTGTGAGCGGAACCTCATTCGCCTCCGCTGACTTTTCGAACTTGGAGAAATGACCCCCGCAGGCCTTGCCGTCGCCCCCGACCCCTACCGTCACACCGGCCGCATGCAACCCGGCTGGGACGACCTTGGACGGCTGAAGTGATATCGCCACCCTTTTTATTTGTTTTGTAACTAAAAATTAGTTACATTTGCATATGGGTACGAAAGAGAAATTAATCGAACGGTTAAAACGTCTGCCAACAGACTTCACATTTGATGAAGCCGAGAGATTATTGAGTATGTTTGGATATGTAAAGTCGAACAAGGGTAAAACCTCCGGATCGCGTGTTCTTTTCTCAAAACCGGATAAGATGCCTGTGTTTTTGCACAGGCCGCACCCGAATAAAGAGTTGAAGGAGTACGCGTTAAAACAACTTTTAGCAGAACTCATTAACAATAAAGACATCCAGGTATGAACACTCTTAAATATAGAGGCTATATTGGATCGGTTGCATACAGTGAACCGGACAAAGTATTTTTTGGTAAAATTGAAGGAATCGAAGGTCTTGTAAACTACGAAGGCGAGTCTGTACAAGAACTTACGGCAGCATTTCACGAGGCGGTTGATGATTATCTCATATTTTGTAAAGAACACGATTGGAAACCCCAGAAAAGCTATACCGGTGCCTTCAATGTCCGCATCGCTCCAGAGACTCACCGCGACATAGCCAACATGGCGGCCGAAGCAGGCATTTCCATAAACGCCTTCGTAAGACGAGCATTAGCAGAGGCGGTCAAGCATCCCAGGATGGAGTCCCCTGCCCTGGTAACAGGATACAGCGCAGAACAAACCAAACACACTATGCTTATGGAACCGGAAGGCCCGCGATATAGTACCCGTGATACACTCCGTCTCACCCTTCCCCATAATGATGTTGCCTTTGCCAAGGACTTGGCCAAACGTATGGGCTGGGTTCTGCATAAAGACTAAGGATTATTCGTTTTTTAGACGACTAAAGCAATTCATTCTGTCGGGCAAATGTCGGGCAAATCAAAGATTAGCGACGAAGGGCAGGGGGATTATAGTCGAGGCTGTCTGGCGCAGCCTGGCAGCAGGAGTCACGAAAAAAGCACCGCGTTTTGCGGTGCTTTTTTCGTGACTCCTACAGGACCCGTACGATGCAACTCTATGCAATAAAAATGCAACGTAATTCAACTGATTATCAGCACTTTACATAATTAGCTGTTTTATGGTGTTTCGGAAATGTTGGTAAAATTTCGGAAACTTTACCAACATATCTTAACGAAGAATGCGCCCCCCCAATTTGTAAAATATCGTATTATAAGCATATCGAATCTTGTAAAATATCGCAGTGTAACATTCCGATTTCTGTAAAATTTCGTATTGATTATCGCAACAATCACTATATTCTGCCAGCTTTTTCACATATATAATTGTTGCGGTTGATTGAGATGTTTTGTGATCTTTTTCTTATCTTCGGAGAGAGAAAACGAATGTTTAAGAGATTATCTCCACCACGCCCACCGGAAAGAATAAAGTTATGAAACGAGCTTTTTGCGCTCTTTTTGCTCTAGTCGCTATTTCTTGTACCAAAGTTACCCAATCTGATCTGTTGGGCGACTGGTGCGTTCACACGATTGAAACGCAGGAAGTGGCCTCTGATACCGATTCTGGCTGGAGATCGCAAACTGGAGTATTATCAATCTTTATCGTGGGAGAAACTATCTCATTTCATCGTTCTTATCTTGCCCCATGCCCTAGTGCTGAATCCTACCTGAAGGCATACGACACCTATGAAGGCAAAGTGACGTATACCATCTCCGGTGGCAAGCTATCCATCCCGGAGCAGGTATTTACTTATTACAGAGAGGATGGAGACATCATCTCGGCAGGATCAATGTCTATACCATCAGCGACATTTGATGCTACGATTGATAATGGAGTTCTCTATCTGGACGGTTTACACGAAGATTTGGATAATCTCGGAAATCTCAAGAAACGCACAAACATTAGGATTACTCTGACTAAATAAGTGATTATTTCAATGGTGGACGAAGAACTAATAAATCAATTCACAGAGGTTAAAGAGTGTGAATTCAAAGGACGCCACTATTTAGTTAGAGATAATGGCGCCATTCTTCGTGTCCCTAAGCCTGGCGTGCCGTCAACCAAGTGGGATAACATCTGGACTTTCGGAGTAAAGGACAAGACTTCCGGTTATATGTTTATGGCTGGTAACATTCGCGCCCACCAGGTAGTGTGTACTGCATTCCACGGGCCAGAGCCCCAGCCTAAGATGGTGGTAGACCATATCGACACAAACCGTTGCAACAATCGACCTGAAAATCTTCGCTGGCTTACCAGGCTGGAGAATGCCTTGAATAATGATGCAACAAGAAAGAAGATCATCTATCTCTGCGGGAGCATCGAGGCATTCCTAGAGAATCCAACCATCATCCGAACCAAAGCCCTCCCACCGGATGTTGATTGGATGAGAACAGTAACAAAGGAACAGGCTGAGGCGTGTAAAAAGAACATTGATGAATGGGTGGCCAGAGATAATCAGTATGCCTCATCATCGCGAACCAAAGGCTCGATTGGAGAATGGATCTATTCGAACAGCCGAACCGATGAAATCAACATAGCGAGTAAACTTCTTGACCAGATAGACCATCTTGACCCATTGGACCCGGAGCGGTCAATTAAATGGTATCATGCCGCTCAGATACTCTCGCCGATGTGGCCATGCGCAATAGTTAATAGTTTCGAGGAAATGCTGTTTCTGCAAGCGCCATACTATAGAATTGAACCCGAGTATGCGCTAAAACAGTATGCGGAAAACCTTGAGGTCGGGCAAGTGTTTATGGCAAATCAGGGTTACATTACCCGTGTTGAGAGGGTCGTATTCCATAATGAAGTGGGAGCCATCACAGTATTGGTAAACAGACCTGCAGGGCAGCGCTTTTCTTATTATGTATTCTCAATATGGGAATACAACGGAATGCTATATCACAAGAAATTGGGCTCATTTGGGAGGGAGCATTATCGATACGCCATTGAAGTTCTTAACAGAACGCCATCTATACCTACACATATGCACTATTTGTGTTCTAGCTGGTACACCAAATTGAAAAAAGATTCAATCTCGATTCTTAGAAGTAACTTACCTTATGGTGTCCCCATCGAAAGAGAAGATGAGCAAAAATAGATTCTTCCAAAGTGCATATTTTAATGACCCGCGTGACTCTTTTTAGACATCTTAATATCTTTGTATTACAAAGTGCTAATCTTCAGATGAAACGGTCTATCATTACTCTTATCTTTCTCTGTGGTGCGGTAATAACCAGCATCGCGCAAACTGGTTACACTACCGTCAAAGACCTCGTAGAGGGGAATTATTATGGAAAGCTGCTGACAATTAAGGCCCAATTCGTAAAGGTCGACAACTATAATGATTTGACCTTTATTGTAGAGGATCAAGATTATATAATACCCATTAAGTTGGTTAAACAGGACTTGGGTGCGGAAAATCGTTTCAGGTCCCTTAACCTAAAACAGGGGGATACCCTAATAATCAAAGGATCTTGCAGCCATATAAGGGTAAAGTACGAATCCGATTCATATAAAGGGCTAGAATATGCTAAGATTCTCGATGTAAAGCCTTGTCCCCCTAATGATTTATGTGGTGGATACCCCATAACCAATGAGGATGAGATGGAGGAAATGGCAATTCCTTTCCAACTCGTCGAGATGAAACCAACATTCAGAGGTGGGGACGCCAATAACTTTTCCAAGTGGGTAAATGAGAGGCTCGTCTACCCGGAAGAGGCCAAAAAGAATAAAGTACAGGGGAAGGTTATGCTCCAGTTTACTGTGGAAGAGGACGGCCGAGTCACCAATGTTCGTGTACTTAATGGAGTCCATCCGACTCTTGATGCCGAAGCGGTCAGAGTTGTTTCTGGGTCTCCTAACTGGACCCCTGGAAAGCAGCGGGACAAGGCCGTTCGAGTGACTTATACGTTCCCCGTTATCTTCCAGCTTAGGTAATGCCAAAAAAGAAGACAAGAGAAGAGTTTATCGCAGATGCCCGCAAAAAGCATGGCGATAAATACGATTATTCCCTTGTCGATTATCGTGGCAGCGATAAGAAGGTCAGAATCATTTGTCCCAAGCACGGAGAGTTTTTACAAACTCCGCATAGTCACATTGCCGGTCAGGAGTGCCCTGCTTGTGACGCATCAAAAGCGACGAGAGCCGAAAGAAGGGATTACAGTATTTCCTTGACCAAGCTCACTCAATCCATGGGGACAAGTATGATTATTCCAAAGTCGCTCTAAAAACCAGGAACGAACCCGTTTGTATCATTTGTCCTATCCATGGGGAGTTCTGGCAGGCTCCGGCATCGGCCTGTCACTGGCACGCCAGATTATGCGGCAGCATAATGGCACTATCGACCTGGTGCGGAGTGATGTAAACCAGACGGTGTTCCAGCTTATTTTTAGATAGAGAATTATATCCTTTCGGATGTAATTGGCGCCTTTTTCTAAAAATTACATTCGATATGATGTAATTTGAGAATTATTTCGTATATTTGCATCCGAACGAATGTAATTATGAATAGTAACGTCATATCTTCGACATTGAAATCCCTGCGGAAGGAGCACAATCTGACGCAGGTGGACCTCGCGATGAAGTCCGGCGTAGGCCTGAACTTTGTCCGCGAGCTGGAGCAGGGTAAGGCCACGGTCCGCCTCGATAAGGTTGCCCAGGTGTTAGATTTGTTCGGATACGAACTGGTTCCTCAAAAGAAGGTTAGATGAGTAAAGCATTGATTAAATTCAAAGGGAAGGCAGCCGGCATCCTTGAAGAAACGGATGAGGGCTATGAGTTCCAATATGACAGGGAGTATCTTGCTGATGCGGCCTCCAAGCCCGTCAGCCTGACACTTCCATTGTCGGAGAAGCCCTACAAGTCTCGGGTTCTTTTCCCGTTCTTCGACGGCCTCATTCCGGAGGGTTGGCTTTTGGACGTGGCCCTGCGCAATACGGATATCAGCGAGTTGGACCGTTTCGCTTTGCTGCTTCTGTGCTGCAAGGACTGCATTGGCGCAGTA
>CAJOJC010000012.1 GCA_905234775.1 uncultured Bacteroidales bacterium | reverse complement strand
GCCAGGGATTGCTCCCCGCGCTGCCCCTCGACTTGCATGTGTTAAGCCTGCCGCTAGCGTTCATCCTGAGCCAGGATCAAACTCTTCTTTGTATATTTTATAATTCTTAGCTTGACCCCGACGCTTCAATTTCCAAAGAAATTAACGCTCTCGATTTTTCTTGTTTCTCGGTACTTGCTTGTACTTATCTTTCAGTATTTTCAATGAACTTTTCCGCTTTGCGCGAAAAGGACTGCAAATATAGACACTTTTTTGAAGAATACAAATTTTTTCGCCAAATTTGTATAAATATGTCCACCCAGACCAACAGCACCGCATCCCTATGGCAAATCTTCGGCGTCTTTTCGAAGATAGGAGCCTTCACAATAGGCGGAGGATATGCTATGATCCCCATCATAGAGCGCGAGATGCTTAAGAGGCAGTGGATCGCTCCGGACGAGATAGACGACGTCGTTGTCCTTGCCCAGAGCGCGCCCGGACTGCTCGCCGTGAACATGGCGATTTTCGCGGGCTATAAGATCCGCGGGATTAAAGGCAGCATAGCCGCGACTATCGGCGCCGTCCTGCCTTCCTTTATAATGATACTGCTTATCGCGATGTTCTTCACCGCCTTCCGCGAAAACGAGATCGTCACCCGAATCTTCCAGGGCCTTCGCCCCGTCGCGATCGCGCTGATTCTGGTGCCCGCCGTGAACATGGCCATGAAGAGCCGGACGAAATGGTGGGCGTGGGTGCTGACGCTCGCGACCGTCATCGCCGTCGCGTTTCTCAAGGTCTCGGCGGTCTGGATCATCCTCGCCGTGCTTGCATGCGCGCTCGGGGTCGCGTTAATAAAGGAGGGCCGTCGGAAATGATCGGACTGCTGCTTCAAATATTCTGGTGCTTCTTCGTCATCGGCCTTTTCAACTTCGGAGGGGGCGGGGCGATGATCTCCCTGATTCAGAACCAGATAGTCGAGGTCCACGGCTGGCTGACCGAGGGCGCGTTCACCGACATCGTCGCCATCTCGCAGACCACCCCCGGCCCGATCGGCATCAACTGCGCGACCTACGTGGGCTATCAGGTCATGCACGACGCCGGCTGTTCGAACTTGCTCGCGACCGTGGGCTCGGCCGCCGCTACGATAGCGGTCGTGCTGCCCTCGTTCATCATCTTCTTCTTCCTCATGCGGGCGTTCAACCGTTTCCATGACGACCCGCGCTTCACTACCGTAATGTCCGGCCTCAAGCCGGCGGTAGCAGGCCTCATCTTCGCCGCGGCCGTGATCCTGTGCTTCCATATCACCATGGACGGGGCGATCCCGCAGATCAGCGTGATAGCCGAGAATTTCCCGGACTGGAAGAGCTGGATTCTGTTCGCAGGCGCATTTATTGTGACCTTCTTCTTCAAAGCCAACCCGATTTATGTTATATTAGCGGGAGGAATACTAGGACTAATACTATATTAAAGATATGATGACTACTATTTTAGCGATGTTGCTCGCAACCGCCATCAACATCATTCCCCAGCCCCTCAGCGTTCGCGAGGACAAAGGCACCTTCAAACTTAAAGGAACCCAGATTTCCTGCGACTCCCAGATGGGCGAGATTCCGCTGGCCGCCGTGGCCGAACTGTCTGCCCGGATGACCATCGTCGCCGGTCAGGTCTATCCCGTTTCGAAGCCGGTGGGCATCGGGGAAACTGTTCGCAGTGGAAACGGCAAGGGCATCATCTTCGCCGTGGATCCGACCCTCGTCGACGAAGCCTATACAATTAAAATAGACAAGAGAAAGGCCGTTATCCAGGCTAATTCTGATAACGGATTCCTGTACGCAATCCAGACCCTTAAGCAGCTAATGCCCGTCTCCATCTGGGGCAAGGCCAGTGACGAAAAAGCCAAATGGGAGCTGCCTTGTTGCGAAATCAAGGATAAACCGCGCTTCTCATATCGTGGAATGCACCTCGATTGCTGCCGCCACTTCTTTACGGTAGACGAGGTGAAGAAAGTGCTCGACGTGATGGGAGCCCTGAAACTCAACCGCTTCCACTGGCATCTCACCGAAGACCAGGGCTGGCGCGCTGAAATCAAGGCCTACCCGCTCCTTACCGAGATAGGCGCATGGCGTCCCGAGACCATCATCGGCTATCAGGGCGGCCTTACGAGAGACCAGTTCCGCTTCGACGGAAAGCGCCATGGCGGTTTCTATACCCAGGACGAGATGCGCGAGGTCGTCGAATATGCGGCGAAACTCGGCATCACCATCGTTCCCGAGGTCGACCTCCCCGGCCACATGGTCGCGGCGCTGGCGTCATACCCCTGGCTCGGCTGCACCGGCAAGTCGATTGAGACCGGAGGAGACTACAAAGTTTGGACGATCTGGGGCGTCTCGCCGGACGTTCTCTGCCCCGGAAAAGACAGCACGCTCGATTTCCTCCGCACGGTAATCGGCGAGCTCTGCGACATCTTCCCGGGCGAGTACTTCCACATCGGCGGTGACGAATGCCCGAAGACGGCATGGGCCCAATGTCCTGACTGCCAGGCGCGTATCGCCGCCCTCGGGCTCAAGTCAGACGAACATGCGACCGCTGAGACCCGCCTCCAGAATTTCGTCACATCCGAAATGCAGGCTTTCCTCGCCACCCGCGGGAAGAAACTCATCGGCTGGGACGAAATACTCGAGGGCGACCTCGAGGAAGGCGCGACGGTTATGAGCTGGCGCGGGCTGTCGGGCGGTATCGAGGCCTCGAACAGGGGCTTCGACGTGGTCATGACCCCGACCGACTACTGCTACTTCGACTACTGCCAGAGCGATGCTTTCGATTATAAGGCGAAGATGGATTCGCTCGCGGCTGGTAAGCTCCTCGAGGACGTGGTGGGCGAACCGACCTGCGCATGGTGGGGCAACCTCTCGATCGAAAAGGTCTACGGCTTCAATCCCACGGCCGGCCTCAGCAAGGAGGCAGCGTCCCACATCATGGGCGCCCAGGCCAACGTCTGGACCGAGTACATCCCCGACAATAATCAGCTCGAATACATGATCATGCCCCGCCTCTTCGCAATGAGCGAAGTGCAGTGGACCGAGCTGAAGAATAAAGACTACGAAAAGTTCATCGAAAAAGTCAAGGGCAACGGCTACAAGATGCTCGAACTTCTCGGCTTTAACTTCCGTAACAAATGAATCTGAAAGCGCTGGCGAAAGACACGGCAATCTACGGCCTTAGCAGCATAGTCGGGCGTTTCCTGAACTATCTGCTGGTGCCGCTGTATACCTATAAAATCGCGGCGGAGACTGGCGGCTACGGAATCGTCACCAACCTGTACGCATACTCGGCCCTACTGCTCGCGTTGCTGACCTTCGGAATGGAGACGACCTTCTTCCGCTTCGCTGGCAGGGAAGACCGCGACGACAAAATGGTCTATAGCAATGCCCTGCGGATGGTGGGGCTCGTCTCGCTCGTCTTTGTCGCGCTGGTATTCCTGTTCCTGCGTCCGATTTCCGGGGCCATGGGCTATGCGGCTCACCCCGAGTACGTAGGCTGCTTCGCGATCATCGCCGGGCTGGACGCCTTTCAGGCCATCATGTTCAGCCGCTTGAGGCAGCAACACCGCCCGATCAAGTTCATGGCGCTGAAGATGAGCTTCATCTTCGTCAATATCGCCCTGAACCTGTTCATATTCCTGGCGATGCCGAAAATTCCGTCGCTCGCGGATATTTATGACCGCTTCAATGGCGGAGTCGGGCTTATTTTCTTCGCTAACCTGGCCTGTACGGCGCTCGTAACTCTGGGCTTCATCCCCGAGATCAAGGGCATATTCTACGGTTTTGACCGAAAGCTCTGCCGCGAGATGGTCGTGTATTCGTGGCCGCTGCTGCTTCTCGGTCTTGTCGGCATCCTCAATCAGGTGGCCGATAAGATTCTCTTCCCCTATCTGATGCCCGGCCAGGATGGTCAGGTCCAGCTGGGAATCTACGGAGCATGCGTGAAGGTCGCGATGATCATGACCCTTATCACACAGGCCTTCAGGTATGCCTACGAGCCGATAGTTTTCGGCGGCAGGGATAAAAACAACCCCGATACTTTGGCGGAAGGGACGAAATATTTTGTCATCTTCACCCTTCTCGCCTGGCTGGCGGTGATGTTCTATATGCCCATTGTCCGCTATTTCATTCATCCCTCATATTGGGAGGGTCTCCGGGTTATTCCTATCGTGATGATGGCGGAGATTTTCATGGGCGTATACTTCAACCTCTCGTTCTGGTACAAGCTCACCGATAAAACATGGTGGGGAGCCATCATGAGCGCGGTTGGAGTTGCGGTGATGATTTCAATCAATGTGATCTTCGTACCCCGCATCGGATATATGGCCTGCGCATGGGGTGGCTTCGCCGGCTATGCCGTCGCGATGTTGATGAGCTACTTCATCGGCAGGAAGTACTACCCGGTGCAGTATGATCTCCGCAGCATGTTGGTATTTACCCTTGCCGCGGCGGTATTATATGGTGTTTATCTGGTAATTCCCGAGACGTTGTGGCTTAAACTGTCAGTCGGTACCGTCCTGCTGGCGGGATATGGAGCTTTGATAGTAATGGATCTTAAAAAACGTAAAAAATGAAAAATATATTCTTAATGACAATCCTTGCAGGAGTGGCACTTCTGTCTCTGGGTTGCGGCGGCAGAGCCGCAAAGCGTGAGGCCGCAGAGAAAGCCGCCGCCGAAGCAGCACAAAAAACACAATTAGATTCTATGGCACTAGCAGAAAAGGCTATCAAGGTAAGCGAGCAGCTTGCGAACCTGGCCGACGAACCAGTATTCGACATCATCACCACTATGGGCACAATCCGTATCAAGCTCTATTCGGATACTCCCAAACATAAAGCGAATTTTGCGAAGCTCGCGCTCGAGGGCTTCTATGATGGAATTCTCTTCCACAGAATCATCTACGGCTTCATGATTCAGACCGGCGACCCGCTGACAAAAGATATGAACAACAGGCCTATGTTTGGTACCGGCGGCCCCGGCTACAATGTCCCGGCAGAGTTCGTTCCGGCCCACAAACATGTCCTCGGAGCCCTTGCTGCAGCCCGTCGCGGCGATGCGGCGAACCCTCTGAAGGAGTCCAGCGGCTCCCAGTTCTACATTGTCCAGGATCCTGTCACCTGCGCCCAGCTCGACGGCCAGTATACAGTTTTCGGCGAGACCATCGAAGGCTTTGACGTTATCGAGAAGATAGCAAGAGTAGACACCGACCCTCGCGACTGCCCTCTCAGTCCCGTAAAGATCGTCAAGATCGAACTGGTCAAGTAGCACTACATATTCTGTCTATCCAAAAACCTATAGCCCGCCGCCTCAAGAAGGTGGCGGACTTTGATATCCTGTACGCCTTCGAGATCGGCAATAGTGCGGGCGACTTTGATTATACGGTAGTAGGCCCTCATTGAGAACTGCATTTTAATCAGGAGTTGCTGCATTGTTTCCTGACATTCCTCCGAGAGCTTACAATATCGCTCGATCTGCCGGTTGTTCATCTCGGCGTTGCAGTTGATGGTTTCGCCGAAGAAGCGCAGCCGCTGAATGTCGCGGGCTTTAAGCACCCGGGCCGCAACGACGGATGATGATTCCGACGGGCGGGAAGCGCGCTCGGCGATGGCCGCTGGGGAGATACTGCGGACGGTTATCTGCAGGTCGATTCTGTCCATAATCGGGCCGCTCATTCGCGAGATGTAGTTCAGGCGCTGAGTGGGCGTACAGGTACAGCGGTCGCCCTCGCCATAGTAGCCGCAGGGGCAGGGATTCGACGCAGCGACAAGGGTGAACGACGCAGGGTATTCCACCTTCGTCTTAAGACGGGAAATAGTGACCTTGCGGTCTTCCAGCGGCCCTCGAAGAGCCTCAACCGTAGATTTAGGCATGTGGGCAAATTCGTCGATGAAGAGCACGCCCGAATTCGCGAGTGAGACCTCACCGGGAAACACGCCGTCGCCGCCTCCGCCTCCGATGATGGCGGGCAGCGAAGCGCTGTAGTGCGGAGCACGGAAGGGGCGCGAGCGCATGAAGCCACATCGGAGGTTGCCGCGGCCGGCGACGGAGTAGATTTTGCTGGTCACCAGCGCCTCTTCCATTGTCAGCGGCGGCAGGATCCCGGCCATGGCCTTGGCGAGCGAACTCTTTCCAGATCCAGGACTACCAATGAGAATTAGGCAGTGTCCACCTGCGGCAGCTATCTCCACTCCCCTTTTTGCGTTTTCCTGGCCGATAATGTCGGCGAAATCTATTTCAGGCTGGGGAGAATCGTTCCCGACCGGGACCGTGCCCGAGACGAGGAATGACTCCGCGTCCGGCGAACCGCTGAGAACCGCAATCGCGTCGCTCATTGTGTGAACACCATAGACGCGGATTCCCTCCAGCTGGGCAGCCTCCATCGCAGAATCATATGGAAGTATGCAGCCTTCGAAGCCAGCCTTGCGCGCGAGTTCGGCCGTGGGTAGCCCTCCGGGCACACTCCTTACCGTTGCGTCCAGTCCAAGTTCTCCCATCAGCAGGAAGCGGTTTAAGCAGGGAAGCGAGGCCTGTTCGGAGGCGGCTATTACTCCAATTGCGATTGGGAGATCGTAGCCTGATCCGCTTTTGTGTGTATCAGCAGGAGCGAGGTTGATGACTATTTTCTTCCCCGGAATACGATAGCCCTGGCTCTGGAGGGCGGTGACGGTCCTGAGCAGGCTTTCTTTTACAGCAACGTCCGCCAGCCCGCAGAGGTGCACTCCGATCCCAAGAGAGATATCCACCTCAACAGTTACGCCTATTGCGTCTATGCCTATACATTTGGCTCCATATACGTGTGTCAGCATTTTTTCCTTATCTTTGTGACGGCAAGGCAGACCCTGCCGTACTGTAATGAATCACGAAATCAAGATATCGAACCTGTCGGAGATCGGCGCGGCCGCAAGAGAGTTTCTCTCCCGGACGGAAGGTCACAATCTGATTGCTTTCTACGCCCCGATGGGCGCAGGGAAGACAACCTTCACTACCGCAATCTGCCACGAACTTGGAGTTCGCGACGATGCCGTCAGCTCTCCGACCTTTGCCATCGTGAACGAGTACCGGGCCGCCAATGGTGAATCGGTATTCCACTTCGACTTCTACCGTATCGAGAAGGAGTCGGAGGCCCTGGATATAGGCCTTTACGACTATCTTGACAGCGGTTGCCTGTGTCTGATGGAGTGGCCGGAGAATATCGAAGGCCTTCTTCCGGAAGAGACTCTCAAGGTCACTATTTCCGTAATGGAAGACGGCTCGCGCCTGCTCCGCTGGAGCGATTAATCTCCCTCGGCAACGTATATCCCCGTAAGGTATCCTTTAAGATCCAGGCACATCCTGGAGTTACCCCTTTTCCATATAAACGGAGGCGAACCGTCCGTTGCATTACAGGCGAGATAGATCTGTCCGCCGTACTGCATCGCGCAGCGGACGCTCTCGAAGCGCACGCCATCGATTCGTTCTTCCCCTTCTCCGCCAAAACCACAAATTGCCAATTGTTCCATATCCCGCGTGAAAGAAATATGGACATAGGGCTCGCAATCGTAGTAGTGATATGAGCCGCTGCCCCCGCCCTTCAGCCATTCCTCCTCTCCTTCACAGACCAGCTCGGCTGGCATGCCGTAAGCCAGGGCAGCCATATTGATTACCACCGAGCAGCCGCCAGCGACCCCATAAAGTTCGGCCGACCTGAACCCGAACCCGAGCCTGGAGCGATACTGAAGGCACTTGTCTCCGCAAGACAGTAGCCATCCGTCTTCGCTGGTTTCAAGCGACCACATCTCCCCCTCCGAGATAGTTGCCGCAAGAAGGGTTCCGCCAAAAGGGGCCGTAAGGGCGAAGTCGTTGTCGTCTTTGACCATGTAACGAAGTGTCTTTCCGCCGACGCTTATCGAATAGTCGAAGTACAGATGTTCTTCGTCCTGATACAGCCGGCCCGGGGTCCCGCCGGCCTTCGAGATAACTGCCTCCCCGTCTCTTCTGAGCGAGAAACCGTCCCCCTCACGGTTAACCCCAAGAGTCCAAAGACCGTCACCGCGCCGAATCATCGTCTTGATATATTCCCGGCCGGGGAAGGCGAACTCCTTCTGCCCGTTTTTGTAAATAATTGTCTCCGAACCCTCGGTAAGCGTAATATACATGTCCGGCCCGATCAGGAAATGCGAGTCGGCATCTACGGCGGGATAATCGAGGGTATACTCTAAAAGCCTCACGCCGTCTTCGAACACGATGAAGACGGGCGACTCGGGGTTCTCCACCCCGCAGGCGTAGATATGTGGAGGTACTTCCGGCTCTTCATAGACAGCAGCCGAGTCTGCCTCCGGGGCGGTAAATTCGTTGTATACGGGGACCAATTCCCTTTTTATGATCCTGTCCATTGAATCTCCCCGCCTAAGGCTGATAGCCCCCGGATTATCCGAGCAGGAGGCCAGGAGAAACAGAGATATGATAATGAAGCGTCTCATAGCAATAGGTTTGTTTGGGACAAAGGAAAGCAAAACTCCGTCACTTGGCAAATCTTCTGTCACATAAATACATTTTTTTCAGAAAAGAATTTTTTTCATACCTTTGCCCCCGAGGAAAAGCCCCCGAGCTTTCCAAGTGTGCTTGGTACCACTATAAAAACAAGAGAAATGAACAAAACAACCTATTCACCAACCTTTCTGGTGTTGGCAATCGTCTTCAACGTCTGCCTCATCACCTCCAATTTATTCGTCCCCAGACTCTGGCAGGTAGGAACCCTTCCGTTCCAACTTCCCGGCGCGGTAGTCTTATTCCCTATCTCATACATCATCAACGACTGCCTTACAGAAGTCTATGGCTTCAAAAAGGCCCAGACGGTGATATGGACAGGATTTGCCATGTGTCTTTTCGTCACATTGGTCTCCCTGCTCGTCACCAATCTCCCCGCCCCGCTCTTTGAAGACAGCAGGGAGATTGCAGCAAGCTTCGACCGTATCTTCGGCTTTGTCCCCAGGTCGATGGCCGGCTCGCTTCTGGCCTTCGTATTCGGATCTACCATAAACGCGTGGGTAATGTCTAAGATGAAAGTGGCCACCGGCGGCCGCGGTTTCGGCTGGCGTGCGATTCTCTCCTCGCTCGCAGGCGAACTTACCGACTCGCTGATCTTCATGCCCATCGCTTTTGCCGGCATCCTTCCCGCAAAGGTGATCCTCACCATGATGCTGACCCAGGTGACTGCAAAGGTCCTTTATGAGATCATCATTCTTCCTGTCACAACCATCGTCGTCCGCAAGCTCAAGCAGCGCGAGGGCATCGATACCTACGACAGAAACATTTCGTACAACCCCTTCAATCTCGCAGAATAGCAATGTCAAAAGAAAGAGAACGCGGGCAGCTCAGCGCCCTCGGCAACGCAACTGAATATACCTGGGAGTATGCTCCCAACCTGCTTGAGACTTTCGATAACCTTCATCAGGACAACGACTACTGGGTAAGGTTCAACTGCCCCGAGTTTACTTCGCTCTGCCCGATCACCGGCCAGCCCGATTTCGCGGAAATCCGAATCTCGTATATCCCGGACGTCAAGATGGTTGAGAGCAAGAGCCTCAAGCTGTATCTTTTCAGCTTCCGTAACCACGGCGATTTCCACGAAGACTGCGTCAACAAGATTATGAAGGACCTCATCAAGCTGATGGATCCCAAGTATATCGAGGTAACCGGCCTGTTCACCCCTCGCGGAGGTATCTCCATCTTCCCTTACGCCAACTATGGCCGTCCGGGGACGAAGTACGAGAAACTCGCTGAGCAGCGTTTCGCTACCCACGAGTAGACACCTCTCGCCGAAAAAGTGTATCTTTGCGGCCGTAAAACTTTTAAACTATGGCTGAAAATCTGAATATTGGTCTCTGCTGCGACGCTTTCCCGCCGGTCATGGACGGTGTCTCTGTCTGCGTGGAGAATTATGCGTATTGGCTCCAGAAAAAGGTAGGAGGCGTAGGAGTTATTACCCCCAGCGTCCCCTCCGCCGATTATAGCAAGTGTGATTACGAAGTCCTGGGTTATCCCTCGATCCCGGTCCCGTTCCGCCACCCTTACGTAACCGGAATGGCCGAGATGGACCCGGTCTACCTGAGCCGGCTGCTCCAGCGTCAGTTCAAGCTGGTCCATGCCCACTGCCCGTTCAGCTCGGGCAAGGCGGCGCTTCGTATCGCGAAGGTCCAGAATATTCCTATCGTAGCTACCTTCCACTCCAAGTATCGCGACGACTTCAAGCGCGTTCTTAAGAGCGGGCTCGTGGTCGATGAGATCATTAAAACAATCGTTGCCTTCTATCAGCAGGTAGACGAAGTCTGGGTCCCTCAAGAATCAGTAAAGGAAGTTATTTACGACTATGGTTTCAAGGGAGACGTTGAGGTTGTAGACAACGGAAGCGACCTCGTTGCCGATTACTCAGACGAGTATTTTGCGAGCGTACGTGATGAACTTGGAGTCGGAAGGGATGAATTCGTCCTTCTTTTCGTAGGCCAGCATATCTGGGAGAAAGGAACCCGCTTCATAATCGACACCCTCGAACAGATCAAGGACCTGCCCTTCAGGATGTTCTTCGTCGGGACTGGCTACGCTGCCGGCGATATGAAGAGAATGGTCCATGAAAAAGGCCTCGATGACAAAACCACCTTCGTGGGAGTCCTTACCGACCGCGCCCAGATCAAAAAGTATTATGCTGTAGCAGACCTGTTCCTGTTCCCGTCGCTGTATGACAACGCCCCGCTCGTGGTCCGCGAGGCCGCAGCGCTCCATACCCCGGCCGTGATGGTTAAGGATTCTACCGCCTCCACCATCCTCCAGGACGGCTACAACGGCTTCCTCATCGAAAACAGCATCGAATCCTTCGAACAAAAACTGAGAGGCCTCGCAGCCAACCGCGACATCGTACGCCGCGCCGGCATCGAAGCCTCACACACTATCGTTCGCAGTTGGGAGAGCGTGGTCGACGAGGTTCTCGCCCGCTACCGCGCGCTTATTGCGAGGAAGAAAACGTTCTAAATTACCTCAACCACTTTTCCGGGTCCTGAGGCTCGATTGATTTCCAGAGTTGGAAATGAAGTTGGGTTTCACCGGAGATGGTGTCGACCGTTCCTATGACGTCGCCGACCTTGAGCTTGTCTCCGGTTCCCACGCGTACGTCGCGCAGTTTACAGTAGAAGGTATAATAGTCTCCGTGCTGGACTAGCACGCACTGGTTGTATCCGGGCATTACCGCAACGTTCTTTACCGTGCCCGCGAACACTGCCTTGACGGGCTCGCCGGCTGCAGTAGCTATATTGCAGCCGTTGTTGAAGGGCAGCTGGACGTTCGTATAAACGGGATGGTTATGCTGACCGAACTGGCCTACGATTGTTCCATTGACGGGCCATGGAAGTTTTCCCTTGTTGCCGGCGAACTCGTTTGAAAGCTTCACGTCCGCCGCGCTCTTGGGACTGCTCTTTCCGGTAGTCGCACTCTTCTTTCCGGTACTCTTGGCGCCGGTTTGGCCCTGTACGAACTCCCTGATCGATTTATTCAGCGCGTCGGCTTCTTTCTTTTTCTTCGCAAGCTGCTTCTGGAAGTCGGCTTTGTTGCGCTTAAGCTTGTCGACCACAGCCTTCTCGCTCTTTTCGTCTGCCCTCAAGCTCTTGAGCTCCTCTGAATGGGCCTTGAGCAGCGAGACCTCCTCCTTCCGGAGCGAGTCCAGCGAAGCCATCTGCCTCTCGAGGTGGACTTTCTGATCCCTGATGTCGCGGGCCTGGCTACGCATATCTTCTGACATGCTGTGGAGGTAATTGTAGCGCCTCAGAATCTGGCCGATGTCTTTTCCGGAGAAAATGTAGGTGAGCCACATCTTCGTGTCTCGGTTAGTATAGGCCTTCCTGATAAGGAGCTCATAGGCGTCCAGCATCATCTGGTAGCGCTCTGAGGCCTTTGAGATATCCTTTTTCTTCGCTCCGATCTGCTTGTTGGTAGACTCGATCTGCTTGCCGAGTTCGGCGGCCAACTCCTTTCCGGCGTCAATCTTTTTACGGGTCAGGGTCAGCTGCGCCAGCGCATCGGAACTCTTCGCTTCGTTGGCCTTGATCTGGCGGTCGAGCTCGGCAATCTCGTTCTGGACTTTCGAGAGTTTTTTCTGCATGCCGTCCTTGGTCTCGCCGAAAGCGGGAGCCCAAAGGACTAAAACGAAAGATATAATGCAGAAGAAGCGTTTCATTGCTGGCGGGATTTCGCTTCGTAAAGGGATTTGTAATAGAGCGCGAGTTCCTTCTCTCCGAGGGCCTCAAGGACCATCGAATAGTGTCTTAAGACGGCTTCGTCTTCCTTGCCTCCATAGATGATGGCCCTCTTGAACCACGTCTTCGCCTCGGCCGGCCGCTTCAACAGATAAAGGATATACCCGTAGGTATCAAGATAGCTCACGTTGTCCGGATCGCCCTCAACCGTCTTCCTGCTCATCTTCTCGGCCTTCGAAAGATTACGCTTCTCCAGCGAGAGGAAGTATGCGTAGTTGTTGAGGGTCATAAGGTTGTCCGGTTCACACCTCAGCGCATCCTCATAGGTCCTGAAAGCCCTGCTCTTACGCCCGATCTTATATAGGCAGTCGGCCTTGGTGCAGAGCAGTTCGACCTTTTGATGAGGCTCCTTGAAGTGTTTCAGGGCATCGTCGCATGCGGCGATTACATCCTTGTCAGTCCCCTCTCGCATGACGATCGAAATCCACAGCGTGGTGGCATAGAAGTTCCACGGGTTAGTGTCCTTCCACTGCTTGAAGTAGCCCATGCCCTTCTCCTTCTGCTCGGTCGAATAGAACCACCGGCCTGCGGTGACGAGGGAGCATGAGTCCGTGGGGTGAGTCTCGACGAACGCGTCCATTATCCCGTCGAGCTGGTTGTGCCACACGCGATAGGTGGGGCCATCGAGCCTGTTCACTATCCGCTCGAGATAGTTCCCCTTGGCTTCCGTGTTCGTGTAGGGCGTGCGGATGAAAGACTCCACGGTTGAGAAGAATCCCAGATAATTGCCCATGGTCCTGCACAGCTCCGCCTTAGCATAAAGGGCGCCGGCGTACTCGCTGTCGGCCGCGAGCGCCTCGTCGAAATAGCGCATGGCCAGCGAATCGTTCATCTCCACGAGCCATGCATGTTCGCCGAGCTTGGTGAGGATATAGGGCGAGCGGTATTTGCGCGGGAAGAATCGGGCCATCTGAAGGTGGAGCGAGTCCGCCTGTTCTTCCCGCCCCGAGTAGCTGTAGGCTATGTAGAGCTGTTCGTAGTAGTCGCTGTTGGTCGGGTCCAGTTCGATCGCGCGTTCGAAATCGATCGCCGCCTCCGCGAACCGGTCCAGCCCGAGGAGGCAGAGGCCGTGGTAATACAGCAGCGCATCGTCCGTCGAATCGGCGGCCATCATCGGCTCCAGCGAGTCGAGCGCGGCCTCAAACTGGCCTTCTGAAACCATGGCGGCGATATCGGAAATATCCGCAGCGAAGGGCACGTACGGGCCGGGCGGGTCCAGGATTTCCTGGGCGCGCACGCCGAGGGTAAACGCGAGCGCCGCGAGGGCGGCTATGAGGGTTCTGCGAAGCATGTCCCACAAAAATACGATAAAATGCTTACTTTTGTATAGAAGTAATTTCGATGCGCATGCAACTTTTTAGAGGCAAGTCGCATCTTAATACGTGGTTGGAGGACGCAAAGTCCGGAGACCGTCGCGCCCAGAAAGCGATTTACGACATGCTGGCGGACAAAATGTTCGCCGTTTGTTTGCGCTACATGGGAGACCGCGATAGCGCTCAGGATGTGCTGCAAGACGGTTTTGTCACCCTCTTCAGTAAATTGGACTCCTACCTTGGCGAAGGCTCCTTTGAGGGCTGGGCCCGTAAGATCTTTGTAAATACTGCGCTGATGTCCCTGCGAAAACACGACGTTTTGAAGCAGAGCGACGACGTAGACGAAGCCCGCGGTATTATAGCAGATACCCCCTCGGCTACCGCCCAGATCGGGTATAAGGAGCTGCTTAAGATGATTGCGGCCCTGCCTCCCGGCCTGAGAACGGTCTTCAATATGTATGTAATTGAAGGCTACTCCCATAAAGAAATCGGTGAGGCCCTCGGTATTTCTGAAGTTACGTCGCGCTCCCAGCTCCAAAGAGCCAGGGTCACGCTGCAGAAAAAGATCAAAGAACAGTATTAAGATGCGTAAAGACACAAATAAAGATCTCGACCTCCTCTTTAAGGAGGGTCTCGAAGGCGCCGCGGTGAAAGCTCCCCGCGGAGTCTGGAAGGCTGTGTCGGCGCGTCTGGATTCAGCGGCTCCGGCCGCCGCAGCCGCTCCCAGGCGGTCATGGCTACTCTGGGGCGCGCCTGCGTTTGCGATGGCTGCAGCAGCCCTCGCTACTATCTTCTTTGTAGGCAACACCGAAAAAACTATTATACAATCAGGCGAAGAAATCATCTCCGTGGTCGATCAGCCGTCAGGCCCCGTCGCGGAGATCGTCATGCCCGACTACGAACAGGCGTCTAAGACTACCGATCAGGTCGGTGGTGACAGGATAAAACCTGTCGCAAAATCCCCTCGCGCCGGTTTCGTACCTAAAGAAATCCAGACCCCCGATCAGATTTCGGTGCTCCCGAAGAATGCTTCCGTCATTCCGGAGAACGTCTCCGTCACTCCGGAGAACGTCTCCGTCATTCCCGGCTCCGACCGGGAATCTGAGATCACCGATCAGGTCGGTGATGACAAGGGGGTAGTAGCCTCTGAACCAGAAAAGGAAAACCAGGAGGGTGAAGTCGCCCCCGCGCCCGAGAAACCTCAGGCCCCCTGGGTTGACCCCTTCGCCCAGATGGAAGCGGAAGACGCAATGCAGGCCAGAAAAACCAGCCGTAAGGCTGCGGTTAAGCTTGGCGGAATCGTCGGCGGAAATGACGCACACTTCAACAGCGCCCGCCCCGCCTTCTCCAGCGGTCTTCCTTCAGAGGGTATTCAGGAAACCAGCGTCTCGGTCTACGGTATTCCTGTTTCTTTAGGCCTTAGCGCCCGCTATCACTTCGCCGAAAAACTCTCCGTAAGCGCCGGAGTAAACTGGTCGTTCCTCAGTAGGACCTTCCAGGGTAAGTACAAGACGGAAGAAGGACAATTCACCCATAATCTTCAGTATGTGGGAGTCCCCGTATCTCTTGCCTACGACGTAGTGGACAGCAGAACCCTTCTGTTCTACTGCTATGCGGGAGGAAATGTCGAGAAAGCAATCTCGAGCCAGTACTTCATCTACAACGTAAGCGCTTCGCCTCTTCTCAGCGAGAAAGTGCCTTCTCTTCAGTACGGCGTTTTCGGAGGAATCGGAGTGGAATTCAGGGTGTCGGACCTTCTCGGTCTATATGTAGACCCCTGCGTGAGGTACTACTTCCCAGGAAACCAGCCTAAGAGCATCAGAACAGACAGACCTCTGATGTTCAGTTTCGAGGCCGGTCTCAGATTCAATCTCTAACCTATCTGGGCTTTACAAGCTCAACAGCACCAGGACATACATCTTCCTCCACCGGAGTGAGATGTATGATTCTTTGGTTGGGGCTGCCCCTGAAAAGAAGGGTAGTGTCGCGCTGAGCCAGAATGAACGGTCCGTCGACAAGAGTGTCGATATAAGGCAGCATCTGAGCCAGCCTTTCGTCTGCCTGAATCTCCTCGATAGTATAACCCGTCCAGCACCAGATGTTTTTGGTGGTCTCGGCTTTGATTCTGCGGGCAAGTTCGGTGAAGGCTTCAACCTGGCAGAAAGGATCTCCCCCGGTAAAGGTAACGTTTGACATTGAGTCGGCCTTGATGATATCCATCAGTTCGTCGATGCTCATCCAATGGCCGTTGGCTATGTTCCACGACTGGGGGTTGTGGCAGCCGGGGCAGGCGTGGTTGCAGCCGGCGCAATAGATCGCCGTCCGGAACCCGGGACCGTCTGCCATCGTCTGGTGGACGATGTCCAGAATGCTTATTTTATCCTTATAGACTTCCATAGATGAAAAGGGCCGCGAAGTCCGCGGCCCTTAATTCAAGTTTAAGCTACTATTTGTGGACCACTCTGTCTTTGAGCTCTGCGAGCTTGGCGCTGTTCCATCTGTTGGTGGTTCCCACCAGATATCCGGTGATGCGCTGGAGTGTGTCGATGTGATGGCCGTGGCAGTGAGGACACTCGGCGAGGTCTTCAGTACTGTCTTCGTAGCCGCAGTCGAGGCAGCGATTGCGGTTGTGGTTAACTGAGCCGTAGCCGATGTCGTACTTGTCCATCAGGTCCACTATCTGCATGATTGCCTCCGGGTTGTGTGTCGCGTCTCCGTCGATCTCAACATAGAAGATGTGTCCGGCATTCTCGTATTTGTTGTACGGGCCTTCTATCTTCGCTTTGTGTTCGGGTGTGCAATGGTAGTACACCGGAACGTGTGAGGAGTTCGTGTAGTAATCCTTGTCCGTAATTCCGGGCAGGACACCGAAGGTCTTTTTATCCCTGCGGGTGAAAGCGCCCGACAGGCCCTCTGCCGGAGTGGCGAGGAAGGTGAAGTTGTGCTGGTAGGTCTCGGCGAAGCCGTTGATCTTCTCGGCCATGTGGGAGACGATCCTCAGACCGAGCTCCTGGGCGTCTTCGCTCTCGCCGTGGTGTTTGCCGACCAGGGCGATGAGACACTCTGCGAGGCCGATGAAGCCGATCGACAGGGTTCCCTGGTTCATCACGCTCTCGATGGTGTCGTTGTCGTCGAGCTTCTCGCTGCCGAGCCAGAGGCCGTTCATGAGCAGAGGGAACTGCTTCTTGAGGGCGGTCTTCTGGAAATCGAAGCGCTCGTTGAGCTGTTTCGCGGCGATATCGAGGGCCCAGTCGAGTTTCTGGAAGAACTTCTGGATGCGGGTGTCCTTATCCTCGATGCTCATACACTCGATTGCGAGCTTGACGATGTTGATGGTGGTGAAGCTGAGGTTACCGCGGCCGATAGAGGTCTTGGGACCGAATTTGTTTCCATAGACGCGGGTACGGCAGCCCATGGTCGCGACTTCGTGGACATAGCGCTTCGGGTCGTCTTCCTTCCATGCGTCGTCCTGGTTGTAGGTGGCGTCGAGGTTGAGGAAGTTCGGGAAGAAGCGGCGGGCGGTCACCTTGCAGGCGAACTTATACAGGTCGTAGTTGCGGTCTCCGGGGAGATAGCTAACGCCCTTCTTCTTCTTCCAGATCTGGATGGGGAAGATGGCGGTAGAGCCGTTTCCTACGCCCTCATAAGTAGTGTTGAGGATCTCGCGGATGATGCAACGGCCTTCGGCTGAGGTATCGGTACCGTAGTTGATAGAGGAGAAGACTACCTGGTTGCCTCCGCGGCTGTGGATAGTATTCATGTTGTGGACGAATGCTTCCATCGCCTGGTGTACACGGCCGACGGTCTGGTTGATGGCGTGCTGCATCGCGCGCTCCTTGCCCTGAAGGCCTACGAGGTCGCGCTTGAGATAGTCGTCGATCTCGGCGCCCTTGAGCTCTGAGAAGTCTGCGTTCATAAGAGCGCTGACTTTGTCGATTTCTTCCTCATAAGTCTTTCTAACGAAGGGAGCGAGGTAGAAATCGAAGGCGGGGATAGCCTGACCGCCGTGCATTTCGTTCTGGACAGTCTCCATCGAGATGCAGGCGAGCACCGAAGCGGTCTCGATCCTCTTCGCAGGGCGGGACTCGCCGTGACCGGCTTTGAGTCCGTGTTCGAGGATGAGATCCAGAGGGTGCTGGATGCAGGTAAGGGACTTGGTAGGGTAGTAGTCCTTATCGTGGATATGGATATAGTTGCCGGCTACGGCTTCCCTTACGTCTTCGGAGAGAAGACACTCGTCTACATATGATTTGGTTGCTTCGGAGGCGAACTTCATCATCATACCGGCTGGAGTGTCTGCATTCATGTTCGCATTCTCGCGGGTGATGTCGTTGGCCTGGGCGTCGATGATCTCCTGGAAGATCTCGTTGGTCTTCGCCTTACGGGCCAGGTTGCGCTGGTTGCGGTAGGCGATGTAGCACCTTGCGACCTCCTTGCGGGGGCTCTTCATGAGCTCCATTTCTACGCAGTCCTGGATTTCCTCGACGCTCATCTCGGTCTTTCCGGACTTCGAGATGGTGTCGGCGATCTTCGCTGCAAGAACAATGTCTTGTCCGGCCTCGGTGATATCCATTGCCTTGAGGATGGCCGCGACTATCTTCTGATTGTTGAACTCGACCTTGCGGCCGTCTCTTTTGATAACAGTTTGTATCATAATGTGGCGAATATTTTAAGTCCTTGCCGATTTAGGAGAGCAAGGATGGCTTCATTATTTGAATTGGTATATGCAAAGATAGAATAAGCTTTTCCATAAAAAATGGTTTCCGGGATAAAAAGTTATCCACAAAAACTAAAAATCCCTGTTAAGTCATTGACCAACAGGGATATAGAAAAGCGGCTAAATTAGAAATATTCTAAATCGATAACTCTTTTGTTACTCGTTCAGGCCCTTTTTGTGGATAACTTTTTAATCGGTTACCCAGACCAGTACGTGGCGGTCAAAAGTAAAATAATGGAGTTCGTACTCCTGCTCGTAACCGTCGTCGTCTGTAAAGGTAGCGTCGAGGTCTCCTTCGTCGCGGAAACGGAAATTGTCGAGTTCGATCTGCTCTGCAAAGTCTACGTCGTACTGAGAAGTAAGTTTGTAGATAGCTTCTTTCGCACACCAGTAAATAGCGAGCTGTTCGTTGCGCTTATTGTCGTCCAGGTCGTCGATTTCGTCTTCCGAGAGGGCTTTTTTCTCCACCGCGGAGAAGTCGCGGTCAAGAGACTCGCAGTCGATACCTACCTCAGCCTCTGTAGAGAGGATGATGGCGACATAGTGTTCGGTATGAGTGATGCTGATATTGGTAGCGTCGTTTTCGATGTACGGCTTGCCGTTGTCGTGGTGGGACAAGTAGACCTTGTCTTCAAACATAGCGTCCAGAAGGGCACGTACTGCCAGCTTCTGTTTTCTTAAAGATTCGCTTTTAATGTAGGAGATTTCCTCAAGTTCGTCTGAGGGGATGGACGTCATCGCGCGAAGCTCCGCCTCGCTCTCTGAAATTTGCCAGACGCCGATGCGCAAGTGGACGGGGTCGTCCAGGTCTTTTGTAAGAAATAGTGCCATAAAAGGTTTAAAATCCGCCACAAATATAGTGTTTTTTACTAAATTTGCCTCGCTATAGAGAATTCTTACAATTACTATATCATTATGAAGTACTTGACCAACGAAAAATTGACCATCGTAGGCGCCGGCGGAATGATCGGCTCCAACATGGCCCAGACCGCGCTTATGCTCGGCCTTACACCCAACATCTGTCTCTATGATATCTTTGAGCCCGGTGTCCACGGTGTAGCGGAAGAAATGTATCACTGCGGCTTCGAGAACGCAAACATCACCTGGACCGTAGATCCCGCTGTTGCGTTTACGGATGCTAAGTACATCGTTTCTTCGGGTGGCGCACCCCGTAAGGAGGGTATGACCCGCGAAGATCTTCTCAAGGGCAACTGCCAGATCGCTGCCGAGTTCGGCGACCTTATCAAGAAGTACTGCCCGGATGTAAAGCATGTCGTCGTTATCTTCAACCCTGCAGACGTCACCGCTCTTACCGCTCTTATCCACTCCGGCCTTAAGCCCAGCCAGCTCACCTCCCTCGCAGCCCTCGACAGCACCCGTCTCCAGAGCAACCTCGCCAAGGAATTCGGCGTACCTCAGAGCTCGGTTACCGGAGCCCACACCTATGGCGGCCACGGCGAGCAGATGGCAGTTTTCGCCTCTCAGGTCAAGATCGACGGCAAGCCCCTCGCAGAGATGGGCCTCAGCCCCGAGCGTTTCGCCGAGATCAAGCAGAACACTATCCAGGGCGGCAGCGCCATCATCAAACTCCGCGGCCGCAGCTCCTTCCAGAGCCCTGCATACTGCGCTATCAAGATGATCGAGGCTTCGATGGGCGGAGCTAAGTTCACCCTCCCTGCCGGAACCTACGTCAACAACGAGAAGTATAAGAACGTGATGATGGCCATGCCTACCACCATCGACGCTACCGGAGTCCACTTCGTGGCCCCGACCGGTACCCCCGAGGAGCTCGCAGCTCTCGACGCCTCCTACGCACACCTCTGCAAGATGCGCGACGAGATCATCGACCTCGGAATCGTTCCTCCCGTTGCAGACTGGAAGAAGGAGAACCCGAATCTTTAATTTTAAAAGCGAGTCCGCATGAACCGCTTTGTAACGACGCTGGCAGCGGTTGCGCTGCTAGCGTCTTGTGTTCCAGATCCGCAGTTCAAGACTCCGGACTGGCCCGAGCCTCAGGTGGAGCCCCGGGATTCGGTCGACATCGAAGTGCCGGTGCCGGTCGACACTACGGTCGTGACCCCGCCGGAGCCTCCACAGCCCCCGGTGGAAGATGGAACAGGGACTGTTCTTGTGATCGGCGGCGGTTCAAGCGGCGTTTGTGCGGCGGTTCAGGCGGCGCGTCTGGGCGTCACCGTCATTCTCGTTGAGGAAACCCCATGGCTGGGCGGAATGCTAACCTCTGCCGGGGTTAGCGCTACCGACGGGAACCACAAAATGCGTCAGGGCCTTTTCGGCGAATTCGCTAACGAACTTGTGCGGCACTACGGCTCACTCGATGCGCTCAAGACCGGATGGGTGAGCAACATGCTCTATAGCCCGAAGGTGGCAGAGCAGATCTTCGAGACCTGGGTGTCGAACTACAACGATCTCACGGTCGTCAAAGAAGCGGTGTTCGAATCGATCAGCAGGGGAGCCGGCGGCTGGAGCGCCACGTTCTCTACCCCGTCTGGAGCGAGGACGATAGAGGCGGATGTAGTGATCGACTGCACGGAGCTGGGCGACGTGGCCCGCGCCGCCGGCATCCCCTACCGCGTGGGTATGGACTCCCCTTCGTATGCGGGCGAATCGATGGCCATCGGCCCGAACGACGTGGTGCAGGACCTGACCATGGTCATGACCCTGAAAAACTACGGTCGCGACGTCACTATCCCACGGCCGGAGGGCTACAACGAATCCCTGTACTACAACTCCTGCAAGAGCCAGTATAACGTAGAAAACACCACCGGCCAGACGATATGGTCGGCTCAGGAGATGATGTCCTACGGCCTCCTGCCAGGCGGCGAGATAATGATCAACTGGCCGATTCACGGCAACGATTATTATGTTAACCTCATCGAGATGAACCGCGAGGAGCGGGCGCAGGCTCTCGAGCGCGCTAAACTCCACTCGCTTGGCTTCCTCTACTACCTCCAGACGAAGATAGGCTACAATACCTGGGGCCTGGCGGACGATCAATATCCTACCGAAGACCGTTTCCCGCTCATTCCCTACCACAGAGAGTCTCGCCGTATCGAGGGCGAATACCTTTTCAGCGTTAATGAAGCCGCGTCGCCCTTCAACTACAATGGCTACCGCACCGGAATCGCCGTGGGCGATTATCCCGTCGACCATCATCACTGGCAGTATCCCGACTGGCAGAGCATCACGATCAACTTCCCGAAGATAGTGCCCTTCACGGTTCCGCTCGGTTGCGTCGTGCCTAAAACAGCCGAGAATTTCATCGTAGCGGAGAAGTCGATCAGCGTTACCAACCTGATCAACGGCTCGACCCGTCTTCAGCCCGTGACCATGGAGCTAGGCCAGGCCTCCGGAGCGCTGGCCGCACTCGCGATCAGGCAGCGCAAACAGGTCCGCGAGGTCTCCGTCCGCGACGTGCAGGACGCGCTCCTCAAAGCCGGCGCCCGCCTCCAGCCTTATCTCGACCTCGAAGCTTCGAACCCCGACTTCCAGGTGCTCCAGCGCATCGGTTCGACCGGCATCATGCGCGGCAAGGGCGAGACTATCGGCTGGTCGAACGAGATGCGCTTCCGCACCGGCGATCGCCTCCTGAAGAGCGAACTCTTCCTGACAGACTATTACGGCATACCCCACGACAACTCCACTGCCGCCATTACCGGCGCTGCGTTCGTGGAACTGATAGAATCTATAGCCGGCCACACCGTTGAGAGCGACCTTCGCAACAAATCAACCATCACCCGCCTCGAAGCCGCCCGCCTGATCGACGAGGTCCTCGACCCCTTCCACTCCCGCGCGGTCGGACTCGATGGTGAAGTAATACTATAGTCATGCCCGGCTCCGACCGGGCATCCAAGATCCCCGATCAAGTCGGGGATGACGATAAAAAAATGGATCAAGTCGGGGATGACGATAAAAAAATGGATCAAGTCGGGGATGACGATAAAAAAATGAATAAAGTATCGATAAACGTTAAAGTCCAGAGCCACGAAGTGGACTGCAAGAGCAGGCTGAAACCGTTCTACCTGCAGTGTTATCTCCAGGAGGCGGCTTACGCGGGATCAGCGTTCTGCGGAGCCGGTTACGACGCGCTCCGTCCGCTCGGATTGGCGTGGGTCCTCAACCGTATCCACGTCTCCTTCAAGTCCATGCCCCTCTGGGGCGACGAGCTCAGCCTGGAGACATGGTCGCGCGGTAAGACCGGCCCGCTGTGGCACCGTAACTTCCGCATCTACCGCGGCCCGGACATGCTCGCGCAGGCGACTTCGGCATGGACCGTGCTCGACCTGGCGAACCGCTCGATTTTCCGCGGGATGCCGCCGTTCCGCGAGGACTCCCACTGCGAGGAGGACACCCTCCCGTTCTGCACCAAGCTCGTTCTGCCCGAGGGCATGACCATGGCCCCGGCCGGCTCCCATGCCCCGCTGTTCAGCGAGATCGATACGAACGGCCATGTCAACAACTGCTGCTATACCGAGTGGGCGTTCGACGCTCTGCCGTTCGACCACCTCGCCTCCCACGCACTTAAGGACCTCGAAATCAACTACTTCGCCGAGGTCTCGCCCGGCATGACGGTCGATTTCCGCCTTGGGCGCGAGGGCGACGTCTGGTATTTCTGCGGGGTCTCGGCCGATATCGTCCGCTTCCTCGTTAAAATGGAATTTGCCTTATGAAACGCGAAATCTGGATAGACTGGCTGCGCATCATCGCCTGCTTCGGGGTGATGCTGACCCACAGCTGCGAACCGTTCTACCTCGGCGGCGAGGGGTCGCTGATTCTTACGAAGGCCGACGCCTTTTGGGTAGGGTTCCTCAATGTGCTGCCGCGTGCGTGCGTGGCGCTGTTCGTCGTGGCCTCGAGCTACCTCCAGTTCCCACTCCACTATAGCGCGGGCGAATTTTTCAAGCGGCGTGCGGTCAGAATCCTGATCCCGTTCGCGGTCTGGTCGGTGGTCTACGCGCTCGCGTGGGGAGAGCCGGTCCAGAATTTCAAGGACCTGCTGCTGAACTTCAACTACGCCGCCGGCCATCTCTGGTTCGTGTACATGCTCATCGGCCTGTATCTTCTGATGCCGCTGCTATCGCCATGGGCCGAGAAGGTGGGGAAGCGCGAGCTGCAGGTGTACCTGGGGATCTGGCTTTTCACGACCGTGATCCCGCTGATTCGTCAGCTTGTGGGCGGTCCCGCGCCGGTGATCTATGGCCCGTCGGGAATCCCGAATGCTGCGCTTTACCCGCTGTGGGGCGAGGCGAGCTGGAATGCGTACGGCGTGTTCTATTACCTGAGCGGGTTCGTGGGCTATATGCTGCTCGGACTGTATTTCCGCAAGTTCGTGGGAGAGCTGTCCTGGGGCAGGACCATGGCCTTCGCTCTGCCGCTGTTCAGGGGCGGTT
>CAJOJC010000011.1:40005-45874 GCA_905234775.1 uncultured Bacteroidales bacterium | reverse complement strand
AACGACCTGAATCTCAGGGGCGCCGCCGATCTGGCCGCGGTCGTGATGGACATTCGCAGCGGGGAAGTCCTCGCTTATGTGGGCAATTCTTCAGCCTCCCGTATCCGCCCCGGGTCCGAAGTCGACATCGCCCGCTCGCCCCGCAGTACCGGCAGCATCCTGAAGCCGTTCCTATATTGCGCCGCTCTCCAGGACGGAGTGATACTCCCACGCACGCTGCTTCCCGATACCCCGCTCAATCTCGGCGGCTTCACGCCCGAAAACTTCGACCTTCAGTTCCATGGCGCAGTCCCGGCGGCCGAGGCCCTGGCTCGTTCGCTCAATGTTCCGGCTGTCCAGCTGCTTCGCTCCTACGGCGCGCCGCGTTTCCTCCAGCTGCTGCGCGACATGGGCATGGCCAGCTTTAAATACGACATCTCATACTACGGACTTACCCTCATCCTGGGCGGCGGCGAAGCGACCCTTCGCGATATAACAGCTGCTTATGCTGGGATGGCGAGAAGTTTCGAAGGCCATGACGACGCCTTCCCGCTTAGCGACTGTATCGCGCTCTGGCACACTTTCGAGGCGCTGAAAGAGGTCAACCGGCCGGACGAGATTGACTGGAAACTCATCCGCTCGGTTCGGAAGGCCGCCTGGAAGACCGGAACAAGCTACGGCTACCGCGACGCCTGGGCAGTCGGCGTGACCCCCGATTACGCGGTGGGCGTATGGTGTGGCAACGCCGACGGTCACGGCGTCGCGGGCATGACCGGCGCGAAGACCGCCGGTCCGGTGATGTTCGACATCCTGAACCTGCTGCCCGCCTCGGCCGAATGGTTTACCGAACCCATCGAAGGCGGTGTTTACCTCGACGTCTGTAAGGCTTCGGGTATGCTGAAAGGGCTGGACTGCCCGCAGTGGGAGACGGTGATGCTTCCGGCTAAGGCCACCGAAAGCAAAGTGTGTCCGTACCACCGCGACGGCGTTTTCCGCCTGCCTCCGGGAATGGAGTGGTACTACAAGACCTACCACCCGGAATATAAGGTCGTCCAGTCTGCGAGCGACGAACTGATGGAATTCCTATACCCGGACCCGGGCGCTGTGCTAACCCTGCCTCGTCAGCTGGACGGCTCTACCCCTGGCGCCGTTTTCCATGTGGTCCATCGCGACCCTACCGCCGTCTTGTATTGGCATCTCGACCAGTCTTACCTCGGCGAGACCCGCATTATACATAAGATGAACCTCGCCCCGGAAGAGGGGCGCCATACAGTAACCGTGGTCGACGGCCGCGGCAATTCAAAATCAGTCAGATTCACGATCCGATGAACAGCGTTTCCCATACCCTTCGCAATTGGATGCTTCCCGTCTCGATGAGCCTGGGGGTGGGAGTGTACCTCGCCCTCCATCTAAGTGCATCGCCCGTTGAACATGGGTACCTGTCTTTTTGTGCAGGGGTGCAGCCCGTGCTGGTTGCGGTGATGCTGTTTCTTCAGCTGAATCTGGTTGCCCCGCGCGACCTCCGTTTCCATCGCTGGCACCTCTGGGTACTTCTTATTCAGGCGCTGCTCTTCGTCCTGATGGCCGCGCTTACCCTGATGGTACGTAATTCGGGAGCGAAGGTTCTGCTGGAGTGTGCGATGCTCTGCTTCGTCTGTCCGACTGCGGCCGCGGCCGGAGTGATTACTATCAAACTCGGCGGCGACCTGCCGGGAATTATGACTTATACCGTTCTCGCTAACGCGCTGGCCTCCGTTCTGATTCCGGTGATGGTGCCTATCGTCCATCCTTCTTTGGATATGGGCTTCCTTCCGCTTTTCTGGGCCGTAGTTCAGAGGGTGTTTTCGATTTTGATACTTCCATGTCTGGCGGCATGGCTGATTCGCTGGCTGCTGCCTGGCCTCCAGCGTTGGCTCGAAAGGTATGCCGGCTGGGCCTTCTACATCTGGGGTATCTGCCTGATGCTGTCAATTTCGCTGGCGACGGATTCGCTGGCGGGCAGCGGAATCGGCCTCGGGGTGGCGCTGGGAATCGGCGCGGTCTCGCTGGTCTGCTGCCTGCTGCAGTTCGCCCTCGGCCGCCGTGCTGCCCGCCGCTATGGACTTTCAGAATCCGTCACAGCCGGCCAGGCCCTTGGCCAAAAGAATACCGGCTTCATCATCTGGCTGGGAATCAACTACCTGACACCCGTAACCTCCGTTGCCGGTGGCCTCTATGCGATCTGGCACAACCTCTTCAACTCCTGGCAACTGGTTAAACAAAAATAATCTTAACTTTGTAATATGGCGGCAAAGGAAGAAAAATACAAGCTTCTGGTAAAGCAATGCGAAGCCCTGATGGAAGGGGAGTCGGACACTATCGCCCGTATGGCTAACCTTTCCGCCCTGATCCATGTAGAGATGGGCTTTTGGTGGACCGGCTTCTACCGGGTCGACGGCTCCGAACTGATACTCGGACCTTTCCAGGGCCCTATCGCCTGTACCCGTATCCCCTTCGGGCGCGGAGTGTGTGGAACGGCCTGGAAAGAGGGAAGGACGATTATCGTCCCCGATGTAGAACAGTTCCCCGGCCACATAGCCTGCTCCTCCGAATCCCGCAGCGAGATAGTAGTCCCGATACGCCGCGGATCGGAGATCGTGGCGGTTTTGGACATAGACTCCCGCTCAATAGGAACCTTCGACGAAACAGACCGCGAATACCTCGAACAAATCGCCGAACTGCTATAACACTATGACTTTTAAAGAAGAAATACTTCAAGGCATTCCGGACATTCTTCCGGAGCCTAAACCCTACGATCAGAGCGTAAACCACGCGCCTAAACGCAAGGATATTCTCACAAAACAGGAAAAGGTACTGGCTATAAAGAATGCCCTCCGCTACTTCCCCGAAAAACATCACGCACTGCTCGCAAAAGAGTTTGCCGAGGAGCTGAAGAACTACGGACGTATTTACATGTACCGTTTCCGCCCGAGCTACGAAATGTACGCCCGGCCGGTGGACGAGTACCCCGCTCGGAGCAGGCAGGCCGCCGGCATCATGGCCATGATCCAGAATAACCTCGATCCGAGGGTAGCCCAGCACCCGCACGAACTGATTATCTACGGCGGGAACGGTGCAATCTTCCAGAACTGGGCTCAGTACCGGTTGGTGATGCAGTATCTGGCGACCATGACCGACGAACAGACGCTCGTCATGTATTCCGGTCATCCGCTCGGGCTCTTCCCTTCTCATAAAGATGCGCCGAGGGTGGTGGTGACAAACGGTATGGTCATCCCCAATTACTCGAAGCCCGACGACTGGGAGCGTTTCAACGCCCTCGGAGTCTCGCAGTACGGCCAGATGACCGCCGGATCATACATGTACATAGGCCCTCAGGGCATCGTCCACGGCACCACGATCACCGTCATGAACGCCGCGAGGAAAGTGCTATCTAAGACCCCCGATCAGGTCGGGGGTGACTATCGTCAACTGCTTTTCGTAACCGCCGGCTTGGGCGGCATGAGCGGTGCTCAGCCGAAGGCGGGCAACATCGCCGGGGTTGTCTCGGTCACGGCCGAAATCAATCCCCTCGCGGCGCGCAAGCGCTATGACCAGGGCTGGGTCGACGAACTCCACGACTCGCTGGACGAACTGATTCCCCGCATCCGAAAGGCCGTCGCCGCGAAAGAGGTGGTCTCGCTCGCGTACGTAGGCAATGTCGTTGACCTATGGGAGCGCCTCGCAGACGAAGGCGTCCACGTCGATCTCGGCTCGGACCAGACCTCGCTCCACAACCCGTGGGCCGGCGGATATTATCCGGTGGGCTACAGCCTCGAAGAGAGCAAGCGCATGATGGCCGAAGAGCCCGCGCGCTTCAAGGAGGCAGTTCAGGCATCGCTCAGGCGCCATGTTGCCGCTATCAACCGCCTTGCCGCCGGGGGAATGTACTTCTTCGATTATGGCAACGCCTTCCTGCTTGAAAGCAGCCGCGCGGGCGCCGACGTCCTTCGCGAAGACGGCTCGTTCCGCTATCCGTCCTACGTCCAGGATATCATGGGCCCGATGTACTTCGACTACGGGTTCGGCCCGTTCCGCTGGGTGTGTCTCAGCGAAGATCCGGCCGACCTTGCACTGACAGACAAACTGGCCATGGAGGTGCTCGGCCGAATAGCCGCCGATGCTCCCGAAGAGATTGCAGGCCAGATGCGCGACAATATCCACTGGATCGAGGAGGCCGGCCGCGCAGGCCCGAATCCTCTACGCCGACTGCCAGGGCCGAACGGAGATAGCGCTCGCCTTCAACGAGGCAATCCGCGACGGCCGGCTCAAGGGCCCGGTAGTCCTCGGCCGCGACCACCACGACGTCTCCGGAACGGATTCGCCCTTCCGTGAGACCTCCAATATCTACGACGGTTCCCGCTTCACGGCCGACATGGCGGTTCAAAACGTCATCGGCGACGGATTCCGCGGCGCTACGTGGGTTTCGATCCACAACGGAGGCGGAGTCGGCTGGGGCGAGGTAATTAACGGCGGCTTCGGAATGGTCATCGACGGAAGCGCCGATTCCGACCGCCACATCCGCGAGATGCTGTTCTGGGACGTCAACAACGGAATCGCGCGCCGCAGCTGGGCCCGCAACTCCGCCGCCCGCTTCGCCGCAGAGCGCGAGATGGCCCGCACGCCCGAACTGAAGATAACGCTGCCCAATGAGGCCGACGAGTCGTTGATACGAAGTGTCATTCCGAGCGAAGCGAAGGAATCTGATTAATCAAGTATTATGATACATTATATTTCAAAGGAACGCCTGACGCTGGAAAAGCTTAAGGAGATTATCGATTCGCACGCTCAGATAGCGCTGTCGCAGGAGTCAATTGACGCGGTGGTGAAATGTCGCAGGTATCTGGACTCCAAGATGGAGAATCCGGAGCCGGTCTATGGTATTACTACCGGATTCGGTTCGCTGTACAACGTTACTATCCCGGCCGAAGACCTGTCGCAGCTGCAGTATAATCTTGTAGTGTCCCACGCATGCGGAGCGGGCCCCGTCGTCCGCCCGGAGATCGTGAAACTGATGCTCTTCCTGAAGGCGCAGAGCCTGTCGTACGGACACTCCGGCGTTCAGCTCGCGACTCTGCAGCGGCTCATCGACATGTTCAACGAAGACGTGCTGCCGGTCGTGTACCAGCAGGGCTCGCTCGGCGCATCCGGCGACCTTGCTCCGCTGGCTCACCTCAGCCTGCCGCTAATCGGCCTGGGCGAAGTCCTCTACAAGGGCCGCGTCCGCCCGTCTTCCGAAGTGTGGGCCGAGAAGGGTTGGGAGCCGATTACCCTCCAGTCGAAGGAAGGCCTCGCCCTGCTCAACGGCACTCAGTTTATGAGCGCCCATGCCGTCTGGGCTATCCTTAAGAGCATGCGGCTTTCGCGCTGGGCAGACCTTATCGGGGCCATGTCGCTCGACGCCTACGACGGGCGGATCGAGCCGTTCCTGCCGCTGACTCACCAGTTAAGACCGCACGTCGGCCAGATCCTGACCGGCAAGCGCTTCGTCGAGACGCTCGAAGGCAGCGAGCTTATCCGCCGCCCGAAGGAGCATGTCCAGGATCCGTACAGCTTCCGCTGTATTCCCCAGGTCCATGGCGCGGTCAAGGACAACATCCTGTATGTAAAATCGGTAATCGAGAACGAAATCAACTCCGCGACCGACAACCCGAATATCTTCCCGGACGAGGACATGATCATCTCGGCCGGCAATTTCCACGGCGAGCCGATCGCGATTCCGATGGACACGCTGGCTATCGCCATGAGCGAGCTGGCTTCGATTTCCGAGCGCCGTACCTACCAGCTGATCCACGGCCTTCGCGGGCTGCCCAAGTACCTGGTCGCGAGCCCCGGTTTGAACAGCGGATTCATG
>CAJOJC010000011.1:0-39942 GCA_905234775.1 uncultured Bacteroidales bacterium | reverse complement strand
TCTCGATGGGATCCAATGCAGCCACCAAGTTGGTTCGCGTCGTGGATAATGTGGAGACCGTTTTGGCGATTGAATTGTTTAACGCCGCCCAGGCGCTGGAGTTCCGCAGGCCGCTTAAGTCCTCGGAGTTGATAGAGAGGATTTTCTCCGACTACCGCAAGGTCGTTCCCTTCATCGAGACCGACTCCTACATGCATCCCTTCATCGAGAAATCAGTAGAATTCATCAAGCGTGAGTACTAAAACCATTGTCAATATCGGCGAACTCGTCGGGATTAGTGATGCACTGCGGTTGAGCGGGGCGCAGATGGGGTCGATGGGCGTGCTGCGCAGGGCGTGGCTAAGGATTGAAGACGGACGTATAGCTGACTTTGGAAAGATGCCCGATCGGGTCGGGCATGACGGTCACCCCCGACCTGATCGGGGGTCTGTCATCGACGCGCAGGGCGGTATGGTTATGCCTGCTTTCTGTGACTCCCACACTCATCTGGTTTATGCGGGGAGCCGCGAAGGCGAGTTCCTCGACAAGCTCGCAGGGCTCTCGTACGAGGAAATCGCGGCCCGCGGCGGCGGAATACTTAATTCTTCGGATTTGCTCCACGAAACTTCCGAGGACGAACTGTTCGAACAGAGCATGGTCCGGGTTCGCGAAGTGCTCGCTAAGGGCACGGCCGCCCTGGAGATAAAGAGCGGCTATGGGTTGCGGCCGGAAGACGAGATGAAGATGCTCAGGGTGATAGCGCGAATCAGGGCGGCCGTGCCGGCGCTCGTTAGAGCGACCTTCCTCGGGGCCCACGCCGTTGGCCGTGGCTATTCCCACTCCGAGTATGTCGACGCCGTCTTGAAAATGATACCTCAGGCTGCTTCGATGTCTGATTTCATCGACGTGTTCTGCGACGAGGGATTCTTTACTGTAGAAGATACTTCCCGTATTTTGGCTGAAGGCGCCCGATACGGTCTGCGCCCGAAGATCCACGCCAACGAACTCGCCGTTAGCGGGGGAGTCCAGGTGGGCGTTCGTCATGGTGCTTTGTCGGTCGACCATCTGGAACGAACGACGGATGCTGAAATTGACGCGCTGAAAGGTTCTGATACTATGCCGGTGATGCTGCCCGGATCGTCGTTCTTCCTCGGGCTGCCGTACGGCCGGGCCCGCGACTTCGTCGATGCCGGCCTCCCTCTCGCCCTCGCCTCGGACTACAATCCGGGCTCGTCTCCTTCCGGCGACATGCGTTTCGTGATGGCTCTGGGATGTATCAAGATGAAGCTTCAGCCCCTGGAGGCGCTGGCCGCGGTTACGCTCAACGGCGCTTACGCGCTGGGCCTCAGCGCCGAGACCGGCTCGATCTCCCGCGGCAAGCGCGCCGACCTCCTGCTGACTCTCCCCGGCTGGTCCCTTACCCGCCTCGCTTACAACTACACCACCCCCTTCCTCCGTGAGGTCTTCATTGGCGGCCTCCCTTTCGCGAAGTAGCTGCCAAGGCAACCCCTTCAGAATGGCATGAGGGGCTCATAGGCTGGGAGCAAGGCCCGATCTAGGCCCTTGCTGCCAGAGTACCCCCTCATAGAACCCCATGTGGGGCAAGTTGGCGGACATCCGAGCGATTTTGTGGGGTGCTTTGCTCCGGCGAGTTTTGGGGGTGTTTTCTCGCCGGATTGGGGATTTTTGTGTCATTCGGCGAGTTTTTGGGGTGTTTTCTCGCCGGATTGGGGATTTTTGTGTCATTCGGCGAGTTTTTGGCGCGTTAGCCGATATGCGCGTTGACTTCGGCGAGAACCTGGTCCTGAAGGGATTGGGCTTCGGATTCGATAGCAGCGGCGCGTTTTAGAAGCGGTTCTGCTGCAGTCTTGTCTTTCAGGCCGGCGGCGTTGATGCGCACGTTGAGAGCGGCGCCGCGGATGCCGGCGAAGGCAGCGAGGGCCGCGACTCCTGCGTCTGAGGCGCTTGCGCTCAGACCCTTCTGCGCGACCTCGAGCGCGAGCGGCAAAGCCTTTAGCGACGCCTCCATCGTGCGCAGAGGCACGCTGGCCGCGTTAAGAGTCGCAGCCTCGATCGCCTTGGCGCGCGCCTCTTTCTGCTCGGGAGTGTCTTTCGGCAGACCGAAGGCATTCATTATCGCGTCGAATGCTGCGGTATCTTCGTCCACAAGCGCGGTCAACTCGCTGACCAGCGCCTGTCCGCGTTCGGCGATATCCGAGAACTCTTTCCAGCGGTCGTCCCAGCCGCGCTTGTGCGACGAGAGATTCGCGACCATCGTCGCGAGGGCGGCGCCGAGCGCGCCCATATATGCGGCGACCGAGCCGCCGCCGGGGGCGGGCGCCTCCGAGGCCGCCAGCGCTGCGAAGTCCTTCAGCGTCATGCTGATGAGACGTTCTTTCTTGGCCTGTTCTTCGGGATCTATCATTAGATACTCTATTACTTTCTCCTTCGGGTCGAAGGGCTTCTGATCATCAAGCGACATAGACTTCACGGCTATCTTGATAATCTCTTCTTCAGATACTCCGAGTGAACGCTGCTGGCGTTCCAGATAGAACTTACCGGCATCAATAAGGACCTTCTTAGGAACCAGTCCCACTATTTCCGCACCCGTAACTCTAAGTCCGCGCGCAGCTGCGGCTCTGCATACTTCTTCGAATGCTACATGGAGAGGAGTAGCCTCAATGTCAGTTATGTTCATCGACACCTGAGCAATGCCGTATTCGTCTATATACCAGCCGATTGCTTTACATCCTTTAAGGGTTCCGGGTATCCAGATTTGTTCGCCGTTTTCGTCTTTGAGAAGCGCTCCCGTAAGCGAGCCGCCTTCGCGGGCCTTTCTGCCCTTTTCGCGCACGTCGAAAGCGACAGCCATCGCGCGCCGTGTAGACGTAGTGTTCAAATTATAATTCACCGCAACGAGGAACCCGCGTGCGCCCACATTTGTCGCACCTGTCCTGGCTGCCCTTTCATCGAACGCACCGCCGAAATCGGGCTTCCGCTCCGGGTCCGCCATCTTCTCGGGCAGAGCCTCGTACTCGCCCGCGCGGCAGACCGCCAGGTTCTTTCGTTCGGGTTTGAATGCGGCCGCTTCGTAGCAGTAGCAGGGAATTCCGAGCTCTTTCCACATGCGCTCTGCCAGCGCGCGGGCGAGCTCGGCGCACTCCTCGAGAGTGATCCCGCTCACCGGAATCAGCGGCAGTACGTCGGTCGCACCGCTTCGCGGATGCGCGCCGTGGTGGAGCCTCATGTCAATCAGTTCCGCGGCCTTCGCCGCTCCCCTGAACGCCGCCTCCACCACGGCCTCCGGCTCGCCGACGAATGTGACTACCGTCCTGTTCGTCGCCTCGCCCGGATCAACGTTCAGCACCTTAACTCCCTTCACGGTTGAGATTGCACCAACTATCCTGTCAATAACACTCATATCCCTACCTTCACTGTAGTTAGGAACGCATTCAATTATTTTTTTCATTCCGAAAAATTTAGTTTTAGTCAAATTATAGCCGAAAGTTAGCAATTATTTATCGAAAGGCTTATCTTTGTTTGACATGAAAAAGATGAACATTCCCTTGATTGCGACTCTGTTGATAGTCTCGATCGTCGTATGCCCTATCCTCTATATTAATGTGGGTCCTGCCCTCGATGCCGACCAAATTTCAGTTTTGAAACTTCTCGGCCTAATCGCCGGCGGCAGCGCTCTATTCTGCTTCGTCGCGGGAGAGCTGACGGGCAACAATTCCCAGATGGATAAGCTCTGGAGCATACTCCCTGTCGTCTATACCTGGGTGATCGCAGTCCATGGCGGAATGTCTACACGTTTGGTGGTCATGGCCATTCTCGCTACCCTCTGGGGCGTGAGGCTGACCTACAATTTTGCGCGCAAAGGCGCATACAAGTGGAAATTCTGGGAAGGAGCGGAGGACTACCGCTGGTCGGTCGTCCGCAACGGCGCCCCCTTCAACGGAAAGCGCTTCGGCTGGATGCTTTTCGACCTCTTTTTCATCTCGATCTACCAGAACGCTCTTATTCTCATGACCACCTTCCCCGCGCTAGTGAGCATGCGTTCAGAGACCCCGTTTGGCTGGATAGACCTTGTCGCCGCCGTGCTCATGGCAGGGTTCATTGTCTACGAGACCATCGCCGACGAACAGCAGTGGGCCTTCCAGACCCGCAAGTGGGCCATGATTAATGAAGGTAAACGTTTGGAAGACCTTCCGGAGCCATACAACAAGGGCTTCAACACCTGCGGCCTATGGGGCGTCAGTCGCCATCCCAACTACCTCGCCGAGCAGTCGATCTGGTGCTGCTTCTACATCTTCTCGATCGGCGCCGGAGTCGGCATCCTCAACTGGAGCATCATCGGCGCGCTGTTGCTGATCGTCCTTTTCATCGGCAGCTCCGCCCTCGCCGAACAAATCAGCGGCAGCAAGTACCCTGAGTACGCTCAGTACTGCGCCAAGGTCTCCAAATTCTTCCCCGGAAAGAAATATAACTCTGGCAAATTTACTATATTTGTATATTAAAACCACATAATCCCATGACAGACAGAAGATCCTTCCTTAAAACCACTGCTGCAGCTACAGCAGCGGTAGCGGCAGCGCCCCTTATCACGGGCTGCAATACCGGTAAAGACAAGTATGGAATAGGCCTCGACAAGAGCGTAAAGAGTAAGCTGATAGTCGAGTACGGAAACGCCGTTCCTATTACGGGAACCTTCCTCGACGAGATCTCTACCGACATCCCCCACCAGAACTGGGGCGAAGCGGAGTGGGACCGCGACTTCCAGTATATGAAGCTTTTCGGAATCGATACTGTTATCATCATCCGCTGCGGCCTCAGGAAATGGATGACCTATCCGAGTCCCTATCTTCTGAAGAAAGGTTACTACTATCCTTCAGTAGATCTGGTGGATATGTTCTGCCGTCTGGCTGAAAAACACGGCATGTCTCTCTATATCGGTCTTTACGACTCAGACGAGTACTGGTATACCGGAGTCTACAACAACGAAATCGAGATCAACCGCTTCATCATCGACGAACTCTGGGAAAGATACGGACATTACAAGAGCTTCAAGGGATGGTACCTCAGCTACGAAATCTCCCGCCGCAGTAAGGGCGCAATCGAAGGATACCAAAAGCTCGGCCAGCAGTGTAAGGAACTCTCCAAGAGCGCAGAGTACCCCAACGGCTATCCTACCTTCATCAGCCCCATTATCGAGGGTATCAAGGGCGTAAGCGCCCAGAGCGCCCAGCTCCGCCGGGCAGACAGGCCGGATATCATGGAACACATGCGCGACTGGGACGAGATCTTCGAGGGAATCCATGAATTCGTAGATGCCTGCGCTTTCCAGGACGGCTACAACGACTACGACGAAATAGAGGATTATATTTCTGTCAACAAGATGCTCGCAGACAAATGGGGAATTCATAGCTGGACCAACTGCGAGAGCTTCGACCGCGACATGCCTATCAAGTTCCTCCCGATCAAGTTCGACAAACTCCGTCTGAAACTGGAAGCCGCCAAGCGCTGCGGAGTAGAGAAAGCGATCACCTTCGAGTTCTCTCATTTCATCAGCCCTCAGAGCGCCTACCTGCAGGCCGGACACCTCTACGACAGGTATCTTGAATACTTTAACAAGAAGTGAAACGCATCCTTACTATTATAGTCACTGTGCTCACCTGCTTGTCCGCGTGGGCACAAACTGACTTACAGTTCGACCTGGACTCCATCTACGCCGGCTGGGACGACTATCTCGACGAAGTTGTGGTCATCGGCTACGGCGAGCGAAAGAGGGAATACCTCACCGGCAGTGTGGCTCAGGTCTCTTCCCGGGAAATCCTCAAGGCCCCGGTTACTAACTCCCAGCAACTCCTTACTGGACGACTCGCCGGCCTTACCAACATCCAGACTACCGGAACCCCTGGAGCCGACGGAACCCGCATGTTCGTACGCGGCCTCTCTACCTTCAACGGCAGCGAACCTATTTGCGTGGTCGACGGAATAAAGCACGACATCGGCATCATCCGAACCATCAACCCCAACGATATCGAGACCGTCTCCATCCTCAAAGACGGCGCGAGTACTGCGGTCTATGGCCTCGATGGTTCCAACGGCGTTATCGTCATTACGACCAAATCGGGCACCCGCGCCAAGAACAAGGTGGCTTATGACGGCTCCGTCTCGTTCGACTTCAACACCGCCATGATCGAGCTGATGGACGCGCAGGAGTACATCTATTGGAACAACAAAGTCCGCGAGATGGACGGCCTGCCGCTCTATTGGACGGACGAAAATATCCAAAAGCTCAAGGACATGGGCCTCTATGCCGAGACGAACTGGCTCGACATCATCTACAAGCCCTTCGGACTTACCCATCAACACAACATCTCATCCAGCGGAGGCAATGACGCAGTCCAGTACTACTCTTCGCTCGGCTACCTGAGCCAGGACGGTATCATCCGGAACACCAACTACGAACGCTACAACTTCCGCACTAACCTTAGCGCAAAAATTGCCGGCGGCCTGGACTTTAAGACTACGGTCTACGGTCAGTACTCCTATCGCCACCACCCCTGTATCCCGCTTGATGCCCAGAGCGAATATTCGCCTATCTCCCAGGCCTTCTATGCCGCCCCTATCCTCGCTCAGGAATACGACGGCTACCCGCTCGGAATCACTAACGGAACCTACACCTACACCCCGCTTGCAGGCCTCTATAACGGCGGTTACCGCGACCAGAGTTATGCCTTGCTGAACGCTACGATGCAGCTCGACTACGACTTCGGCGTCCTGGCCGGCTGGCTCAAAGGCCTGAAAGCTAGCGCCTTCGCTGGCTTCAACGGAGACCTTACGATTTCGCAGCAGTACGTCCAGCCCTTCAAGCAGGCGCAGTTCAATCCCAAGACCTTCACGGTCAGCATCATCAACTTTATTCCGTACACCAAAACGACCTATATCAAAGGCCACAGTTACAGCACCGATATCGTCGTCCGTCCGCAGGTCAGTTACGACCGCACCTTCGGAAAACACGAAATCTCGCTGCTCGGCCTTTTCGAAGCCGAAAGGTTCTACGTCAGTTACCTGCAGGGCCATGGTTACGGCTTCGCGACCGACGACCCGATCGACCTCAATATGGCCACCGAAAGCGTGATGGGCGCGGCCTCCGGCTCCCACGACCACCGCGGCTTCGCGAGCTTCGTCTATCGCGGCTCCTACATCTACGACGGCAAATACATACTCGAAGCCTCCGGCCGCTACGACGGCTCCTACGTCTTCGCACCCGAATCCCGTTGGGGCTTCTTCCCCTCGTTCGCCGCTTCGTGGGTCATGTCCAAGGAAAGCTTCATCAAGGACAATCTTCCATGGATCGACCACCTCAAAATCAGGGGCTCGATAGGCCAGACCGGCTCCGCTGATATCGCTGCCTACTCCTACATGATCAAGTTCAGCAACACGGGCAGTAACGACGCCTACGGAATCGGCCAGGCCCCGGTCAAGGGCTACTATACCAGCGGTTATCCCAACACAGACGCTACGTGGTCGCGAATGTACGACTACAACGCCGGCCTCGACGCCATCCTATTCGATAAAATGCTGACCATCGGTTTCGACTGGTTCTACCAGTATAGGACCCACATCCTCGAGAGAATGAGCAGCTCGGCCTACGCCCCCTCGCTGGGCAGCAACTATCCTACTTACGCCAATACCGGCCGCATGGACAACCGAGGCTTCGAACTCACCGTCCGCCACGACAACTGGCTCTCGAACGGAATCAACTACAGCCTCACCGGAATGGTGATGTTTGCACGCAACCGTGTTCTCTCGCGTAAGATAACCGACGATCATCCTTCGTACCGCGCAGTTCTCGGCCAGCCGCTCGGCGCCGTCTACGGTTTCAAATGCCTCGGCCTTTTCCAGACGAATGATGAGTTGCTGGACGCTCCTACGCCGCCCCAAGGCTATATCGATCTGGGCGAGCAGCGCTACCTCGATTACAACGGCGACGGCAAGATAACCGCCCAGTACGACTACATCCGCCTCGGTTACTCCGACGTCCCGGAAATGACCTTCTCGCTCAATGCAGATGTCAGTTGGAAGAACTGGTCGCTGTCTGCCCTTTTCCAGGGCGCGACCATGGTCACCACCAAACTCTGCGGCGTCTACAACAACGGCGTTACAGACAACACCGTCTATACCCGCACCTTCTACGGCCTTGACGCCACCAACGGCAATATCGTCCTGGCGAAGAACTCCTGGACTCCCGACCACACCGACGCATACTACCCCCGCATCCATCAGAGCTGGAACGGCAATACGATGTGGATCTCGGATATGTGGCTGGTCGACGGAACTTACCTTAGGCTCAAGAACCTCCAACTTACATACACCCTGCCCAAGCAATTGGTCAGGGCGATAAAACTCTCCAATGCCAGCGTCTTCCTCGCAGGCACCAATCTCTTCACCCTATCCCACTACAAGTGGATGGACCCGGAGAATCCGGGTGTCAACGACGGCTTCTATCCCCAGCAGAAGACATACAGCATGGGTCTAAACGTAACATTCTAACGGCATGAAAAAGATACTATCTATAATACTTGCAGCCTTCACGGCGTTTTCGTGCAGTTGGATCGACCTCGGACCCACCTCGCAACTCTCGCCCGACCAGATATGGAGTGGAGACGAAACCACCCTCGACGGTTATGTCTTCGGCCTATACGCCGCTATCCGCGACAAAGCCGAAATCTATTCCCGCAACAACTTTACCGACGCCTACACGGACCTCATCAAGTCCGGATCGTGGGATCAGTACGGCCATACCTACAACTCCATCTCGATGGAGCCCAACGTCATCACTTCCGACGACGCTTCGTCTTTCGAGATCTGGGAAGACAGCTATGTGAGAATCAAGCGCGACAACGAATTCCTGCGCGATGCAGTCAAGTACGCCGGCAATTTCAGCTCCGGCTTCCTGCGTACGCGTATCGCCGAGATTAAGTTCATACGCGCCGTCAGTTACTTCTATCTGATAAGAGTCTATGCCGGAGTCGTCATCCGCGACGAAAGCGCCGGAGTCGACGGCCCCGACCAGAACAACAAGGCCCGCCTCAGCGAGGCCGACAGTTGGGCGTGGGTCATCGACAATCTGCGCGCTGCGGCGGCAGACCTTCCTGAAGCCTGGGATTCCAAGAACTACGGCAGGGCTACCAAAGCGGCTGCCTGGGGAATGGCATCCCGTTGCGCGGTCTACAAGATATGGGCGCTTAAGAATAGCGGCGCGAGCGCGTCTGCCGTGGCCGAGGCGTGCAGCGAGGCGATAGCCGCGGCTGACTCCTGCAAGGCCCACGGCGCAGCTCTCGCGCCGGATTATTCGACGGTCTTCTCTTCCGAAATCAACTCCGAAAACCTCTTTACTGTAACCTTCTTCAGGGGCAGCACGTCTCAAAACCTCAGCCATGAAGCCGACCGTTTCTTCCGCCCCAAAGGCGACCAGAAGACCCATGGTGGAGCGACCGTTTCCGCGACCTTCGGTCCCACGGCGGAGCTCGCCGACTCATACGAGATGGCCGACGGAACCCCGTTCGACTGGGCCGTCCATGGCGCCAACCCCTGGACCGGGCGTGAGCCGCGTTTCTATGCCTCAATCCTCTACAACGACGCAAAATGGGAAGACAGACGCCTGAAGATGTATACAGACCCTGACGATCCCGACGGAGTCTACGACGGCTTCGGAACCTTCCGCAAGTCCGGCTCCGCAGAATGCAGCGTCACCGGTTACTATCTCCGTAAGTGGATAACAGAAGACGACAACTCGTGGGCAACTAACGGCAGCTCCCATTTCTGGATCCTGATACGCTACGCAGAGGTCCTGCTCAACAAAGCCGAGGCGCAGGCCATCGGCGGCGACCTGCCTGGCGCGCTGGCTTCGCTGGGCGAAGTGCGCTCGCGCGTAGGCCTTCCCGCCGCCGCTGCAGCCGACCTCTCGGAATTCATGAAAGTCCTTGAACACGAACGTGTCGTGGAACTCGCCGGAGAAGGTTTCCGCTACTGGGACCTCCGCCGCTGGAGAAGGGCCTTCGCCGTGCTGAACGACAGCTCCGTCCACGGCTGCAAGCCTACCCCTAACGGCGACGGAACATACTCATACTCCCGCATCGATGCCGACGGCGGCTACACCCGCATTTTCAAGGAGCAGTATTACGCATTCTCAATCCCCGTGTCTGAGCGCAGCGCCAACACGCTCCTCGGCGATAATAACCCCGGATGGTAATGAAAAAGTTTACACGATATATACTTATGATTGTCGCCGCGCTGGGGCTTGCCTCCTGCGCCGTTCCCGACGACGAATTCACCCACGACGAATGCGCCATCCGCGCTATCTACGTCAGCCCTCCGGGTAACTCTTCCGCACCGCAGGTGGCAGGGAAGATCACCGTAGGCGCGAACGGCGACGCCGAAGTAATCTTCGCCATCCCGCGCGACTACCCGTCGCGCTACGGCTACGACCCTTCCAGCCTCACCGTCCGCGCTAACGTCACCTACGACGTCTTTATTACCCCCGGCCTCGAAGGCCGCAAGGACCTTTCTCACGAGGACAAGCCCTATGTCATCACAGTAAGTAACCGAACAACCGGTGAAAGCCACAAATACTCATTATTCGCATACGTATCAACAGTAGCATCAGGAGAATAAACGATATGAAAAAACTTATTTTACTTTTCGCATTGGCTGCGTTTGTCGCCTGCGGCAAAGAACCGAATCAACAGGAAGAGAAAAAAGATCCCGAACCGGAAGAGCAACTGACGGGTGCGGATATCCTTACTTTCAAAGTAATCAAAGGAGATGTGTCGATCGAGGCCACGGTTTCGAGTTATGAGAAAAGAGTGCTGATCGTCTATCTTCCCGAACAGTTTAGTATGCTGGAAAGCGCTACCGCCGAGGTAACCCTCAGCAAGGGCGCTACGATCAATCCCGACCCGTCAAAGCCGCTGGACTACACCGCAGACCAGGTATTTACGATTACCTCGGGCGACGGCTCTACCGTAAAGCGCTATATAGTCAACTGCGAAGAGGCTAAGGTCGTCAACAACTCCGTCAAGGCATGGTCCAAGACCTATACACAACTCTCTATCAAAGACCAGCTCTTCGACCAGGGTCAAAGCCAGATAGGCTTCTGCGACCTCGACAAATTTGTTACACACGAAGGCAGTGTATTCGACATTTCCGGCAATAAACTCGGTGCCCTCAATGTCACTGGTATCCCTGCCGGATGGGGCCTCATATCGCTGGCCAACGACGACAAGGGCCGCTTCATCGCCACCTTCGGCAACGGCTCGAAAGACCGCAATATGGTCGATACCAACTCCGAAGGAGCTATCTACATCTGGGCCGGCGGCTGGGATTCGGCGCCCACAAAACTCTACCAATTCGCACCTGAAACCATTCCCGAATATCCTCAGTACTATTGGGGCGCATCCGACTGCGCCTCGCTCAGCGCCGCCGGTGATTACGAGGGAAAACTTATCGTCACTACCCTCCATTTCGGCGACTTCGCAATCGAGGGTATTCCCACCGGCCTCCATAACGTACTCCTGTTCGAGAACGGCACCTGTACCGAGCGCCGCGTATTCGATTCGCGCCAGCGTTTCGGCGACGGTAACTGGATCCAGATGATAAGCCCGGTTGAGGCTTCATTCGACGGCACCTTCGTGATCGGCGACTCCAACCAGACAGGCGTTGGCTACTCGGTGTTCGTCCGTAAGAGTTTCGCTAACCTTGCCGACGACTACGCACTCTACGGCGGAGTCGAAGAGATCCCCGGCTGGGATCCGGACGCTTCCTATCCTGGTATTTCAGGCTATGGAAACTATTCCGTAGGCCATGTCAAAGCAATCAAGTGGTTCGGAACGGAAGCAGTCATCGTTACCTCGACCTTCTGGGAAGGAACTTTCCTCACCGTCCAGCCTCTCGACGAAGAACTCGCTTTTATCCATCCTACCGAAGTGGTATCCAACATCCACGAAGTCCGCTCCTCAAGCGCCTACGTCTTCAACCCCGCCGACCAAACAGGTTACATCCTCGTCAACGTTGGCTTCAACGGCGGAGAAGTCATTCTTTACAAACTCTCCAGAACTGCAATTTAGTGTACTATAAACTATTATATGCTGCATTGGTTCTGTCGGCGCTTTCGTGCAGACAAGACCCGCCCGCGCCGACTCCGGAGCCTGAACCGGAACCAGTGGTGGAGGTGAAGAGCAGCGACTGCAGGATATTCGCGATGAGCGTGGAGGCGGGGGAGTGGACGCTCGAGTGCGAGGTCGACACTGTCGCTGGCACCATCGCCCTTCCGTGCTTCGAAGAGGACCTGTCTTCGCTCAAGTCCACTAAAGGCCACGTAACATTGGCAGAGGGGGCGAACATCACGCCCAGTCCAACCTATATAGTCACGGCAGAGGACGGAACGGAAAAGATATACACTCTGTCGCTCAAAATGCTGCAGACTCCCGAGCGCCCGGCAAAGCCGGTCGTCATGTGGATCGACGCTGAAAATTCCTGCCGCCTGCTCAATACACGAGCGAAGGTGGCCGATGTGGTCAAAACCGCATGGGACAACGGCTTCTCTGGCATAGTCATGGACGTGAAATCGCCCCGAAGCGGCGATGTCCTCTACACCAGCAGTTTTCTAGGGTATTGCCCCAGGCTCAAGGAAACCGACATCCCGCAGGACTTCGATCTGCTTCAGGAGCTCGTGGACCGTTGCCATGAGCAGGGGATGACTATCACCGCGTCCGTCAGCGTCATGACCTTCCCGCGCCCCGCGACCTTGAAGGGTCAGGATTACTTCGACAATCACCTAGACGGCGCTATCTGCCGCGAATTCCTCCCCGAGGGCATCATCGACCAGCGCGAAGACCCGGAAGCCTCCTACATCTTCCTAAATCCCGCCAATCCCGCGACCCACGACTATATGATCGCCATGGTAAGCGAGCTGGCGCGCAATTACGATCTCGACGGCATTGCCCTCGACTACTGCCGTTTCCCCGACGTCCGCAGTGACTTTTCGGAAACATCGCGCTCGGCCTTCGAACAGTGGAGCGGTACCCCGGTCGAAAACTGGCCGGACGACATTATCAAGTACTCCACCGCCTCGCGCGACTCCTGGTACAAGTGCCCACGCTTCAAGGAATGGGTGAAATGGCGCTCGAGCCTGATCCAGGGCTGCGTGCGCGACTGCCGCGACGCCATAAAGGCCATCAACCCGTCTATTCGGATCGAATACTGGGCGGAAGCATGGTGGTGGGAATGTTGGGCCAAAGGCCAGAACTGGGCGGCTCAGAAAGCGTCTCTGCCATCGGGCTATACATGGGCGTCCGAAGACTACATGACTACCGGATTCGCCGATTATCTGGATATATTCCACCTCGGATCATATGTCCACACCGTTTACGGCTTTGGGGATCAGTATACCATGGAATATCTGGCCAATTACGGCAAGAACCGCATACTCGACGCATGCACCCTCTACGGCTCGTTCGGGGCATATGTCAACAATCTCGACTACGCGGGTGCGACAATACTGAACTACCGCACATTCGACGGCGTTATGATCTTCGAACTGGGATCGGTCAAGAACCGCTGGGGTACCTACAAAAACGCTATCCGCAGGGCTATGCGCCTTGAGGGCGAATACGGGAGGCCTTAAATTTCCGATGAACCGTAGAAGTGGGTGAGGATTTCCTTCTGGAGATCCTCACTCATTCCTCTTACGAACGACTTGATGCTCGCCGGCGGGAAGTCTGCCAGGCGCAGGTAAATCATCGCATCAACGCAGTCCGAGAAATCGGCGTCTACGTTCAGACAGGAGAAGTGTGCTCCGCATGAGAAATACTTGCGGAACAGTACCGGCAGCCTGTACTGGCCCTCGGAGATTGCTCCGATAAGCCTGTCGAATGCGTCAATATCTCCTTCGGGAATCTGAAGCAGTCCTTCAGGATCTACCCTCAGATATGTGGGTTTGAACGGAGTCGTAGGAGATGCAAATTTCTCTGCGTTCGGAAGGCCGAAATCGCGATGTATAAAGTAAGAGGTAAGGCTCTTGTAGAAATCCGGCAGGGCGGCGCTCATCGTCACCAGTCCGAAGCAGCTGCCTGCCTTGGCCTTGACGTTGGCTACGCATAGGCCGGCGAGAAGGAGTTTGAGCGGCAGTACTTCGCGCTGGTACTTTTCTACTATGAACGAGCGGCCGAGTTCGAGCGAATGGGCCAGCATCTGGGGGGCATCGGGGCCGAAGCGGACGAGGGTGGAGGTATAGAAGCCGGAGACTCCGCCATGGTCCTTCATAATCTCGCAGCCATAGCCGACGCGGTAGGCGCCCACTATCTGCCCGTCCGGGATATTCCAGAGGATGAGGTGGTGATAATAGTCGTCGTAGCGGTCTGTATCCAGCGCTTTCCCTGTGCCTTCGCCCACGGCCCTGAAGGTGACTTCGCGCAGGCGGTAGAGCTCACGCATGAGGTCGGGAGCCTGGGAGGCGGTGATGATGTAGGCGCGATAGTCGCCGCTCTCGAAGATGGCGCTGTCGCCGAGCTTCTCGACCTGGGCGCGGATGAGCGCAGGGTCGACCGGAGGAATGATCTCCTGCTCGCAGACTGCCGTCTGACGATGCTCGAAATCGGCCCTGCACTGGGCTTCGAGCGCATAGCAGCGGTTGCGCAGGTACTTGCCGAGATTCTGGACGCTGAACTGCGCTATCTGGCTGGCCGGAATCGGCTGGCCGATCCTTATTTCAACGTGTTTGCCCTGAGAACCAAGCAGTTCGCGTATGAGGAGGAGGGTGCGAATGCGCGGGTGGATGCGGCCGAGTCTGTGGAATTTCTTCGAATTGGTGCCGTCGAAATAGATGGGGATCACGGGCAGGCCGGACTTCTTGATGAGCTTCGACATGTTGTCCGCCCACGGCTTGTCTTCCACGACCCTGCAGCCGCCGCCCACTGATGTGCGGTCTTTACCGCGCTGCCAGGTTGCAACTTCGCCCGCTGGGAAGAGTCCCAGCGCGCCCCCATCTGCGATGTGGCCGAGGGCGGAGCGAATTCCGCTCACGCTCCTCGCTCCGCCGCTCGAGAAGTTGTCGACAGGTATGAACCATTCTTTGAGGGTAGGGACGAGTGCAAGAAAGAAGGTTGTGAGTATCTTGTAGTCGGGCCTGCGGGAGCCTATTATGTGGTTGAGCAGAAGTCCGTCGATGGCTCCGAAGTGGTGGTTGGATACCGTGATGAAACCTCCCTCTGCGGGGATGTTGGCCAACTGGGATTCGGGGATATTGAATGTGACCTGGAGGTCTTTGAGAACAGCCTCGGAGAACGCGGGGCCTACGTGTTCCGCATTGCGGCCGTAGAGGGCGCTGAGCGGAGTTATCCCCAGAATGCGCCATATCAGCCGGGTAAGGATCTTGCCTCCAAAGCCCTTCAGGCCGATGGCTTGTTGTAATTCGTCGTGGGTTATCAGGATAGGATCCACAGGTTCGGGTTTTAGCTATATTTTCAACAAATATAAGTATATTTGTGAAAACGACGAGCGCGCGATGATATCGAACTTTTTGATTTTGCTCCTTTTCCTGCCTTCCGCTGCAGTTTTGGGCTGGTTGCTGCTCAATTTGCTGGTCGCTCGCAGGACGAGTACATACATAATAGTCCAGGCTTTGATGCTTGATCTTCTTTTGTTCTTCACGGCGGACGCGATTTATTCTATCCCCGGGGTCCCGACGAACATTTTGGTGTACTCACACCTCGTGACTGTTTTCGCCGCTCCTTGCATTATCCCCCTAATATGGCTCTATTTCGACCGTCTGCGCTACGGCCGCCGCTTCAAGGGAACTTACTTCCTCTGGATTCTGATTCCATTCTCGCTTACTCTTACCGCATCGTCGTTGACTGACACCATCGGGGCAGCCCAGTTGGCGCCTTTCCTTCAGGATCTGTATACGCATGGATCCGAGATAATGGTCAATTATTGGGGAACAACCTTCGGACACTATTATATATGGTGCCACACCATCTTCCGTATCGCTATCGGAGGAGAGCTGGTTGCAGCGGTTATATACTTGCTCACATATGTATTTAAAGAGGGCGTTCGCTTCAGAAATTTCCACGAATATTACACTAAAAGCGCTCCGATCAGGGTTATAGAACTTCAGATATTCGTCCTTGTTGTTCCTGCGCTCGTCATCCTGTTCAAAGTCCTTCTTTCTAAACCATTCATGGACACACACCTCTGGGTGTCTGTATGTATGAATATTGTCCTCTCAATAAGCCTGTTCTTTTTCAACAGAGATTCATGGTTCGGCGCCAGAACAACTATTACGAAGATTCAGGCAAGTCATGTGATGATGTACAATTATCATCCGTCGATTATGGACCCTATCAAGGAAATAATGGTCGAGGAGTTGCTGGAAGATGTAGATCAAGACTTCCTCCTTCGACTACAAGACAAAATTGGCGACCGGGTACATTCATCATCGATGACCCCCAAGGAAATCAACGCTGTTAAGGATATCCTATTCGATTCTGCGTCCAACCCCTGGGACGACAGCCTTCTTACGCGTTTCCAGACAGTTATCCTGAACGAACAATTATTCCTCCAGCCCAGCATCAGTCTCCAGGATATAGCCGAGAGGTTGCACACAAATAAGACTTATATATCGAAGCTCGTGAACAATACCTACAACATGAGCTTCCCAGAGTTTCTGAATACGCTGCGTATCGACTACGCAAAGCAGTACATTAAGAATCATCCGAACGCAAAGCAGGAAGAGATTGCGAGAGCCTGCGGCTTCCTGAGCGCGTCGTCTTTCAACAATATCTTCAGGAAGATCACCGGAATGACTCCGAAGACCTGGTTGTTCAAAATAAGCGAAAAATAGCCCTACAGCCTATTCTGGGCCACAAATTCCGAAGGCGTAAGTCCTGTATAGTCCTTAAATGCCGTAGTAAAATACGACGGCGAGCGAAAACCGCATTCTGAAGCGATCTGCGACATCGGCATTTCGCTTTGAAGAAGGAGGAACTTCGCGATGTCCATTCTTCTTTGTTTTATAAGAACTGAAGGAGAGGGGGAGCCTTCGGCCTTAAGCTTTCTGTTTACATGGATGCGACTCATACCGGTAAGCGCAGCGATTGACTCTACATCGAAGTCCGGTTCTGAGATATGTTCCTGAATAAGCATCATAACGCGGGTGGTAAACTCGGCGTTTTTTGGCTCGGATTTCGTCACAGGCTCGGGCTTAATTACAGGATTTTCGATTGGCTCTTCCGGCTTCGTTTCGTGGACCGCTGGCTCGTTCTCTTGCGTTTCTATTGCAGGTTCTTCCACGGTGTGCCAGTTGATGTCAGTTGGGATAGGGCGAGCGGTTTTACGCCTTCCCGCGATCACGTAGCCAATCATTATTGCCACGACAAAAATGGATAAACATATAAGAATAATCCAGCCTAATCCCAGCCCAGACTTGTTCTTATCGGTGTATGTTTCAAATTCTAAAGGTATCGAATTTGAAACTGATCCATTTGATTCCCACTCTGTCATTACTCCATTGGGGAATAGCTTTGCCACCTTATTTTCCCCGAACGACCAGACGTAAGTAGAGTCTGTAGAAAGCCTCAGTTCAGTAGGAGTGAAGTTAATTTCCGAATGATTTTCTATGGCGAGTGAGCTAATATTTAAAGTGTAATATTTCGTCACACCAGCGATCAGCAATTTTCCTTCTTTTGGGAGCAGAATTGCCTTTGAAATTTCGCCAATTCCGAGGTCGTTATTCTTGAATCCATTCTCGCTCGTATATGATGTAACTGTTCCGCTTCTGTCAATTATCCATAGAGTGCCGGTTTTGTCGAAGCATACATATATAATATAGTCTGATCCGATTTTTCCGCTCGAAGCGCTGAAATGGAGCCTGCTACCGTTCTTCCCAAGCCTGTAGAGCCCCTCTCCGCTGGTTCCCATCCACATTGAGCCATCTATGGGACTTTCTGCTGTACAGGTAATCTCTGTATTGACAGTCTGACTATCATTTTCGGCGTATAAGGGCCCTGTATAGGCGCTCAGGCCCATACAAACAGTTACCAGGAGTAGAATTCGGTCGATTGTCTTCATCTCTTATATATCCTTTTCTACTCAAATATATATATAATTTCCTGATTATTAGGCAATAAGGAAATTAATTATTTTTCTTTTTCCTGGCTTTAAACCACCCTTAATTGCGCTTTATTTTTCATTCTTTTACATGAATCAAAAAGACTTTTTAAAATACTGCCGCATTTTTAAAACGTAAAACTACTTCTAGAGGGCACTCTGTGGTGTTTTTTCGATTTTAGGGGTTGGTTTCGAAACGTTTCGAAACATCTACCCCCCCCCTATACATATCCTAGATGGCGCTTTCATGTTTCAAAAATCTACTTATTTTGCATAATTTCCGAATCAACAAATATTTTCAAAATAATTGAAAAAATTCTTTTTGTAATATCAAATTTTGTTATACCTTTGCGCTCGTTATCGGTGGAATTCGGACTTACAGCTAGCTATCCGAAGCCGGTCAAAGAAAGTAATATTAAGCACAAGATGCAGTCAGGACGTACTACAGCGAACATTCTCGCAAACATCGGAGCCAAGCTCGCGATGGTTGTCCTGCTTCTGCTCTCCAGTGCTTTTTTTGTACGCGCGCAACATATAGTCGCTGGCGAGGACGCTCGCGTTCGTGTGATCTTCCCGTTCAACAATGCTGAACTTCGCTCAGACTACATGAACAACGCCTCCGGTCTCAATTCTATTCGCCAGCTCATCGACGCTACAGATGGTAACCTCAACATCGAGATCGTCTCCTATTCATCTCCAGAAGGAAATGAGGCTTATAACAAGGCTCTCTCTGTTCGCCGTGCTGCTTCGGTAAAGAATTTTATTCTTTCACTTGTTCCGAATTCCAATCCTACGATCAAAGTAACTTCTGTTTCCGAGTCCTGGGCTCAGTTCAGGGCTTATGTCGCTGCAGATAAATCCCTCGATGCCGCTTCCCGTTCCGAGCTCCTTCTCGTTATCGACTCAGATTCAAAGGCAGACGAGAAAGAGTCCCTCGTCAAAGCGGATCCTAATTACAAGCGTCTCTATTCTAAGTATTTCCGCTCCCTGCGTTACGCCGATATCTCTCTGAGAATTGAGAATTCGGCCGCTGCCCTCCTTCTCGGTGGAGATAGAAGACTGGACAGCCCGGTCGTTTATTTCCCCAACGGATCGAAGAACGTGGTTCCCAGCTATATGGGCAATGAGCGCAATCTCGAAGAGATGGTGGCCTTCTTCCGTGAGAATCCTTGCGCAGCAGACGACTATGTTCTCGTCGGCGCCGCTTCTCCCGAAGGTCCCGCTTCCCTCAACGATCGCCTCTCTCTTATGAGAGCAAAGGTTATGGCGGACTACATCTCCGAGAGAGTTCCCGAGGTCAAGGGTAAGCTCCGCATCAAGTCTGTCGGTGAGGACTGGGCTGGTCTTCGTTCCGCAGTTCTTTCTGAGGACAGCCTCAGCGAAACCCAGAAGAACGAGCTCTGCGAGATCCTCGACAGCAACACCTCCACGACTTCTAAGAAAGCTGCCCTCAAGCACCATCCCGCATACAAGAAAGTGAGCGAGAAGTGCTTCCCGGCTCTCCGCCGCCAGTCTATCGCTCCCGCAGACTCCAACGCAGCGATTATCGCAGTTCCCGCAGAGTCCGAGGACAAGACCTCCGAGCAGACCACGGTCGTTCCCGCCCAGACTTCGACAGTCTCCGGGCAGCCCGCAGCAGACAGCACCGCCCGCAGGGATACGATGCCCCGCATCGAGCGTCTGCCCGGCATCTACACCAAGGCCGTTAAGCAGGGTGAGGATTCAGTCGCAGAGTACATCCCAGTCGAGGAGCCTCAGTATGAGACTATCAAAGAAAAAGTTCCCGTAGTGGCAGCTACATATAACTTCCTCCCGAACGTCGCCACCGTCGGCACCGGTTTCCACGCCGTTCCGATTCAGGGTGGTATCGAGGTCCCCGTGGGTGATCATTGGAGCATCTACGCAGACTATCTCGGAACCGCTCCTTGGCGTGCATGGGACAACAACGCAGAGTGCGCCGAACTTCTCCACTGGACCCTCGGAACTAGATGGTATCCTGGCAGCAAGTTCGCTACTCCTTTCAATCCCGGCGGAACCGAGAGGATACTCGAAGGATGGTATGCTTCGCTCTCTGTTGGCGCTGGCTACTATGACTTCGAACACAATGGAAAGGGTTATCAGGGTGAGGAGATCCTCGCTTCCCTGGGCCTTGGATACAGCCTGGTCTTCAACGAGAACTGGAGCATGAACTTTGGAATCGGATTCGGTCCTATGTTTACCCAGTGGCGTTATTATATTGAGAAGACCTCCAACCAGCACCTTATTTACCAGTATAGTGGTAAATCACAATATTTCGGTGTTACCGATGCTAAGATAACACTCACTTACCTGTTCCATGCGAACAAGAAAAAAGAAGTTAGGAAATAAACGATGAGAAGACGTCTGTTCATACTTGTATTTGCGATTCTCGCGGTTCTCACGAGCTGTGAGAGGCGTGAGCTGGAGTATGGCAACGCCATCGTCGACCTCAGGCTCAATATCAACCTGAACATCCGCGTCAACGGTAAGTTCGAACGTCTGCCCGATCCTGAAATGATGCGCGTCATGTTCTTCGATCCCACTACCTACGACTTCGTTACTGAGACTTACCTTCCTGCAAAGGGTGGCCGCGTTTCCATCGCCCCTGGCCATTACAAGTTCATCGCCTACAACTTCGACACCGAAGCCACCCTCGTCCGCAACGACATGAACTACAAGACGATCGAGGCCTACACCAACGAAGTTTCCTCCGCCCTCAAGTCTAACATGCTGAACGCCCTGCGTTACGGCAAGCTGGCCAGCACCAAGGCGGATACTGATCTCGAGGCTGATCCCGACGACGTCTGGACCATGGCCATCAAGAAGGTTCAGGAAAGCGCAGTCATCTACGAGCCTGACCACCTCTTCGTAAGCCATCAGGATGTTGAGGTTAAGAATATCTCCGGTACTCAGACTATCGAGGCTGAGGCTGAGAGCGTAGTCGAGACCTGGCAGATCTCCGTCCGTATCAAGAATGAGCAGTACATGGCTTCCGCAAGGGCTCTGCTCACCGGTCAGATCGCTTCCAACTTCATCGGTAAGGAGAAGGAAGAAGGCAAGACCGACACGGACGTGACCCTCATGTTCGACATGAAGGCCGGTTCCGATTCCGAGACCAACGACATAGTGGTCGGCACATTCAACACCTTCGGAAAGAACCCGAGCGTGGAGAGCCGGCTCCTTCTTACTATTATTATTAAGACGGTCGGCGGCGAGACAGTCTCCTGGACCCGCGACATCACCGACGAGTTTATGTCCGAGGAGAATATCGCCGACCAGACTATCGACATCGTGGATGAGACCATCATCATCGATCCGCCTGACAACCCGACCGGCAACGGCGGCTTCCAGCCCGGAGTTGACGACTGGGACATTGAAAACATTCCGATTGACATTTAATAATTGAGTTTTAATAATATTTTACATAACTTTATAAACAATCAAATCATGAACAAATCACAATTGATTCTCGCAGCAGCGCTGGTAGCGCTTGCAGCGTCCTGTAACAAGGAAGAGTTCACCACCCCTGGTGCAACCCTTGACAAAGAAATCGGCTTCATGGCCGTGAATCGCAAGGCCACAAAGGCCAATGACGCTATCATCAGCGGCACCACCTATGCCACTGAAAATTCCTTCCGCCTCTGGGGCTGGCAGAGCCAGGCCGCAGACTTCTCTGAGTTCGTAGATGACGCTGCCTCCAACTTCATGACCAATCTCAAGATTGAGTACTGTGGTGGTCCTCAGAATCGTGCCGACGCTTGGCGTAACAACGACAATTACTACTACTGGCCTTTCACCGGAAAGCTCAGCTTCCTTGCAATCCACCCTTATGAGATTGCTTCCGCAACAACAGGTTGGGATGCCGCCAATGATGTGCCCAAGGCTGCCATTGCAGGCTACACCATCACCCCCGGCACCAACGAGACCGTGGATCTGATGTTCGCGAACAAGGCTGATACCCGCGAGTCCGTTCTTGCTGGTGACGGCAAAGTTGCCATGGTGTTCAAACACGCCCTTTCCCAGATTGAGGTTAAGGTCAAGACCGACGAGGACTACAGCGCAGACGTCGCTTTCGACGTTGAGAGCGTCCAGTTCAACAACATTGACCTTTCCGGCGACGTAACATACATCAATAATGTTATCGCTTGGGCAGACAACGACACCCAGACCCAGAACTGGGTTTACTACAACACCGTTCTTGAGGACATCACTGACAGCTATCAGGTTTATGGCGCCGCGAAGGTGAACATCCCTCAGCCCGCAAACTACAACGCCTCCATCCTCGATCCTTCGGATCCCCTCTACGATGCAGGCGACGCAGTTGCAGCCACCATCACCATCGGCTACTCCATGGAGCAGACCGGCAGTGCGAAGATCACCGGAACCGTCACCATCGCTGACCCCTTCCTTTCCGTCGCTGCCAATGCCTGGGAAGCCGGCAAGAAGTACAACTACACCATCAACTTCCGTCTGAACGAGATCCTCTTCAACCCTTCAGTCACCGACTGGGTTGACGTGGATGTTACTACCATCAACATCTACTAATTGAAGTAAAAAACAAAAACAATAAAGTCATGAAAAAGTATTTCATCATCGCAGTTGCCGCGCTTGTAGCGCTTGCATCCTGCACCAAGAGCGAGATTAACACTCCTGCTCAAAAGGAAATCTCGTACAATGCCGTCACTGGAAAGAATACAGTGACCAAGACGATCAATGACAAGACCTATTACGCACCCGGAGATCCTGCCTTCGGTGTATGGGGCCTCTATCAGCCCACCGCTTGGGCAACCGATCATGGCAATGGCGTATGGGTTGGAACTTCTCTTTCTGCTTCTGCGGAGATTACTTATCAGACCGATACGTGGAAAAAGAACGGCGCCGTTGATTACTGGCCGCTTACGGGTTCTGTTGTATTCATGGGTTATTCTCCTTACGCTAATGTCAGCAGCAAGGCCTCGGTTGCCGTTGCGGACAGCAAGGTAACTCTGACCGTCGCTGGCTTCGAGACCACCACTGGTGACTGGGTAGACGACCTCATGTGGAGCGACGCTGTTGAGAAGAGCACCAACGACACCAACTACGATGCTGACGGAAACAATACGACAACCTACAACGGTGTGCCGATCGTTTTCCACCACGCTCTTTCTCAGATTGCTATTTACGCTAAGACTGACAAGGACTACGCAGCACAGGACTATACTTTCACGATTACTGCTCTTTCCGTGACTGTTGATGATAACGCTACTCTTACTGTTGCCGACAACCTCACCGCAGATCCTGTAGTTGCTTGGACAGAGCCTGCTACTGATGCTACCCGCACTGTTCTTTCTTCCGCTTCTGCGGCTCTCACCACATCTTTTGTGAAGCAGGGGGATCCTTTCCTCGTGATTCCTCAGACTCTTACTGCCGCTCAGGATATCATCACTGTATCGTATAAGGTTGTGCACAATGGTGTTACTTCTACCGCAACGAAGAACATCAATCTCACCGCCGGTGACAGCGTTACTCTTTCTGCTTTTGAAAAGAACACCAAGTACAACCTCAACCTTGTTTTCTCTCTTGAAGAGATCAAGTACTCCCCGGATGTTGTCGCCTGGGATGCTGCAGTTGCTAGCGAGTATGAGGTTCCTAATGACGCTATCTAATTATCAGACAAATAATTAATAATTAAATAACATTTAACTACAATGAAAAAGTTTTACATCGTCGCCGCTGCAGTTCTCGCATTCGCAGCTTGCACCAAGAGCGAAGTGAACGCTCCCATCAACGAGGCCATCAGCTTTGCCCCTAACGCTCTCTCCACGAAAGCCCTGATCCTCCCGGACAGCGACTCTCCCGAGCAGCTCGATTTCCCCACCACCGAGTCCTTCAATGTCTTCGCCTTAGCGGCTCTCGACGGAAGCACTTATGACTATGCCCATCCCCTTATGAACGATGTGAACATCTCCAACCAGGGCGGTGACTGGAAAGCTACCACCGGAACCTACCTCTGGCCTGCTACCGGTAAAGTGGACTTCTACGCCTACTATCCCGAGAGCCTCACCGCCACCTTCGTTTATGATGTGGAGCCCAAGGGAGTCGACCTCACCGGCGTCAGCCTTGGCACCGCCATCGGCAGCCAGATCGACCCGCTCGTCGCTTGCGTTCTCGCTCAGGATGCACCTTCGAAACCCAAGGTCAACCTCGTGTTCAAGCACATCACCAGCCAGATCGCCGTTACCGCTTTCGAGGCCACCGGAACTGAGGCCCTCAAGGGCAAGATCAGGATCGAGAAGGTTGTCTTCAAGAACCTGAAGACCAGCGGAGACTACGAAAGGAGCACCACCATCGGCAAGGGCAAGTGGAGCAACATCAACACCAAGGCCGACTTCATCGCCTTCCAGGGCAGCGAGGTTCTCCAGCCTACCGAGAGCTTCCTCTCCGGCGCTTCCTTCGTCGCTTCCATCGACAACAGCGCAGCTTTCGTCGTGATCCCTGAGGATGTCGTCACCGGCACCGCCGAGGACCAGATCGTCGAGGTCACCTACAGCATCGCAGCCTACACCATCAACGGCTTCGACTATCCTGCAACTCCCAGCCAGACTGTTTCCATTCCCCTCTACGGCAGGGTTAGCGGCAACATGTTCCAGAACGGCAAGCGCTATATCTTCCACCTTGGAATCTCCCTCGACGGAGCCAACAACGAGATTATGTTCTCGCCTAAGGTCGAAGGTTGGGTCAATGAGGATATCACTGGTATCACCATCGACGCTGTCAATGCTACCCTTCTCTAGTAGCCGTGAGAATCGATTGTTTATAATATAATTATAGTCTCCATCCGGGCGGAGCGATCCTGCCCCGCCCGGGGAAGAGACAAAAAATGATCGAAGTGAATAGAGGACTGCTGATGACTACCTTGATTGGCGCGCTTGCACTCGCATCGTGTGCCAGGAGCATCGCCGATCCGTCTCCCAGGACGGACCTGATGGTGTTCTCGGCCGTTGCGTCGCATTCAATAGCCCTTCAGCGTAAGAGCATCATCACTACTACGAATTACCCTCTTGATGAGCCTTTCGTAGTTGAGGCGGTCCATTATCCAAACGGCGACGAATCTGCCATGGGAGAGACCTTTATGGCCAAAGAACCGATCAGCTACGACTTCGAGAATATGTTGTGGAAGTCAGACAGCGTGTTCTTCTGGCCGGAGAGAGGTAAGTTAGTCTTCTATGCGGGCTCACCTATCCTTCCTAATGTTACGATAGGACCCGAGAATGGCGTCGAAGCAGATTGGAGTATCCCGGACAACGACGCAACTCAGACGGATCTGTGTTTTGCCAAGACAGTGGAGATGTGCGAGATGCATCCTGAAGCAGTACCTATTGTATTTATTCACGCTTTGAGCCAGATTTGCCTCAAGGCCCGCACTATACAAAACTACTCGCACTCATATACTGAAGGTAATATTATACAATCCAACGTAGTCAACATCGTTCTTGACTCGGTCAAAGTCCATGGAATTGTCTCGAAAGGTCATTTCACACAAATTCCTCGCGGGTGGTCTTACGACCCGGCGGATACGGTCAGTTATACAGTATTCCGCAGCAAGGAAGGGCTCAATCTTAAGGTTGACCGCTATGACAATCCCGAGTTGGAGCGGCTTACAACAATCCTGCTTATCCCGCAGATCCTTTCGGAAGATGCTTGTCTGGAGGAATGGCACCACGCAGAGGTACGCACCAGTCTTACTGACACTTCAACCGGACAGATAGTATCTGACCTTAGTTATACTATCCCCCAAACATCCGTAATTTATTTTAGCGATATTTGTGAAAAGTGGATTATGGATTTCAAATACACTTTACGCCTTTCTGTCGGGCTGAACGGCGACAAAAGCACCCTCGCGGTGGCTGTCACCGACTGGACCGAGACAAAGGAGATAATTTTAGGCGACGAATGAAAAAGACGACTAAGCTATTATTCTTAATGATCGCGGGCGCGCTTGCGTGTGCATGCGTCAAGTCTGAGGTGGACAAGCAGTCTATCTCCTTCTCGCCTGTTGCCTCCAAGGCCACGAAAGCGATCATTGACGGGACTACCTATCCCACAAGCGAATCTTTCGTCGTGAGCGCCTACTACGGCGGAACGGCCGCATATTTTGAAGACCTGACCGCCTCCTACAATTCCTCCCTTGACCTTTGGGAAACTTCAACCCCCGAGTACTGGCCGCTCGGCGGTTCGCTTACTTTCCAGGCCTACAGCCCCGCTTCCGCAGGGCTTACGATCGACGCCTCCGGCGTCAGCATAGACGGTTACACCGTCCAGACCGCCGGGCAGATGACAACAGACCTCTGCTACGCGTCCTATACTGTCGCGGACTGCACAGTCCACGATCCCGTACCCCTCGTCTTCTCCCACGCCCTCTCGCAGGTAGTCTTCAAGGTGAAGGCGGCGGCCTATTATTCGAATGTCACTTTCTCCCTCGACGCTCTTTCCCTCGGTGGACTTTTCTCCGTCGGCAATTTCAGCGAAGGAGCCTGGAGCGACCATTCCTCCGAACACGATTATTCCATCTCCAGCACTCCCACAACCCTCACTTACACTGATGAGGAGCCGGACGTCACGGAGATTGCAGCATATCTTTTCCTTCCCCAGACTATCGGAGACGATGTCACCCTCAATGTCACTTACAGCATTACCCAGAACGTCTCGGGAACGGACTACACAGTTAACAATCCCCCGGTTTCGATTGCGCTTAAGAACTCCGTCAGCCAACTGGAATCAGGAAAAAAATATATCTTTACCATTAATATAGGTCTTGACCTTATCAACTTTACCGCTTCGACTGTGGCTTGGGAAGAGAAGGAAGGCGGTGTGGTTGTTGAATAATGATAGTATGAGAAGAAGAACGATATACCTGATCTGCACGGTGTTCGCCCTCTGGTCCTGTTGCGAGGAAAAGAAGGTGTCCACTGACAGTTTTACGGCAGAAGGCATCGAAATCGCCGCCGGTGAAGCTTCTCCTACCAAGGCGATGATGGACGATGCCGCCCTCAAAACCGTCGGCAATAAACTCCGCGTCTGCGACGTCCTCACGGATTTCTCCGGAACTGTGTCGTGGATGAGCGAGAGCAACCCGTACTACATCAACGACGAGATCCAGTACAACGGAAATCCCGTCTGGGATTATCTGTCCGGCAGGAAGTATCCCTGGACTGTGGACGGATCCCACCTCTTCTTCGGCTGGCTCAGCTACGACAATGCGATGAGCCTTACTCCCGAGACCTTCTTCGGAAACGGTTTTTCCTATGACGCTTCCTCCAAGGTCATATCCATTCCCACCAAGGAGATGAACACCACCACGGATCAGTTCGACTTTATGTACTCGAAGGTGCAGTTTGTGGACGCCGCGGACCACGTCGCGGGACAGCCCGTAAATCTCGAACTTAACCATCTGTTCACAGCATTCAAGCTCACCCTTAAGAATACTTCTGAGAATCCGATTTACCTTAAGAGTGTGATTCTCAAGGGAATGAAGAACAGCAGGAGCGCCACGATCGCCTTCGATGCCCACGAACCGACCGTCACCACCTCAAATCATTCTTCGACTGACGTGGTTCTTTATCAGTCGGCAGATGAAGGCGGAACCGAGTTTGAGTACATAGACCTTGAGAAGCCCCTGACAGATTATATGCTGATGTGGGCTCAGTCTTATGCCGAACTTGATGGTGCCGAACTTGAGGTGATTTACTACGTCTATTCCGGAGGACAGCTTTCGGACGAGCTTACCTCCCACATTTTCCTTAACAGGCAGAATCTCTTCAGGGTCGAGCAGAAGGGAATAGACGCCGGATCGAAGTACTCCTTCCAGCTCCAGTTCAAGAAGAGTACGATTGACATCTACATCAACGTTCTGCCCTGGGAGTACGAAGAGTACGACTTTGACTACAGCAGACACTCCATTTCAGCCCGAAGTGGGGCGTGGAAGGACGGAGTGCTTGGTTTCTGGCGTTACAATCCTCTGACGGATCTCTATGACATCTCTCCTACAAACGATGAGTGGTCAGCCAAAGCTATCCGTTTCCAGACCCGCAACGAGGTACTCAAAGGAAAATTCTATGTCGAAGCGCCCTACGAAGGCAGCTGGATGATCCAGACTTCTCCTCTGTCTGCGTCCCAGTACTTTGTCATCACTCCGACTTCCGGCGATATAGACGTGGACACTGACAACGGCTTGTGCGAGTTCACCGTGACGGTCAACCCCGACCTGTCCCCCGAAACGACCCAGAACCTCTATTTCAGCGTCATGATCTACTTCAACGGAGAATGGCACGACGCGAATTCCGAATTCAACCGTAAAAACATAAGATTGGTACTCGATGCGAACTAATAGACTTACATACGCTATATGTTGTGTGCTGACGCTCGCTGCGTTTGCCTCTTGTGTGAAGGAGCAGCCGCTGTTTTCCGGCAAGAAAGACGGCATCGTCCTCAATCTCGAGCTTAAAGGCCACGAGACCAAGGCGACCAAGCCCGGAGTTGAGGCCCTCAACGAGAATCTCCTCGGCAGCACTGTGGATATTTTCTTCTACGACGAAACCACCCTCGAGGTGAAAAAGGAGGCCCTCGGAGCAATCCGTTCCGGTACTCTTGTTCAGCTGCCCACCAACCCCAACGAGATGGAGATTGTTTTCGGGACCATGGGTTCGGGCGCAAAGTGCGGTATTTTTGTAGTCGCCAATTTCACGGGGACTTATGAAGGCACTGCCGGCAGCAGAACCATCACTCAGGTGAAAAACTCGCTGCTCCCCGCTCCCAACTGGGAGACTCTGCCCCAGGCAGGATTCGTGATGACGGGATATGTCCAGGCGACCCTTCGCAATGCCCAGGGTGCGACACCTATCTATGAGACCGTCCAGCTTGAGCGCATCGCTGCGAAGGTGACCTTCGACGTAACTGTGGCCAATTCTGCCGAAGAAGAAGGAGAAGGGGAGGGCCATACCTGGACTCCTCAGACAGACGGAATGTCTGTGTATCTCGTCTATGCTATGCGCAAGGCGACCCTCGGCGCTGAACCGGAAAGGATGCCCGCTACCGCCAATGTGACTTACGGCTCTGCCGAGCCTGTCGTCTATTCCCAGTATGTGGACAAAGTGCTCTACGACACGGGCACGACCAAACTTCGTCCGCGCGGAGGAGTGAACACTGCGAGTCCCGTCTATTCCACTGACTACACCCACGAAGTGGACGGGGAGACCGTCACCGAGATTCGCCCCTTCTACACCTACCCGATGACGTGGGAGACCGCTTCCCCGATGGAGCCTTACATGAAGCTCATCATCCCCTGGAGGTATGGAAGCACCACCCGCAAGTACTACTACAAAATCCCGTTCCACGGAAATGCCCTGGAGCGCAACCACTGGTACCACATCTCCATCGACGTGCAGATCCTCGGAACAGAGCAGGCCGATCCGCCTGAGGTGAATATCTACTACTCCATCGCGGATTGGAACGGCGAGATTGACACGGCAGGAGCAGATGAGATCATCAATGTTACCTCAGTCCCGGCCACCGTTATCTCTGCCCGCTTCCTCAGCGTCCCTACTACCGAGTACATTATGTACAACATTGACGAACTGACTATCCCGATTCAGTCCAGTCATGATGTCGAGGTGGTCGGTTTCACAGTAGCGTCCGGTGCCTACACCTCATCCCACGATATCGACGCGAACTATGTGGGCAGCAATCCCCGCATCTATAATCCGTTCACGACGACTCTCAATTCCAGCAATCAGATAGTTGCTGCTCACCCGAACTACAGTGCCGCCACTCCTTCCGCTGTTTCGCAAAGCTTCACCTACAATCAGGCTGCTAATGCCCAGGGCTGGTCGGTGACGGTTAACGGGCGTGAAAGTGTCACGCTTACTCACCCGCTGAACCGTGATATGTCCACCAACAATTACGATGTGGCCCCGTACACCATCCGTATGCGTTTCCGCCACGAGGGCGAGGGCGCATCCCTTTACTTTACTGACGTCACGGTGGAGCAGAGACCTTCGATTATTATCAAGCCGGAGGCAAACAGCGGAGGAACTGATAATTACGGTTACGGTTTTGTCAATGGAGGACAAGGCGGAGGGGCAAATAACAATAACGCTGATGGCAGTTGGACCAGCAGTTCTCAGCATAATTCCGGATACAATGCTTGGACTTATTATCTTGGCTCTTCGCCTGGCAATTTGAGTAACTCATCCAACACGAACGCCAATATGTACGTCATTGAGACGTCAGTTCTTCCGACGACAGGCGCTGTGGCAAGTTATATGCTTGGAGATCCCAGGAGCCGTGAGGTTGACAATCTCGGGCAGACCTGGAGCCAGAGCAAGGCTTCTGTCCAGGGAGGAAATCGCAGGATATCATATTATTACCCTGTGGGAGGAGCAGAGTATTCCTATTTTATTGCCCCGAAATTCCGTATTGCTTCTTCTTTTGGTGCCACTCAGCCAATGTCTTATGAAAATGCCAAAAGACGCTGTTCCTCCTACCAGGAAGACGGATATCCTGCAGGACGTTGGCGTCTTCCGACGGTGGCGGAGATAACATATATGGCTCAGTTGACAACAGACGGACTGATCCCTCGTCTTCTCGGAGGAACTGACGCTGATAATACAGATTACTGGAGCAACAATGGTTATGTCACTGTGCCGGGAGCTAGAAGTTCTTCATCTTTGAGTTCCAATACTGGCACAAGCGGAACAAGATATGTCCGTTGCGTCTACGATGAGTGGTATTGGGAGAACACTGTTTATGAGAAGGCTCCGGATATAACAGTATTTACCTGGGGAGACCAGCTACGTGATGATGTAAGAAAGAACTGACGTTATGAAAAGGTATTGCCACATATTTCTTGCACTGACGCTTGCGGTTGCGTCGTGTGACCTTCTCGAAGAGCCCGGGATGATGCCTTCCTATGCTCCCGAGGGACAGCGCGTGCAGATCGATTTCAGTGTCGCGGTGCCTGACGGTGGCCCTCAGACGAAGGCGATGGGAAACATTCCCACTATCGATCCCGACGGCTTCTATGTGGCCGTGTTCGGAGGAAGCGGTTATTTCAACGAATGGGTGCAGGCCACGGTCACCTCCGCCACTGCCAATTACGACGGCACCGGTTCCACTAAGTATAATCTTTCGGCGTCGCTTTCAGTCAGCGACAGCCGTCTTCGCGTGCATTTCATAGCCAACTGCCCTACGGCAATCCGCACCAATCCTCCTATCTCCGGTAGCCAGGACACGGAAGAAAACATAATGTCCAAGATTCGCTCCAAACTCACGGAGACATATAACGACGGTTACTGGCAGAAGATCCTCCTCCCTAACGGAATCAAGGCGGAAAAAGAAGTCCTTAACGAGGGCCAGGACAATGAAACTGTTATCTGGCATCCTTCAGAAGGCACTCTGGCTCAGTTCCCGGATCCGATAGTGATGGTCCGTAACTTCGCCCGCGTCTATCTTCGCAATCTGACTCCCACATACAATGTGGACGGCGAAGAATTCCAGATGGTGACTATCAAGAAATTCGGGCTGGCGTATGCTCCTTCCGAAGGCCCTATTGCACCGATTCTTTCGGCCCCCTACACTTCCGATGCTTCGGGAAGGCCGGTGACCGTTGACGAGGAGGGTACGGATACATTCTATTACGAGAATTTCTTCATCAATTACCAGAATTATCCCATTGACTCCGATGATCCGTCCGTGACACTCCTTTCGAGCGAGCCTTTTAATTACGGCGGTTATTCCCCTTCCGATCAGGCATACGACTATTATCCGAACAACACCGATAAGGGATCCCCTCTGGAGGCCGATCTGAAGGATTGGGACAACGAACATCCGGAGAACAACATCCTGTTTGTCTACGAAAGGACCATGCCCTCTGCCGCCAGGCGAGCAACGAGGATGATAATCAAAGCGGAAAGAAGGGACGAGAACGGTTCTGAAGGAGATAAATTCTACGCCCTTGACATCGTCAACACGGAAGGCGTATCCATTCCCCTTCTTCGCAACCAGACATATACGGTCCACCTGCTCAGCATCGAAGCGGATTCCGGCGAATCCGACATCTCCAAGGCGGCCAGCGCCACTTCGGCCACCGTCACCGGAGACCCTAACTTCCAGAGCCTGATCAGTATCTCCGACGGTAAGTCCAGTATCGGTACTTCCTACACAGAGAAATTCTTCGTTCAGCCCCAGCTGGATTCGGTAATGTTCCGCTACATTCCGACCAACATCGAAGAAACGGTGAATGAAGTTGCTTACACTGCAAATAAGGAGTACCTCGACCTTGTCAGTATCGACGTGGGTTCTCTGGATGCTTCGACAGGTGTCTTTACTCCTATTTCGCCCGCGGATGCTGCGTCTCAGGGAAATCTTTCGTTTGCCGTGGAGAACGGTGAGTATAAGGTGTGGGTAGTTGTGGATGCCGGCGACAAAGTAATCCCCTATGTCCGTGCCAACAACAAATGGATTCCTGCAACTCAGGCGCAGATAGACAATACAGAGATAGAGAAGTGGGGAATGATAAAATATCAGCTCAACGAGTCCTACAAAGACGGTGATGATTATTTCACCCAGGAGCGTTCGCAGACCATCCATATCCTCGGTTCTTTCAATGGCAGGGAAATGAGCCGTAACGTGGTGATAAAGACTTCTCCCCGTCAGAATATGTCTGTAACGTGCCTGCAGAAATATGTGATGCAGAGCGCCGGCGAGACCGAAGTGGTCCGGATCCTTATCCCTGCCGGATTGTCCCGTTCGGTGTTCCCCCTGGAGTTTGACATCGAGCCTGACGGCTACAGCCTTACTCCCGACGGAGACGCCCTCCCGGTGGCCTATGGAACCTCTATCATCCCCGGCAACGAGAAGCCCTCGTTCTATTTTGTCAAGAGCCTCACCGAGGATGACTACAAAGCTCTTCCGACCACGTTGGTAAGCGGCCAGACCTGGAAGGTGTTCGATTGCCATTTCAAGACGACCATCTCCCAGAACGCCTGCACGGTGTGGGTCTACAACCGTTACTTCAATGATTCGAATTCGAACGACGAGTTCTTCAACTTCACCCGAAGGACGTTCGACAACCTCAGCCTTGCAACCACTGTCTATCGTAACGCGAATGCGACTATGACCTTTGTTTTGGACTATGCCCACCGTAACAACACGGTGGTGTGGTGGGATCCGAACAATACTCTGGCTCAGAGCGGCAGTGCGGAAGAGGCGCAGAATAAAGGCCTGTCTACTTCCAACCGTGTTCTTCCTCCTCAGATGACAGTGGAACTTATCGGCTTGACTCCGCAGTACGAGGAGGACGGTGAGACTCCTGTTACCCGCAATCTGCAGCACAGTTCGGGTAACAAGTACATCTATTATGTCGGCACAGGAACCCCGACTTCCGTTATGGCTTCGGTTACCCTCGCCCTGGCCGCGACCGGCCCCGTCGGTTCCACGGCGATCGTCAACCTGTCCACCGAAAACATCACGGAGAACCCCAACCTCTACGTCCCGGCCTCTGTCTCAACCACTATCCGCGGACCGGAGTTCACTAACCTGAGGTTCAACAATATTAACAACTACACGATGCCTCTTGGTTTGAACCAGACCACCACGTTCAGTTTCACCTACACAACCGGCATGGTAGTGCCCATCACAATCACCATGGATGGCCTGACCCTGAATGGAGCCGACACAAGGATGACCGACAACGGAAACGGCACTTGGACCTTCACTCCTACCAGCGAGAGCACCGTGACTTACACCATCAACGTCAAGTCCACTACCCGTTTCTCGCCTGTCACAGTCACCCTCAGCCACGAGGATTATACCGAGGCCTCGAAGACTGCAAATAGAAGTACGTTTACGATTCCGGCGAATGCTTTGTCAATTTCGAATGGTCCTACTAGCGGTATAACAAATTATACTTTGTATGCTTATCCTGATGATTCCTTTGATACTGCATTAAGTAGTTCCGCTGAGAATAATAATAGTAGGAATAATGCACAGATGACTATTGATCTTAGCCGTTTTACTAATCCTAATGACGATACTTTGGTGTACTTCAGGCTGTATAGAAGTAATAGGTACAGCACTTATTATGCGACAGCAAGATTAGCTGATGTCTATGAGGCTCAGAATACTGATGCTGGTCGATTAACTTTATCTTTCAGTACAACCAGACCGTAGTAAGCATAAGTATTTCAAGCTCCTCCGCCTCGCCGGCGGGGGAGCTTTTTTTATTCCTGAAAGATAAAGAGGTTAATTACCTCTCCAACTGACGTATAATCTTCCTGATGATTACCTCGATGGATTGGTCGGGTTCGATGATGTTGTAGTCGCCCCAGAAGGCGTCGTCACGAAAATCGGAGACTTTCTCTGAAAGGACATCCTTGAATTTGACTTGGTTGTCTTTTTCGATTGTGAAGTCTCCGGTTTTGTGGCCGGTGACCGCCATCTCTTCGGTGATGGTGAAGTAGGTCTTGAAGAGGGATCTCCTGCGGCGGGTAGAGAGCTGGAATTCCGCACGGCAGTAGTCGTAGTACCAACCGTCTTCGAAACGGCGGTAGTTGACGGTATAGTCGGCTCTATGGGCCAGATAGCGGGTTTTGGCGGAACGCTTTAAGACGAACTTGGCGGCGGCCTGCTGCTCGCGCCCGTCGATGGCCATCGAGAATTCCGTACGGCCGATTGCAAGGCTCTCAGTTTCTATGTAGACCTTCCCTCGGTAGAGGATCTGTTTCTCGTTTTCGGCGGGCTCGAACTGGACTTCGTAGAACAGCATTCCGTCGTTGCTGGTGATACCTGTGAGCTTGAAGGTGTAGGTGTTCAGTGCCTCGTCCAGAGGCAGCCCCACGAAGGGATACTTGACTATGTCGAGGTCCATAGTAGACCTGACTCCGCCCTGGAGTTTGATGACGACGGTGTCCGTGACATCATAGTTGCGCGTCCCTCTGCCCTTGTAGATTCCCATCCGGTCAGATCCCCATCCGATGTATGGAGCTTTGTCGATGTCAATGACTGCCTCGTTGAGAAAGACATACTTAGTGCTGCCCTTGCGGCCGATTTCGCGGTAGAAGGCGGTAAGGCCCCTGCGCTGCTGAGGGTAGTTGTCCCGGACGCTGCGGTAGGCCGCTTCAAGCAGAACCTTGGGGTCGATATCCCGGACGAAAGCGGGATCCAGTCGGATCGAAATCGGGACGAGCTCGATCTCGAGCGGGTTGCTCTCGCCGTGGCCTGCGAAGCTGGAGATAGGAATTGCCATCGGCGAATAACCCTGATGGCTGACGACGATATTGCCTTCGCTGCCGGCGGGGATCTTGAAGGAGAAGAAGCCTTGCGAATTTGATACATTCGTAATTGCTTCGCCTTCGAGAGCGACAGAAGAGTAAAACAACTGCTCGGCTGTCGCAGCATCCGTGACGTGGCCGTACAGCGTGACCACGGCCGTCGCCTGAACTGCTCCCGTCGCTGCCGGCTTCGTCTCCGCCCGCGCTGCCGTTGCCTGCCCGCAAACCAGCGCCAGAACCGCCCACAGGGCACATACTATCTTCCGTTTCATCGTTTTCCCGCCTTTTATCTGCAGTGAATATAGCAATTAATTTCTTATCTTTACTGACGCATAGCGTTGAATTGAAACCAACTTATTCTTTATGAAAAACTCGTATCACATCAGTTTCACTTCTCACAACGAAGTGATTTTCCGCGACAGGGAGGACCTGACTATGTTCGTCAATATGCTCGCTATTCATTCTTACAAGGATGATGTGGGCATAGTGGCAGATTCTGAAATGTCCACCCACATTCATCTCCACGCAGTAGCAGAGGAACCCTACCGTTTTGCCGGGCGTGTGAAGATGTCGTATTATAGATGGTTCAACCGTAAATACTGCCGGAAGGGATCGATAGGGGAGGAGGGCTCCTTTGTCTTGCCCCTGAACGGACTCTACCACAAGATGGTGGCGACCAGTTACATCCTGCGCAATGGAATGCACCACGGTGCTTGTTCCAATGCCTTTGGTTATGAATGGTGTTCAGCGAGGGATATGTTCGCAGATGATCTTCCATTTTTAGTGAAACCTGCTACATTCACTTCAAGATCCGACATAGAACACCGTTTGCCTAAAGATGTCGTATTTCCTGACAATTGGAGGATGAACGAAGACGGAATGTTCTTGAGGCAAGACTTTATGGAGATACCCATAGCAGAATCCCTCTACGGTACCCCAAGAAACTATTTGTACCAGATGAACAGAATCACGGACGAAAAAATTATCGAAGAGCAGATCAAAGACAACACAGGAGCCCCTATCACTCTCTCGGACATAGAACGGGCGCAAGGTGCTGACTTGACGGCCATGCTGAAGAATGAGTCCGGCCGCATGTTCTCCCGCAACAAACTTCAGGACCTGGACGTTTGTCTCTTGATTGACGATGAAATCCTTCCGCAACTGGGCGTCCCGTCCGTTTACTTACTGACGGATTCTCAGCGCCAGCGTATAGCCCAGCGCCTCCGCTACGATCACCACCTTCCACCCTCGCAAATTGCTCGCTGCCTACCAGAAGTACGATAGTCGTGTCGTCGCATGGTCGCGGCTTGGTTGCTGCCGGACTTACGCACGAAAACTATGCTGTAGGGCACTTTTTCTACCGTAAGTCCCCGGCTATTTTGCTCCTGTGGCACTTTCCGTCCGGACTTACGCACGTAAACTATGCTGTAGGGCACTTTTTCTACCGTAAGTCCCCTAGACATCTGCGAACTAATAGATCGCGCTGCGCCGAGCGCGTCGGGGCGGCTCAGCTTGCGCGATTAGTGTGACGAGGAGGGGATAATTCGGGGTATTATCTGGCGACAGAGAGTGGAAGAGAAAAATTTCGGAAGAAAATAGTTATCTTTGGAGTAATGACATTCAGGAGAATCATAGCAGTTATGCTGGTGGGGTGCGGAGGGCGCAGTGGAGGGATGCTGTGGAACGGGCAGCGAGGAGGGGAGACCGTGAATCCGCCGAGCTTGCCGGAACTGCTGCCAGAGGCGGTAAGGAAGCCGGACACCGTGACGATACGTATTATAGGCGATGTGATGCTCCATCAGGGCCAGATAGATGCGGCCAGAAATAAAGCGGCTGGCGATACCGTCCGAGAGTTCAACTTTACGCCGTTCCTGGACTATATCGCTCCGAAACTGAAAGAGGCGGATCTTGCGATAGCTGGGATGGAGTTTACGCTGGCGGGAGAGCCTTATACGGGCTATCCGGCTTTCAGCGCCCCGGACCTTTATGCCGAGTATATAGCAGACTGCGGAGTGGATGTCTTCCTCGCCGCTAATAATCATATCCTGGACAGGGGAGCGAAAGGCCTTCGCAGGACTATCTGGTACTACGACCTGATGGAATCCGAAGGACGCATCGCATATACCGGCGTCGGCGCACCTCAGGACACGACCCATAACCCCCTGATTGTAAGAGTAAAAGATCAGCTTATCGGAATCGTTAACTTTACCTACGGAACCAACCGCTACCCCGAGCTTGAACATCAAGTATTGATTCAGCAGGGAAGCGAGGTTCTGCCTCTCATCGCTAAGGCAAAGGAGCGGGGCGCCGACTTTGTCCTCGTCTGCCCCCACTGGGGCGAGGAATACCAGCTCGAACACAACGCTTCGCAGGAGCGTTGGGCGATCGACCTCGCCCAGGCCGGGGCAGACGCTATAGTCGGCGCCCATCCCCACGTAGTCCAGGATGCGGCGAATATCACCACCACCGACGGGCGTAAAGTCCCCGTATATTATTCAATAGGAAACGCGGTCTCGAATATGAGCGCCCCGAACACCCAGGACGAACTGATGGTTACGCTCCGCATCTCGGAAGGTAAACTGGTCGACATCTCCCACGACTGGATGCACTGCTACCTCCCCGGCCAGCTCACCGACTCTTACGCGACCGTTTTCTTTCGGTAGAACAGCCTCTTAGGCAGCGCACTTACTAGTACGATACCCAACACTATAGCGGCAGTGACCTCGAGAGCGAGCATGCCGCTTTGCAGCGCCATGTGGAGCCGGCTGGAGACGAGGAAGAACGTAGTCCAGAAAATCCCGCCGCCCGGGATCATGGGGAACACGCCGGGAATCAGGTAGACCGTCGACGGGGTCTTGAACCACGAAGCGAACGCGCGGGCGAGCGAGGCAACGATTACCGTAGCCGCGAAGGTAGAGATTGCAGGCCCGAGGACCGTGAAACGGAAGAGGGCGAGATATGCGACCCAGCCGATCATGGCTACCAGCGCGGTCTGGAGGTAGTTCCGTCTCGGCACGCCGAAAAGGACCGAGAACCCGACCGTGCCCGCGAAGGCAGCGAAAGCCTGCATCGCCAGAGTCCCGCACAGAGCGTCCGGCTCCGTCCCGTTTACGAGGATCATCTGCCCCTCGATAAGGTAGTCCGCCATGAAGGTGACGACCACGCCCGCCGCGATGCAGAAAAAGACCATGATCGCATCCAGCAGACGGGTCGCGCCGGCAATATAGTCCTCGTCCGCGATATCGCGGATACCGTTTGTAAACGCGACTCCGGGGATCAGCGGGATAAGAGAGCCCACTATCATGTTTCCAAGGCTCACGCCGAATCCCATGCGTTCGAAAATTATACAGAGCAGGGTCGCGAGCGCGCTGCCTACTATGTTCGCGATCGGCTTACTCATTCGCGCGCCTGGGAATACCACGAACGCCCACAGAAGCATCCCCACGACAAAGGCCGCTGCGGCATCGAGCAGCCCGCCTCCGAAGATCATGCAGAAGCCGGCCGAGCCCACGGCGGAGCCCAGAATTTGCTCCCACGCCGGTTTGGGCCTGCTGGCGCGGATCTCGAGGAGCCGCTCGCGCGCCTGCTCCACCGTATAGCGGCCGGCTTCGATGTCGCGCGATATCTGGTTCACGGCCGCTACCCGTTCGAGCTGCGCTCCCTTGAAGGGAATGAACTCGACCTTCGCGTAGCCGGTCTGGCCGGTGGTGAAGATTCCGTTGCTGAGAACGAAGAAATTCTGGGACTCGACGCCGTAGTGACGGGCGATTCGTTCCATCGTTTCTTCGACTCGGGCGATCTCCGCGCCATTTTCCAGTAGAATATGGCCGGCAAGCGAGGCAGTTTCGAGTACTTTTTCTTCCATAGTGTGCAAAAATACAAAAGAATTCTTACATTAGATGTGGTTAATTATTGTCACTATGGAGAAGAAGATCCCCTACAAGATCTACCTCACGGAAGAGGAGATCCCTACCGCATGGTATAACGTCCGCGCAGATATGAAGAACAAACCGGCTCCGCTGCTCAATCCCGGAACCGGTAAACCCCTCAAGGCTGAGGAGTTGGAGCCCATTTTCTGCAAGGAATTGGTTAAGCAGGAGCTGGATAACGATACTCAATATATCCCTATCCCTGAAGAAGTCCTGAACTTTTATAAGATGTACAGGCCCTCGCCGCTCGTCCGTGCGTACTTCCTTGAGGAGGCGCTCGGGACCCCGGCGAAGATCTATTATAAGTTCGAAGGAAACAATACCTCCGGCTCTCATAAATTGAATTCCGCTATCGCCCAGGCCTACTACGCTAAGGAGCAGGGTCTGAAGGGTGTTACTACCGAAACGGGAGCAGGACAGTGGGGAACAGCCCTTTCGATGGCCACCCAGTTCTTCGGCCTCGATTGCAAGGTCTTCATGGTGAAGGTTTCCTATGAACAGAAGCCTTTCCGCCGCGAGGTGATGAGGACCTA
>CAJOJC010000010.1 GCA_905234775.1 uncultured Bacteroidales bacterium | reverse complement strand
ATAGATTTCTCCGTCGGCCCCTTCCGCTACTATCTGCGTGCGCGCGACGTACAGGTTGGGCGTCGCAGGTGACCAGCGCTTCGGGTCTTGAATGACGAAATTTTGGGCGATGGCGCGACCCTCGTAAATCTGCAGCGTGTCGATGGATTCGGCTACAAGATGCTCGACGGTGCCGTCATCGGCAGATTCCAGATAGAAGATCCGAGTCTTTATGGATGCCTGCTGCGGCTTTTCTGTATTGATGGTGAGATGCTGTGTGACGATTGCAGCATCATCCTGCTGATGAGTTGTGACATAGCTTCCCCAGTGCGATACGGCGGTTTTGCCGCTGAAACGTAGCCAGACGTTGCGGTAGATGCCGCCTCCCGGATACCAGCGTGAACTCTCCGGCTTGTTGTTCAGGCGGATTTCGACCTGATTGGCGCCGGGAGTCAGATGGGCGGTAAGGTCAACGGACCAGGAGGAGTAGCCATAAGGCCATTCTCCTGCCTTGTTGCCGCCTATATATACGCTTGCATTGGAAAAAGCGCCGTCCACTTCCAGGGAAATGGTTCCTGAGAGCTGCTGCTCGCTCACCTGCAGGGTCTTGGTGTAGGTGGCATCTCCCCACCAGGCCAGTTTTCCGGTTTCTCCCGGGTATTCCTGGCGGAACGGCCCCTCTACGCCCCAGTCGTGCGGGAGATCCAGCACACGGCTGCCCCCATCCTTCGAGAAGGTCCAGCCGTTATTCCAGGCAATCCGCCCCGACGGCTGGGCTGTAGCCGTCAGGGAGATTGCCAGTAGCGCTGAAAGTAAGCCTCTTTTGTACATCAGTCTATGAACGCATCAAGGGCGACAGTGGGAGTACCGTTTACGAAGCAGCCTTTCCCGTATCCCTCGTTATAACCTGCAGGGGCCTCCGGTTCCCAGTAGAAGACACCCTCGAGATGACCGGTCTCAAGCCCCTGCGCAATCAGGGATGCGATGCAGTCCCGGCATTCTTCGGCCTGGTTGTAGTCCATGCCGATCTCACATACGATGACAGACTTGCCATACTTTGTGTAGAGCGAGGATATGTTGCTGACACATTTGGTCACGGCTTCCGACGATTTACCATTCGCGGGATACAGGGACATACCGATAATGTCGTACTTGCCTCCCTTGTTATTCAGGTAATCGAACACGTATGTATACAGGGCGGGGTTATCGCCGCCGTCTATGTGGACGATAACCTTGGCATCCGGGAAAACAGCCTTTACGGCATCGTAGCCGGAGTTGACAAGTTCGGCAAAGTTGCTGTTGCCGCCGTCAATCTTTCCCAGGGGCCAGAGCATTCCCGTGCGGGTTTCATTCCCTATCTGAACCCATTCCGGGCTGACATTGAACTCTTTCAGTTTGCCGAGGACTTCGGTCACGTGAGCGCTGACGGCTGTTTTCAAGTGCGCCAGATCGTAATCTGCCCAGGCGGCAGGTGTCTGCTGGTGACCGGGGTCGGCCCAGGTATCGCTGAAATGGAAGTCTATCATCAGCCTCAGCCCCAATGATGCAGCGCGACGTGCTTTTACCAGGACATCGTGGACATTGTTCCACCCTTCAGCGGGATTGACCCAGACGCGGAGGCGTATGGCATTTACGTTACAGTCTTCTTTCAAAAGCCGCATGCATTCGGTAGGAGCGCCGCTTTTGCTGTTGAAGACAAGGCCTTCGCTTTCCATCTGGGTAAGCCAGCTGACGTCGGCGCCCTTTGCAAAAGTGCCGGGCTGCGCAGGGGTAACTTCCTGTTGTCTTGGGTTGGTGACTGGACTTTTCTGAGTGCATGAGACCTGCACACATGAAGCCATAACCAGGGATAAAAGAATTCCTAACATTCTTTCCGACATATACAATAATTATTATTCAGTTAACGAATAGGTGCATTTGCAAAGATCAGCGGTAAAGGTAAATGTCTTTCCAACTTCCCATCCCTTGGGATTGCCGTCCTCTTTCTTGCTCCAAAGGAGGGCGCCGTCAAGACAGGTGCCGAAAGTATAATCCCAGGAACCGTTCAGCAGGACCTTTACGCCCCACGGGGTATCGGCAGTGGCAGTTACCTGGGCCGTATAAACGCCGACCTGTCCGGGGACTGCCGTCATTTCTATCAGATCCCAGTTATCGTTGAAACCGGCGCAAGATACGCTGGTGATGGGATCTGCCATGCCGTACGAGTAGGACATAGATCCGAGAGATGCGACGGTCACATAGAGGCCGACACCCGGTCCCGGAATATTGTTGCTGTCTGTTCCGTTAAGAATAAGTTTCTTATCTGCCGTACCGGGATCCTGGTTGATGTGGTCCCAGCCCTGGTACTCCTTGGAGAAGTAATAGCCCCAGGAGCAGTTGAAATTGACGGCTGCGGCGTAGCTGAGGTTATCTTCGTCATAGAGGGTAAGATACTGGTCGTAATTCCATGTGTCGTCGTTGCCAAGCACATAGAGAATCTTCTGAATCTCCACTGGAGTTTCGCTTCCTTCGGCGATTCCGCAACTCCATGCCTCGGGATCACTCAGGTCCAGGGAAACGGTAACATCACCGGCCGCAGGAACGGTCACCGTGATATCTGAGGGCGTATCGCTGAAAATGAGTTTGCCTCCTTCCATACCGAATGCGACAGGAGTGTCGATGGCGGCTGCGTCGTCGGTTCCCGTCTGGGAGTTGTACTGCTTGCCGGTTCCGGAAATGCGTATGGTCGCGGCACCGGCAACTGCCGCATTGCCTGCGAGCGTCCACTTGCCTGTTTTCCTGTCATAGGTCATTACTCCGGTAACGTCTCCTGTGACTGTCAGGGAAGGAATATGAAGGGCGGACCACTCCTTGGTAACGGTATTCACGACGGTGTAGTAACAACCAGCCGGGCCGGGAAACCAGAAGTTCCAGTGCTGATCGTTGGAACTGATGACGAACGGCTTCCCGCCGCCATCGTCGCCGATATTGCCCCAAAGGATTCCATTGCCTTCCTGAAGCCACCAGTTGTACCATGCCGTGACTCCGAGGAAGCCGCTGTAGATGCCGTCTGAGTTCGGAGAAGACAGCGTGCGGCCAGTGTCGAGACGGCCTGCATCCAGTACATGACCGACAGTCAAATTGATCGAGTAAGGAGTAACCTGAATCTGATAGACATTACTGTACTTGGGCTCGGTATTATTGGATAAGGCCGAAACCATACGGATATACAGCGTGGATGCTTGACCGCCGGACAACCCTGCACGGCCTGCGATGGTATTCAGTTTTTCTGCCGTCAGCTGTATGGACGTTGTACCGGAGTCGGTGAGAATCTCTATCACGGACTGGAAGTCGGCGGTGGCAGAGAACTGCAATGTATTGACCGTAGTTCCTACCGGGAGCTGGACGCGTTCGTCGCTTGATGTAAGATGACCGTTGTCGGTCCAGTTGAGCGTCAGGGCAAGGCTGCCGGGAGCATTTTTGTCTATGACCACGTCTCCCGAGCCGCTTAACTCTACCGGCTGGACGCCGCCTGTTGTGATGATGTCGCCATCCTTTACACAGGCAGACAGGCATATTGCAGCCAGCAGCGATGTAAATATATATCTGGTTGTTTTCATATCAATCAATAATTATCGTTCCTGAGGTTAGGGTTGGCCGAGAGTTCAGCCGTAGGAATAGGATAGACATTGTACTTGCTTTCGGTGGCACGCCCGTCTGCGACTCCGCCTTTCCACTGCCATTTGTAGGAGCCTCCGGTGAATTGACCGAAGCGGATGAGGTCCGTACGGCGGGTAGATTCCCAGAATAATTCGCGTGCGCGTTCGTCAAGTATGAACTGAAGGGTGAATTGGGCTTCATTTATGTTTCCTCCGGTATTGCCGTAGGCGCGCTGGCGGATATCGTTGACAAGTTGAAGAGCATAAGCAGTAGAAGAGCCGCTGCCACCCCTAAGGACGCTCTCTGCCAGCATAAGATAAATGTCGGCAAGGCGGAAGACAGGATAATCGATATCAGCGCCCACGGCTCCTGTGTTGGATGCCGCCACGCCCTCATCCGTCAGATTGGAGAACTTTTCGACGAAGTATCCCTGGCTCTGATCATCGATGGCTTTATTGAGCCATTGATCCTGCCCAGTTGTGTAGAACATAAAACGTCCGTCGACGTTCTCGTTGCCGGAGAACAAAGCAGGGAGTTCACCGCGCGCACGGAACATTCCCCATCCACTAGTGATGCCGTATTTGGCGGGATCCTGAGAACTTGAGTTGCCGCACTCACCACATACGAGGTAGGTAGTGGCTCCCCATGAAACGGTGTTGACAGCATCGACGATGAACGGGAAAATGATCTCGTTTGTGCGTTTGTAGTTATCTGCGTTGAAAAGCTTCGCGTAGGCCGGTTCCAGAGAAAATCCAGCGCCTATAACCTCTTTGCAGTACGTGATGCAGTCGGTGTAGTGGTCTCCTGCACCGTAGGTTTCAGCGTTGAGGTACAACCTTGCCAGGAGAGACCAAGCTGCCGCCTTGGAGGCGCGGCCGTATTCGATGGACGCGTGGTCAAGAAGGCCGCCAGAGGCGATGTCCTTGAGCTCGGCCTCAACGAAGTCGAAGAGCTGCTTGTTGCTGTAACGCTCGGGCGTGTAGGCGCCTACACCCATGGTTTCATCCACGAAGGGGCCCTGGCCGAACAGGTCAAGGACGTAGTAGTAGGCCAGCGCACGGAGGAAACGGGCCTCTGAGCGATACGAGGTGAGGTCAGCGTTGCCACTTACGGCCGCCGCTGTTGCGTGGCTCAGGAATTCATTGCAGAGGGCAATTGTATAATAGGCGCGATAATAGGTATCTGCCACCCAGGGGTCATTGGCATCCCAACTCATGTAGGACAGGCCTTCGATCTTGTCGCCCGAAAGCCAGGTGCCGGCGACCTCGTCTGTAGGGCATTCCTGAAGGTTGAAGTATCCGCGCAGGAAGTCGTATCCGTTGTTGCTGGAAAGGTCTGCATTGCCACCGCCCTGTTCCTGGCCGCATATGACGTAGGAGGCATAGAGCTTCGCCAGTGCCATTTTATAGCCTTCGTCGGAGCCGTAGACGACATCGGCCGTTGTCTGGCCCTCGGTCTGAGGCTGCTGGTCAAGGTCTTTAACGCACGCGGTAAGGCAGACTGCCATTATTGCTGCAATATATATCTTTTTCATGTCTTCAGGCTTAAAATTCGAATCCAAGGGTTAAGGAGTAGATTCTAGGACGGGGATAGACGGTCATATCTATGCCGCCCAGATTTTCAGGATCGACTCCCGAGTATTTGGTGAGGGTAAATACGTTCTGCACCATCAAGGCTGCGTTCATAGAAAACAGGTTGCTAATCATACCGAAATTGTAGGCGACCTGCAGGTTGTCCATCTTCAGGAAAGAAGCATTCTCGACATAGTGGTCGCTTTCGTGCTGACGTTTCTGGAAATGTGTGGTGAGGTAGCTGCTGTGCAGACGGTTGAGCTGGTAGTTGTTGTAGGACATGGTCTCCCAAGCGCCGGTGTTCATGGCCATACCGTTGTAGAGGTAGTTGCCGAGGTTGGCCCGAAGCGAGGCGCTCAGCGTGAGTTTGTTCCAGCGAAGTGAAGTGGACAGGCCCAGAATCCAGTCGGGGGCCGGAGAATGATAATGGTAGAGGTCTCTGGAATTTACTTTCCCGTCTCCGCTGAGATCGGCATAAAGGCCTTCGACGGGCATTCCGTTCTCGTCGTATATTTGCTTGTAGACGTAGTAACTATACGGCGCAAATCCCTCTGAGAGAACCTGAACATAATGCGATTCTATGGCGCCGGCGGGGGTGTTTGGCGATTGTGACAACTCGTTCAGACGGAGGTTGGTGATGACGGTTTTCTGGTAAGTGGCGTTGGCGCTGACATCCCACTCCCATTCCTTTGTCTGGACTGGGATTGCATTGACTGTCATTTCGAAGCCCCGGCTCTTGATGTTGCCGACGTTGCTTAGCATCTGCTTGTTGAAGTTGGTGCCGGCGGCGACGGGGACGGTGGCGAGAAGGTCTTCGGTCTTACGGTCGTAGTAATCGAAGTAACCGGTAATCCTGTCGTCAAGGAGGCCTAAATCAAAACCGAAGTCCCAGGCTTTGGTGGTTTCCCAGGTAAGGTTGCTGTTGTAGGCCGAGGGACGATAGGTATGGATGGGAGTTCCACCGAACATATAATGTGCGCCGCTCTGGCTCTCGGTGTAGAGAGGAAGGTAGCTGTAGTTTGCGATACCGTCCTGCTGGCCGGTGACGCCATAACTGGCCCTGAGTTTCAGGTTGCTGAAGACCGGCTTGAGACCGCTGAAGAATTCTTCATTGGAGACTTTCCACGCAAGCGCTACCGAAGGGAATGTACCCCAGCGGTTTTCCTTGCTGAAGCGGGAGGAGCCGTCAAGGCGGAAACTGGCGGAAAGGTAGTATCTTCCGTCATAGTTATAGTTGATGCGTCCATAGTAGGACAGGAGGACGTGGCGCTGGTCGTCTGCTGCAGCGGAGGCCTGCTGCTCAGGCGGGGTAATGTCATTGAGCTCGATGTATTCGGCATTGGTGTACTGCCAGAACTGGTAGTCGTAACCCGCCGTGAGTTCGATGTTGCTTTTGATGCTGTCTAAATGCTTGTTGTAGTTCAGATAGGCCGTCAGGAGGCGGTTGTTGTTCTTCTGAGGACCATAGGTATAGTTACGGCCTCCGGTGTTGTAATATTGATAAGCCTCGTGCGGCACATAGATCTTGCCCTGGCCCTGGGAGTAGTCGTAACCCAGCGTGACGTGTGCATGGAGTTCTGGAAGGAAGTGCATGCTGTAATCTGCATCGAAACTGCCGATGACGCGATATACGTCTGATGTGGAGTGGTAGTTGTTCAGCAGGCCCAAGGGGTTTCCGGTGGCGCCGGTGATGGGAACTCCGTTGACGTCGGCTGCTTCATAATAGCCGAGGAAGGCGTCGTTGCCGGAATATATGGGTGAACAGGGATTATGGGTTACGCCGCCCCAGATGGCGTTGGTGTTGGCAAAACGCGTGTTGCTGTATGTGCCCTTTATGTTAACGTTAAGTTTGAGATGATTCTCGAAAAGGGACGGGGTCAGGGAAATGCTGCCCGTATAACGCTTCACATTGTCGGTCTTGAGGATACCGTCCTGGTTGCTGTATCCCAGGGAGACACGGTACGGCAAAACGGCCAACTTTCCTGATATGCCCAGGTTGTTGTCTGTTCCGAAGGCGGTCTTGAAGATTTCCTTGTTCCAGTCGGTGTTGACATCGTCGTTAAGGAGCGATTTCTGCAGGTCCGAGCCGATCGTGTTCACCAGATCATACATCTGGTCGCGGGTAATCATATCGGCCGTCCGGGTTGGGCTCTGGAGGGAATTGGTGGTGGAGAAGTTGATCCTGGGACGAGTGGAATCGGTGCCCTTCTTGGTGGTGATGATGATGACGCCGTTGGAAGCACGGGAGCCATAGATTGCGGTTGATGATGCATCCTTGAGAATGGTCATGCTCTCAATGTCGTTGGGGTTGATGAGGCTGAGGAAGTTGCCGCTGCCGCTGACACTTCCGCCCACTTCCATGGGGACACCGTCAAGGACGATGAGAGGGTCGTTGGAGGCATTCAGGGATGCGCCGCCACGAATCCTGATGGTGCTTCCGGCTGAAGGAGAGCCGCCGCCGTTGACAATTTGCACGCCGCTGACTTTACCGTTGATGAGCTGCTCGGGAGAGTTGATGACACCCTGGTTGAAGTCTTCGCTGCTGACGTTGGCGACAGATCCGGTAAGGTCGCTCTTACGCTGCACGCCGTAACCAATGACTACGGTTTCTTGAAGCATCTGTCGGTCAGGCTCCAGACGGACGATGATGTTTCCTGTAGCAGGAATCTGCACTGTTTCAGTCGTGTAACCGATGAAGGAGACCTGGACGGTTTTGGCGTTGGCGCTCACCATCAAAGTGAAGTTGCCGTCCATGTCGGTGATGGCTCCGTTGGATGTGCCGGTCTCCGTGACTGCAGCACCAATCAGGCCTACGCCGGTTTCATCAAGGACTGTTCCCGTGACTTTACGTACATTCTGGGCCATCACATAGGTGGATGACATCGCCAGTATGCCGACAATCAGGGCTAGCCTTAGTAGTATGGCGCATACTTGAGATCGTAATTTCATATAATTATGTGTTAAGATGTGTCGGGTTATCAGTTATGGCAAATGTACGCGATAACCCTCCAAAGGGTCTGACCGAATTGGACAAACTCTAACATAAATTAGACAAAATGGTGATAATATGTAGTTGATGTCATATTTGGATACTCCCGGGGCGGACATCCGTACTCTGCCTGGAAACATTTGGAGAAGTAGGATGCGTTGCTGAAACCGGTCATATACATCACTTCCGTGACGGTGAACCGCTTCTGTTTCAAGAGTGATGCGGCTACTTTCAGACGGTAACTTCTGATGTAATCTACAGGGGTCTTTCCTGTCAGCTGTTTCAACTTCCGGTACACGTATTTGCTCCCGTAGCCCATCTCTTCACAGAGTGACCGGACGTTGAATTCGCCGTCAGAGATGCGCTCTTCGATGCAGGAGTTTACTTCTTTGAGGAAGCGTTCGTCAGAGGCGGACAGCGGCTGTACCGTGGTTTCTTCTATTTTGTCCTCCGGTTTTCCGAAAACAGCTATCTGGCTGATTACAGCGGAAAGGTTCTGGGCCTCTTCCTGGATATGCCTCATCTGCCGGCCCATTTCACCATCGGTTGTGCGGGAGAGCATGGTGCTTACCGGTGAAAGGATATTACCCAGAGGCCCTTCCAGGTCTTTGGACAGGCTTGTTAGAAACTCCTTCTTGAGTTGGATTTGCTCCAGAATCTGATCTTTCTCCTTCTGCTCGTATTTCAGGCGGTTGCGGGTACGGAAGAAATTGATGCACCAAAGGACGAATATAATGAGAAGGAGGGTGTAGGTTACAAAGGCCCAGGTTGTCAAATACCAAGGGTGCTTGATGGCAAAGGGTACCGAGAGGATGGCGGCATCATCGGCAGAGAATCCGGGACGGGAGACATCCAGGATGAAACTACCGTAATTGAGGTTGCCCAAGGTTATGACATTCGTCCCCTTGGGCAATTCATACCAATCGGCGTCCACTCCTCTGAGCCTGTATATATAGCGGATATTCTGCGTTTCGACGTAGGAGAGGTCGGATACCATGAAATCTATATGGCGCTGGTCTGGGGCAAAGGTAAGGTTGTCGTTCAATTTTTCCAGCGGATGGTTGTTGACCGATACGCCGGTGAGATATATGGGCATGGATTCGGAACGCTCAAGCATTATTTCTGGTGTACCGACGTACAGTCCGTCATTGGTCCCGAGATAGACAGTGTGAGTCTGGTCGTCATAGAAGGCGATGTCGGCCATGCCACTCAATTTATCCAGACAACGGATATGGTCGCCTTCCGTAATCCAGATTTCGGAACCGGCGCCTGCCCATATTGCTCCATCCACTTCCATCAGCCAATTGATGCCACCACCTATTCCAGTGCCCAGGTGATGGACGGATGCTGTTTTTCCGTCTGTGTTGAGCAACTTGCCGTCAAGGCCAAGCCATAACCGGTGGTTTGAATCTACCAGGACGCTGCTGGGCTGCTGGCCATCCAATTCCCGCGAGAGTATCTGGATGTTTTCTGTTTCCAGCGTGGAGGTATTGATGCGCCTTATGCCATCGTTATAATATAGTACCCATATATGGTCCCGGTCGTCTTCGGCAATTTGGAAGGGAGATAGTCCTTTCCCTTCAGGAAGGATGACGGAGGCATCGGCCTGGCAGTCTCCGGTACTGCCAATGAGTTTATTTTTGTCCGATACCATCAGCCCTCCCATGAAACTGGCGACCCAGATGCGTCCTTGGCTGTCCTGGCAGATATCGTAGGCCCAGTTTGCGTTCCGGCCTGTGGAGGTATCCATAAGGTTGATGTGCTTCCAGCCTTTCCCCGTCCAGAAATGAATGCCTCCGTCCGTGCATATCCATAAATCGCCATCGTGGTCTTCATATATACGACGGATGCGATTGTGCTCGATTCTTTCTGTCGGACTGTCCATGCTGTACCACTTGGCTCCCCTGAGCGTGAGCGTGGTGCAGATCAAGCCCTCGGAGCCACCGAGCCATAATCGGCCTTGACTATCCCTGAACAGTTGGCTGAAGTGGTTTCCGCGGCTCTCTCCAGTGATTTCTGAGACGGGTATAAATGGGATGCTGGCGCTGTTGTCCAGAATGGAGATCCCTTCGTCTGTCCCGAACCAGGTCATGCCTTTCCTGTCCGAGAGGATGCACCAGACGACGTCGTTTATGAGTGACGTGGCTCCATGTCTTGCGTCGTGCTTGATGTGCTGCACATGTTCTTGACGGTCATAGATGTATAATCCGTTATCGGTCCCGATGTAAAGACGGTTTGCACCATCCAGGGAGAGGCTCTTTACGGAATTGCCGTCTAGGGCACTGACATCGGCGAACTGGTTGGTCTTTAAGCCGTAGCGGTAAAGTTTTCCGTTTGTCCCTATCCAAATGCAGTCCCGGCCGCCGTCTTCCAACAAGACATTAACGAATATATTGTCACTGTGGGGCATGCGAGGCAAGGCGATGTCCCGGAAATGACCGCGCTGGCGGTCGTAATAGAATAATCCGTTATATGTGCCGATGTAGATATTTCCGTCCGATGCCTTTATCAGGGAGTAGATTACTTCGTTGCCGAGACTGCCTCCACCTACTTTGCTGAACGTTTTTTGCGGCAGGTCGTATGTGTAGAGGCCCGAGGAACTGCCTATCCAGAGTTTATCATCGTCCCAGACAATCGAGCGCACGTCTTGCGGAGAGCCGTCAAGCCAGGAACGAAAACGGGATTCGCCGTAGTCGTAGGCCCAAAGGCCGTGTTCTTCGCCTACATACAAGGCGTCTCCAGGAATGTCTTGCATACTGTAGACATGTCCGCCGGCCACCTGCTGGCTGTGGCAGGTCATTGAGTAGCCGTCGTAACTGAAAACTCCGCTGTTGGTTCCCAGCCAGATAAGACCGGTGGAATCTTGCTCAATGCATCCTACCATCATCGCGTTCATGTCCCGGGGCATGGTCACGTTGTGGAATGCCGGAGGCTCTGACGAGAACACACGGAATGGTAACAATAGCAGTAATACAATAAGGTAGAGTTGCTTCATTCTTGGGGTTGCAAATCATTAAAGGCAAGGAACCATATACAACGGAATATACAGGTAATCACCGTCTTTCTCCAGGTCACCGGTGTGGACGATGTAGGCCTGCGCCAGGTGAGTGGAGTATTTCTTGATGCATTTCTCCAGAGAAATGGTTGTGAATCTAGTGGAGGACTTCACTTCGATGGGAGAAATGTTGTGGCGGCTGGTAATGGCTTTCTTGGAGATGAGGAAGTCGATTTCCATCCTGTCGTCCTTGTTCTCTCTGGAAGGATTGGAGTAGAAGAAGAGTTTGCAGCCGATGGCTGTGAGCATCTGGCCGACGATGTTCTCCATCAGCATGCCGGCATTGACCTCCAGTTTGTCTTTGAGAATCTTCTGGTAGAGTTGCTCGGAGACGATTCCTCGCTCATCGAAGGCATGGCTGATCATGAGGCCGGTGTCGTTCATGTAACATTTGAGTGAGTTGTCCTTCTGCTTGAGTCCGAGGCCGATGCTTGGCTCTGTGGTATTGAAGGCGAGATTCACCATCTTGGCGTCACGAAGCCAGAAGAAGGAGCTGTCGTAGTCTCGAAAACGGGCGTCTTTGTTGAGGTCCGAGAGCTGGAACTTGTGCTCGTGCAACTGAAGCTGGCCGGGGATGGCCTCGTAGATGGCTCTCACCTTGGCCGTATGCACTCCGGCGTAATTGTCAATGCAGTTGTAGTAGAGGTTGAGGATCTGGCGCTTGACGCGGTCTACATCCTCGAAGGATTTGGTGTCCAGGTATTCCAGGATGGCCTGTGGCATGCCGCCGATGATCAGATACAGGCGGAAGTAGTCCATGAGTTTGCGGTGCATGGACTGGCCGACGGACTCCTGTGCGGCGAATTTCATCCGGACGAAGTCCATCAGGGATTCTTCGCCCAGAGCCCAGAGGAACTCTTCGAAATCCATCGGGTGCATTACCATGCTCTCCTCTTCGGAGGGGACCAGGTAGTCTTTTTTGTTCTCGGTTTTCTTGAGCTTCTTTTTGGTGCTCATTTTCATGCCGAGCAGGGAGCCGGTTTCCAGGTAATCGTATCGGCCGTCCTCAACCAGGTACTTGATGGCGGCACGGGCTGCCGGGCAGAATTCAATTTCGTCAAAGACAATGATGGACTCCCTGGAATAGAGTTTGGTGGAGAAGTAGGCGCTCAGGTATGTGAAGAGCATATCCAGGTTGTCCTTGTAGTTCTTGAAAAGGTCTTTGATGTCGTCGCCGACTTTGAAGAAATCTATGAGGATATAGCTCTTGTATTCTTTCTGGGCAAATTCCTTGACGATGTAGCTCTTGCCCACGCGTCGGGCACCTTCTATCATCATGGCAGACTTGCCTTTGCGCTTGTTTTTCCAAAGGAGCAGCTGGTCGTATATCTTTCTTTTCATCACGGAATCAAGCTTTGTCTTTACATTTATTTACACGAAATCAAACTTGTTAGTTGTGCCATTTCTACACGAAATCAAGGCAAAGATATGGATTTGTCCTCAATTCTGCAAGATAATTGCCTGGAAATACACCGCATTACCCTCTAACTAATACACTTTCTTCCCTGCACCACAGCAGCCTGCTGAATGCCAGCAGGCTGTTTTTTGTTTTGTTATTGATTACATATTTTGTACTTTTGCTATCCCTATTGAAAACCATAGTTTTTTAACACGAAATGGAAATCAAAAACGCTACGGCCGGAACTCTCGAATCGGGTGATATCGTTATCCAGATCGCCCCGGGGAACGGCCTTCAGATTGACCTGAACAGCACTGTGTCCGCACAATTCGGAAGGCAGATCAAGCAGGTCATAACCGAAACCCTCGAGGGGCTCGGAATCACGGACGCCACGGTGACAGCCACCGACAAAGGCGCCCTGGACTGCACCATACGCGCACGTGTCACTGCGGCCGCTGTCCGCGCAACGGGAAAAGACGTATGGAAAGGCTAAGAAGAACTATGATGTTCGTTCCCGGCAACAACCCGGGAATGATGGCGGACGCGCATATCTACGGCCCGGACAGCATAATGCTGGATCTGGAAGATTCCGTGACCATGGCGGAGAAAGACACCGCCCGTCTGCTCGTTTACAACGCGCTTAAAAGTATAGACTACGGCGACACGGAGATGGTCGTCCGCATCAACCCCCTCAGCACCCCCTACGGCAAGAAAGACGTGGAGGCTGTGGTTAAGGCGGGCGTGGACGTGATTCGTATGCCGAAGACCGAGACTGCCGACGAAGTCCGCGAACTCGAGGCCGAGATCATCAAGGTCGAGACCGAACTCGGTTGCGTGGGCAGGACTCTGATTATGGCCGCTATCGAAAGCGCCCTCGGAGTCGTGAACGCATTCGAAATCGCGAGCGCGTCGAAGAGAATGATGGGTATAGCCCTCGGCGCGGAGGACTACTCGGCGAGCCTCAAGACGCAGCGCACCCCCGGAGGGGCGGAGCTGCTTCTTGCCCGCGAGACGATAGTAGTGGCAGCCCGCGCCGCAGGTATCTCCTGCTTCGACACTGTTTATTCGAACCTCGATGACATGGAGACCTTCCGCAAGGAAGTCGAACTTATCCGCGACCTCGGTTTCGACGGAAAGAGCATCATCAACCCTCGCCAGATAGAGGTTGTGAACGAGGTGTTCACCCCTACCCCGAAGGCGATTGAGAAATCCCTCAAGATAGTGGCCGCCATCAAGGAGGCCCAGGCAAAGGGTTCCGGAGTTATCTCCGTGAACGGCAAGATGGTGGACCGCCCGGTCGTGATCCGCGCGGAACGTACCATCGCCTACGCCATCGCATCCGGTGTTCTTAAAGAGGAGGACGTGTTATGAGAAATACGAAGGTAGTGACCCTCGAAGAGGCTATTCGCCGCTCGGGTCTCAAGAACGGAATGACTATCTCCTTCCACCACCACTTCCGCGGTGGCGACAAGGTTGTCAATCTGGTTGTGGACAAACTGGCTGAGATGGGGTTCAAGGACCTCAAACTAGCAGCATCCAGCCTTTCGGACGTGCACGCTCCGCTGATCGAGCACATCAAGTCGGGCGTGATCACCGGCATCAGCACCTCCGGCCTTCGCGGCGAACTTGCGAACGAGATTTCGCACGGCCTTATGAAGGAGCCGGTGGTGTTCCGCTCCCACGGCGGACGTGGCAGCGCGATCGCGAGCGGTGAGTTGCACATAGACGTCGCCTTCCTGGGCGCGTCGTCGTGCGACGAACTGGGGAACGCATCGGGCTGCCCGCGTTCAGAGAACGCCAAGAGCATCTGCGGCTCGCTGGGCTATGCCCTGCCGGACGCGCAGTATGCGGACCACGTCGTGGTCCTCACGGACGACCTCGTGGCCTACCCGAACTTGCCTATGAGCATCAAGGCCAGCCAGGTGGAGTCCGTGGTAGTGGTCGAGTCCGTGGGCGACAGTTCGAAGATCTCTTCGGGCGCCATCCGCGATTCGAAGAACCCGCGCGACATCCTGCTCGCGAAGCAGGCCGCGAAGGTCATCATCAACTCCGGCTATTTCAAGGACGGTTTCAGCATCCAGACCGGCACGGGCGGCGCTTCGCTCGCGGCCGTCAAATACATCCGTGAGAGCATGATCGAGCAGGGCATCAAAGCCTCGTTCGCGCTCGGCGGCATCACCGCGCATATGGTCAAACTCCACGAAGAAGGCCTGATCGACAAACTGATCGATGTTCAGTCGTTCGACAAAGTCGCCGCTGAATCGATCGCGAGCGACCAGTCGCATCAGGAAGTGTCCGCCGTGGACTATGCCAGCGCCGATCATCTCGGTTCGGCCGTCCATGCGCTCGATATCGTGATTCTGTCGGCCCTGGAGGTGGACGTGAACTTCAACGTGAACGTGCTCGTGGGCTCGGACGGCATCATCCGCGGCGCGATCGGCGGTCATCCGGACACAGCCGAAGACAGCGCGCTTTCGATCATCGTTTGCCCGCTCCTGCGCGGCCGTATCCCCTGCGTGGTCCCGAAGGTGACGACGCTCATCACTCCCGGCAAGGGCGTGGACGTGGTCGTGACCGAATACGGCATCGCCGTGAACCCTGGCAGACCGGAGATAGCCGAAAGGCTCGCCGCCGCAGGGCTGAAGATCGTGGACATCAAGGATCTGGCAGCCAAGGCGACCTCCATCATCGGTCATCCTGACCCGCTGCCCTTCGGCGACAAGGTCGTGGGAGTCGTAATGGACCGCCACGGAAAAGTACTCGACGAAATCCATAACATAGTGGAGTGATAACTCTGGATCAACTTTTGGACAGCCGGGACAGGCGTGTGCAGCACCAGAAACAGTTGCTGCTCGCCTATCCCGGTTGCTCTTTGATATGCCTTACCGTGCAGTTGCCCGGTTCAGTCAAGCGTAGCGCGGATTCCCTGATTATCGGAGAGGCCGGACTGGCTGAACTGCTGAACAGGTTTGGCAGTGTGCTGAGGCATACTCATGTCCGCGATCTGGAGACGGGCTATGAAGCCTATCTGGTAGTGCCGATGAAGGCTGTCCAGGTCAAGAAATTCTGTTGCCAGATCGAGGACACTCACCCTCTTGGGCGTTTGATGGATATTGATGTGATGGACGGAGTCGTGCCTTTATCGCGCGCCGATATCGGACTTCCGCCGCGTCGCTGCCTTCTGTGCGACAATGAGGCTCGCTACTGTATGAGAGCGCATACGCACACCACAGAAGAATTGCTTGCTAAAATCCACGAATTAGTGTTGGCTTATTGCGGGTAAATATGTAACTTCGCTACGTATTTCATAAGTGGGTGATACCGGGAGTATTGGGAAGCCTGCAAAAATGGAAACTATCGCAGAACAGGACATACAGGAGATACCGATTTCATCTCCTTACTTTCGCGCAAAGGTGGAGCGCTTCCTCGAAGAAAATGGTCTTCGGCTGGAAGTGCTTGATTATTATTATGCTGTTCAGTCTTCAGATGGTTCCATTCTGGCCGGCGCTGGTCTGGCTGGCGATGTGATAAAGTGTGTGGCAGTTTCTTCTGCTATGCGCTCGGAGGGCCTTCTGGGACCTTTGGTGTCTCATGTTGTTTCCGAAGCTGCCTCGCGCGGGGTTATGAATCTAAAGGTGTTCACCAAGCCTTCGTATCAGGTTGTGTTCGAGAGCCTGGGGTTCAAACTTTTGGCTTCTGCGCCGCAGGCTGTGCTGATGGAAAACGGACGCGGGCTTGAGGAATACTGCAATTATTTGAGACAGCATAAGGCTCCCGGGGTTATTATTATGAACGCCAACCCGTTCACCTGGGGGCACAAGTATCTGGTCAACCAGGCTTTGCAGCAATTCGCCACTCCCTGGCCCTACAGCAAGTCAGGCTCTGAGCCCGGGAATCTTGCAATCATTCCTGTTCGCGAAGACGTGTCACTTTTCTCCTACGAAGAGCGCAAGGAGATGATTTTGAAGGGCACTGACGGCGATGCCGACGTACTGGAAGGTTCCGCTTATCAGATTTCAGCGGCCACCTTCCCCACTTATTTCCTGAAAGATCTCAACGACGCTTCCGAGACTCAGATGCGTCTGGACATAGACCTGTTCGGCAGGCATATCGCTCCTGCGCTGGGCGCAAGCATACGTTTCGTGGGCGGAGAGCCTGACGATCCTCTCACTGCGCTCTACAACAAACTGCTGGAGGAACTTCTTCCCCGCTATGGAGTGATGCTGGTGCAACTGCCCAGAAAGAAGGTGCGCGGAGTTCCGATAAGTGCGACGCGGGTGCGCGAGGCGCTGGCGGCCGGGCGGCTGTCCGAAGCGGCCTCGGTGGTTCCCGAGACCACGCGCCCGTATCTGCTGGCCGCCCTTTCCGAGCGCGCCTTGCGCCTGGAACTCGACACCCCGCTGAAACCCGGACTTGTGGGCCCTGACGGCAACGGAGCGCATTCCGACATGAACTACGACCTTATGCTCCGCAGCATAAAAGCGCTTAGGCCTTACTGGTCGAAGATGGCTATGGCGGCGGGTGCGTCCGAACTCCGTGCACTCGGTATCGAAGCGGAAAAGGCAATGCTCGCCGCGACCGGAGGAGTCAACACCCACCGCGGCGCCATCTTCGCCCTCGGCCTCGCCCTGAACGCCGCCTGGTCAGCCCTTTCCGCCGCTCACGAGGCCAGACTTCGCGGCGAGCGTGAAATGCAAAGTGCTGATATTCAGTCACTTATTCAAAACGATATACCTCAAATAGCATACATCCTTTTTGATAAATCGTTGACAAACAGCGAGTTACATTCCACGCCCAAATCCCACGGACAGGAGGCAAGCGAGCAATATGGAGTTAAAGGAGCGAAAGAAATGGCTCTTGAAGGCTATAAAGAACTTTTCGAGGATTGGTTACCCTATTACCGTTCACTTGAGGGCGACGAACTCAGACTCCAGAAGACTCTCCTGAGGATAATGAGTACTCTGGACGATACATGCGTCATTCACAGAGTGGGGTACGACAGGGCGCAGGGAGTGAAAACGAAGGCGGCGGCGCTACTCGGAGAGATTCCGGATCGAGCCCGGAGTGAGGGGCAAGAAATGGCCCGGAATGAGGGGCTGGAAGAGGTCCTGAAGCCATTGTGCGCGCAGTACGCTCTCGAGGGCATCTCCCCAGGAGGGGCGGCGGACATGCTGGCACTGACCGTATTCATCGAATCAGTGCTGAACTGATGACTCATAATTGAACTGAAGACAAGACACAAACATATATAAATCAATAATCATTATTAATCAATCATGGTAGAACTAATCAACCACGGTGTTTATCTGATGGACGGCAAGACCGTCGCAGAATCCGCGCCCCTGTCTCCAGACGAGGCACGCGAAAACACCATCGCTTATGGAATCTTGAGAAAACACGATGTGGATGGTTCCAAAGGCAACAAACTTCGCATCCGTTTCGATGCGATGGCTTCGCACGACATCACTTACGTAGGAATCATCCAGACGGCGAGGGCCAGCGGCCTCGACACCTTCCCCATTCCCTACGCAATGACCAACTGCCACAACTCCCTGTGCGCGGTGGGAGGCACTATCAATGAAGACGACCATGTCTTCGGCCTCAGCGCGGCGAAGAAGTACGGCGGAATCTATGTCCCTGCAAACCAGGCGGTTATTCACCAGTACGTGCGTGAGAAACTCGCCGGCTGCGGGCGCATGGTCCTCGGCTCCGACTCTCACACCCGCTACGGCTCACTCGGATGTATGGGTGTGGGCGAAGGCGGCGGAGAACTTGTCAAGCAACTCCTCAAGAACACCTGGGACATCAACACTCCCGAGGTCGTTCTCGTGTGGCTTGAAGGCAAGCCCAAGCACGGCGTTGGACCTCACGATGTGGCCATCAGCCTCGTCAAAGCCACATTTGAGTCGGGCTTCGTGAAGAACAAGGTGCTCGAATTCGCGGGCCCCGGAGTGAAGGAACTCCCCGTGGACTTCCGTAACGGCATCGACGTGATGACCACCGAGACCACTTGCCTCAGTTCTATCTGGATCACGGACGAGAAAGTGCAGGAATACTACAATATGCACGAGCGTCCCGAGGCCTTCAAGAAACTCGAGCCCGGAAAGGTGGCATACTACGACAGTATGATCAAGATCGATCTCTCCAGCCAGGAGTGTATGATCGCTCTACCCTACCACCCGTCCAACGCCTACACGATTCACGAACTTCAGGCAGACCCTGAAGGCATCCTGAAGGCAGTCGAGGAAGATACCCGCAAACGCTTCGGCGACAAGGTGCAGGTGGATCTCGTCAGCAAGATCAAGAACGGAAAGGTGGTGGCGGACCAGGCTCTTATCGCCGGTTGCTCCGGAGGCACCTACGACAACCTCTCCGAGGCTGCCGCCATCCTCAAGGGCAAGACCATAGGCAACGACTACTTCACGATGAGTTGCTACCCTCAGAGCACTCCTGTGTATCTCGCGACCACCCGCAACCACATCGCCGAGGAACTCCTCGAGGCCGGCGTGGTGATCAAGCCCGCCTTCTGCGGACCGTGCTTCGGCGCAGGCGACGTGCCGGCGAACAACGGTTTCAGCATCCGCCACACGACCCGCAACTTCCCCAACCGCGAAGGCTCCAAGCCCGGTCAGGGACAGATTTCGCTCGTTTCGCTTATGGACGCCCGCTCGATCGCAGCCACAGCCGCCAATGGAGGTGTGCTCACCGCCGCGACCGACATAGACTATGAGGATACGCACAAGCCCTACAGTTTCGACGGCCGTATCTACAAGAGCCGCTGCTACGAAGGCTACGGCAAGGCCGACCTCAGCGTGGAACTCCGCTATGGACCGAACATAAAGGACTGGCCCACTATGTACGCAATGGAGGAGAATATGCTCCTTGAACTGGCCGCCGTCATCCACGACCCCGTGACCACCACAGACGAGCTTATCCCCTCAGGCGAAACTTCAAGTTACCGCTCGAACCCGCTGAAACTCAGCGAATTCGCTCTTAGCCGCAGGGTACCCGAGTACGTAGGCCTTTCTAAGGCTATTCAGGCTCAGGATCTTGACCGCAGGGCTGGCAAAGTGTCCGACAAACTCGCCGCGGCCCTGAAGGCGGTCGGAGCGAGCGCCGCGAACACCTCGCTCGGCTCGTGCGTGTTCGCGAACAAGCCCGGCGACGGCTCCGCCCGCGAGCAGGCCGCGTCTTGCCAGAAAGTCCTCGGAGGCGATGCGAACATCTGCTTCGAATACGCCACCAAGCGCTACCGCAGCAACTGCATCAACTGGGGCATCGTGCCGTTCACGATCGCGCCGGACGCCACCTTCGATTATGAGCCCGGCGACTATGTCTTCGTGCCCGGAATCCGCAAGGCTATCCTCGAGGGCAAAGAAGAGATCGACGCCCAAGTCGTCACCAAGAACGGTGTGAAGCCTCTGCACCTCTTCTTCCAGAACCTCACCGCCGACGAACGTCAGATTCTTGCCGACGGATGTTTGATGAATTATTACAAAAACCGCAAATAAAATGAGATGGCCGGTCAGGCCGGCCATGACACTAGTTATGAAAAAGATTCAAATGACTACCCCGCTCGTCGAGATGGACGGCGACGAGATGACCAGGATCCTATGGAAGATGATCAAGGATGAACTCATCCTCCCCTTCGTGGATCTGAAGACTGAATACTACGACCTTGGACTGCCCAACCGCGACGCGACCGAGGATCAGGTGACCGTGGACGCCGCTCTCGCCACCAAGAGGCTCGGAGTGGGCGTGAAGTGCGCAACTATCACCCCCAACGCCCAGCGTATGGACGAGTACAAACTCCACCAGATGTGGAAGAGCCCGAACGGCACCATCCGCTCGACCCTGGACGGTACGGTTTTCCGCACCCCCATCACCATCCCCACTATCCACCCGGCGGTAAAATTCTGGAAGAAACCCATCACCATCGCCCGTCATGCCTATGGTGATGTCTACAAGAGTGTGGAGATAGTGGCTGACGAGCCCGGCACAGCCAAGCTCGTGTTCGAAGGTCAGTCCGGCAAGACTCAGGAAGTGATAGTCCAGGAACTCAAGGGACCCGGCGTTCTCCAGGGTATGCACAACACGGACAAATCCATCCGCAGTTTCGCACATTCCTGCTTCCAGTATGCCCTGAGCCTTAAGCAGAGCATCTGGTTCGCCACCAAGGACACCATCTCCAAGAAGTACGACGGCCGCTTCAAGGCCATCTTCGAGGAAGTGTTCCAGGAGTACAAAGACCGCTTCGCAGAGGCCGGAATCGAGTACTTCTACACCCTTATCGACGACGCCGTGGCTCGCGTGATGCGCAGTGAAGGCGGCTTCATCTGGGCCTGCAAGAACTACGACGGCGACGTGATGTCCGATATGGTCTCGACCGCATTCGGTTCGCTCGCAATGATGACCTCCGTGCTCGTGAGCCCGGACGGCAAATATGAGTATGAGGCTGCTCACGGCACCGTGACCCGTCACTATTACAAATATCTCCAGGGCGAAGAGACCTCGACCAACCCTATCGCAACGATCTTCGCATGGAGCGGAGCGTTCCGCAAGAGGGGCGAGATGGACAACCTTCCCGAACTGATCAACTACGCGAATCAACTCGAAGGCGCCTGCCTCGACACCCTCAACGACGGCCTTGCAACCAAGGACCTCGTGAACCTTATGGAAGGCATCACGCCCACCCAACTCAGTTCCGCGCAGTTCCTCAAGGCTATCCGCGAACGTCTTGAAAAGAGATTAAACTAAACCTATATGTCCGAACAGAAATACAGGGTCGAATCCGACCTCCTCGGCGAACTCAAGGTTCCCGCAGACGCCTACTACGGCGTGCAGACTCAAAGAGCCCTAGACAATTATAAAATCTCCACTACCCATATGCGCGATTATCCCGAATACATAATCGCTATCGCATATGTGAAGATGGCGGCCGCCGAAGCCAACGCCCGCCTGGGCGTGCTCGACCGCAAGATTGCGGACGCGATAGTGGCGGCCTGCAAAGAGGTGGTCGAAGGCAAGTTCAACGACCAGTTCCCCGTGGACATGATGCAGGGCGGCGCCGGCACTTCCGTGAATATGAACGCGAACGAGGTTATCGCCAACCGCGCACTTGAACTGCTGGGCCACAAAAAGGGCGAGTACCAGTACTGCTCCCCCAACGACCATGTCAACTGCGCGCAGAGCACCAACGATGCTTATCCGACTGCTTTCCGCTACACCTTCGTGAGGATGGACAAGAAACTCCAGGCTTCGCTCAAGGAACTTATCGAGGCCTTCCGCGCCAAGGGTGAGGAGTTCAAGGACTACATCAAGATGGGCCGTACGCAGCTTCAGGACGCTGTTCCTATGACCTCCGGCCAGGAGTTCAAGGCCTTCGCGGACAACCTCGAAGAGGAGATCGCGAACCTGCAGCGCAACGCCGTGCTTCTCAAGGAAATCAATATGGGCGGAACCGCCATCGGCACCGGTCTTAACGCAGTCCCCGGCTTCGCCGAACTCTGCACCAAACTCCTCTCCGAGTTCTCCGGCGACGAGTTCTCAGTCGCAGCCGACCTGGTGGAGGCAACTCCCGATACCGGCGCATATGTGAGTTATTCAGCAGCCCTCAAGCGTCTCGCCGTGAAACTTTCGAAGACCTGCAATGACCTCAGGCTCCTCGCCTCCGGTCCTCGCTGTGGCCTTGGTGAAATCAACCTTCCGCCTATGGCGCCCGGTTCTTCGATCATGCCCGGCAAGGTTAACCCCGTCATCCCCGAGGTCACCAACCAGGTGTGCTTCAAGGTGATAGGCAACGACACCTGCGTCACCTTCGCAGCCGAAGCCGGCCAGCTACAGCTCAACGTCATGGAGCCCGTGATCGCCCAGAGCATACTCGAGAGCCAGACCTGGCTTATGCACGCTATGGACACACTCCGCGTGAAGTGCATCAACGGCATCACCGTTAACGCCGAGCACTGCTACAAGATGGTCAAGAACTCCATCGGCATCGTCACCGCGCTCAACCCGTACATCGGTTACAAGACCTCGACCAAGGTCGCTAAGGAAGCCCTTCAGACCGGACGCAGCGTCTACGACCTCGTCCTCGAGCACGGCTATATGTCAAAAGAGAAGCTCGACGAAGCCCTCGACCCTAAGGCGATGACGGCTTCCCACGAACTGCTTAAATAATTTATTCTCGGGGTACTCCACTAACGGGGTTGAGAGAGTCCCATTGAACCTGATGCGGTTAATACCGCCGTAGGAAAGAAGAATATGAATATTTTGCTTATTGCTGCCCTGGCAGCGCTCGGCGCACTTGCGCCAACCGATTCCATTAAGACAGAACGCATAGACAGCGTGGTGATATCATCAGGCTGGGCGCGTTGGCAAACACCTGTTACATCAAGCAGTGTCTACGAAAACGAACTGCAGGTTACGAGCCCTCTGAATTCGCTTCCGATGGCTCTTTCGCTGCAGCCTTCCGTCGTTACTACCAACGAAGGCGGCACCGGATTGGGGTATTCAAAGATGACTATCCGCGGCTCAAAGGGCTCGCAGATCAATGTTACTCTGAACGGAATAACATTGAACGATTCCGAATCTCAGGAAGTCTTTTGGGTTAATATACCCTCGCTGACTAAAATACTAAGCTCAGTAAAGATCCAGCGCGGTCTGGGAGAGTCGGTAAGCGGCCCCGGAGCATTCGGAGCAAGCCTGAATCTCGAGGACGACAGATTATTCACTCCTACGGCATCTGTAGACTTCTCGTACGGATCATTCAACACTTCCTCTACTACTATTTCAGGTGATACCGGCCGCTCGGAAAATGGTTTCCGGGCATATGCCATCTATTCGAAAGGTATTACAGACGGCTATATCCGGAATGCCTACGGCGATGTTCAGTCCGCATTCGCAAAACTCAGTTGGGATGGGCGTTACGATGATGTTTCTCTTACCTGGCTGATGGGCGATCAGCATACGGGCATTACCTGGAACGGCATATCGAAGTCAGACCTGGCAGCAGACAGAACCTACAACAGCGCCGGCCAGTACAAAGATTCAGAGGGCAATACATGCTATTACCCTAACGAGACTGATAACTATACGCAAAACCATCTCCAACTGAAATACCATCACCGCTGGGGTCTCAGGCTCCACTGGACTTCGGTCTTGAATTGGACCAACGGCAAGGGTTATTACGACCAGTACAAGACCGGCAAGAAGTTCAAGGCATACGGTTTTGGGGCAGCGGACGTAGCAGATCCTTCGGCAAAGAGCGATTTCATCATCAACAAGTCGATGAGCAACAACTACTTTGTCGTCAAATCAGACTTGAAATATTTCGGAAACCGTAGCATCATTTCCGGAGGCATATACCTTTCCGCCTTCGACGGACTACATTTCGGAGACGTGAAGTGGAATAAGGAGCTGGGAGAAATCTCCTCTCACCAATGGTATCTCAACGAGGGAATAAAGAACGAGGCCAACGTCTGGGCCCGCGCCGAATATACACCCATTCCGGCCCTGAATGCCTACGTTGATCTCCAATACAGAGGAATAAAGTATGGTCTTAGCGGTATCGACGACGAGTTCAGCGATATGACCTGGAACGGCGGCTGGGGGTTCTTCAATCCGCGCGCCGGTCTCACCTGGGCCCCTCGCCTCCACCACAAAGCCTACGCGTTCGTCGCCCTGGGCCACCGTGAGCCCGGCCGCTCCGACATAAAGGAAATAATCGAGACTAATAATGCCGCAGGAACCTCCCTTGAGATCAAGCCTGAAAAGATGGTGGATACAGAGATTGGTTACGAGTATTCTACCAGCCGTGTAAGTGCATCTGCCAATATTTATCTCATGGAATACAAGGACATGCTTCTTGAGACCGGAAAACTCACCGACTCCGGCTACGCCATCAAGGAGAATGTCCCCCGCAGCTGGCGCAGGGGCATAGAACTCGCTGCCTCCTGGAAGCCGTTCCGAAAGCTGAAGTTTGAAGGGAATGCCACTTTCAGCGTCAACGAGATCCAAGATTACACCGCATATTACGAAGAATACGATGACATAGACAACTGGAACTTCTTAGGACAGTACCAGGAACATTTCGACAAGACTACTATGCTTATGTCTCCCTCCTTTGTCGGCATGCTTCGTTCTACCTGGAATATCTTCGGCGAGCTGACCCTCTCATCCGACACAATACTGGGACAACACCGCAAGCGAAGACAGATGTCTGCCCGCATACGTCGTTGCAAATGCCTCATTATCAGACTATTTCGATATAGATTTAGGGCCCGGCCACAGTTTTCGTCTTACTCTTGGCCTATTTTTGGGCAACCTGTTCAACAGAATGTATGAGGCGGACTCATGGGTTTACCGCGCACACTTCCGCGGCGGTTCAACAGAATGGTATCAGGAAGAAGGTCTCTTTCCTCAGGCTCCATTCAACTGCATGTTCAGAGTTGGCTTACAGTTCTAGCAGACGGACCTCGTAGAGACGGGGCCAGTTCTTACCGGTCAAGAATATGCGGCAATCGCTGTCAATCGCGATGCCATTCAGAACGTCTGTATCCGGCATACGAAGTTTGCCCGGCAGAAGCCCAGCACAATCGATAGTCGCCTCCACCTTACCGTCCGAAGGATTGATGACAACGATTATATCGCTCGTGTAGACGTTGGCCCATATTCGGCCGTCTACCCATTCCAGCTCATTGAGCAGCCTTACCGGCCTTCCGTTCAGGGTAACCATAACCGAGCGAACCTGCTGTAAATCAGAATTATAGAAGCTCAGACGAGAGGAACCATCCGAAGCAATCAACTGCTTTCCGTCTGTTGTAAGCCCCCAGCCTTCCCGGGCAAAAGAATACGACATCTCGTATTCCAAACTCTCGGCATCGTAGACGAACACGACCTTGTTCTGCCAAGTCAGGACATAGAGTTTATCTCCAAGAACGCAAGATCCTTCTGCGAAATACTTCTTTCCTATCTTTTTCGACTCCAACACTTCCCCGCTCTTCAGATCAACCTTGCGCAGCGACGACTTGCCATTTAGACCGGTAGTCTCGTAAAGTGTATTATTATGAAAGAATAGTCCTTGTGTATACGCCTCTGCGTCATGAGGGTACTCCTTCACGACCTCTACCGAATACCGCTTCACTCCCTGCGCCTCCGCACAGGAAGCCGCAAACAAACACATCAGCGCCAGCAACAAAGATTTGATTCGCATACTGCAAATATAATCATTTAGTGTCGTCTTCCTGCTTTAATTGAGAAGGGAGACTACGTTTTGGGCCGTTTTTCTAGTCTCCCTGCTTTATTTGCGCAGGGAGACTACGTTTTTCGCGGGTTTTCGTCGTCTCCTTACATTATTTGCAGAGGAAGTCCACGTTTCTCATGGCAAATTGGCAGAAAGTTGGTACTACTCTGCGGGAATTTCCGCAGAGTAGTATGAAGTTTTTGCGGCACTATTTGTATTTCGTCAGTCAGCTCCACGTAGTACCCCCTCCAGAGTGGCTTGTGGGGCACATTCTTCGTTTTATTTGTGGCGCTACCCCCCTTGAAAGGCCCCAGCGCCACATCCACCCCAGCCCAGAAGTGCTTGTAGGGCATTTTGCAGCGAATTTTTGTGGCGCTACTTCGCGGAAATGGAGATTTGTGGGATTTCTGCTAAGATGAAGCCAGATCACCCCTCCTAGAACGTCCTCTGAGGGCTTCGGCTTGGCTTCACAGGCCGATTTCGTCGTGTGAAGCCAGCATACCCCATTCCAGAATATGTTATAAGGCATATCGCCCGGCTTCATCTTGGCGAAAATGAGTGCGGAGGGTATACCAGGGCTTCGCCGGGGCGGGAGGGGAAGCGCGAGTTCGGCATTCCTACAAACAATAAGGTACTACCCCTCGCGACACTAACCCTGCCGGGGGCTAACGAATATATATTCGAAAGATAGTATGAGGTAGAAGCGCCGAAGGAGCGAGGGAGTCTCCGTCCGCAGGCGAGATAATGTGAAAAAATGTCTATATTTGCGGTCCGAAATTGAAATACAGGCGGGATCTTCCGTCGCGGTCGAAAGACTGAGGAAAGTCCGGACAAGAAAGGGCATCGCACTGCGGAAAGCGCAGGTGGGGGTAACCTTACGCCAGCTGTAACAGAAAATTACCGCACTTTCTAAGGTAATATGCGACCGAAGGGAGCAAATTTGTTTTAGAAAGTGCAAGGGTGAAAACGCGAGGTAAGAGCTCACGACGCTGTGTGGCGACACATGGCGGGTACGGCACTGCGACTTGCAAAACCAAATATACTGACAGATGAGGGCTGCCCGTCCGATGTCAGGGGGTAGGTTGCGAAGATAAATGACGGATCAAAACAGAACCCGGCTTACTTTCCCGCCTTTTCAATTTCAATCTTCTGCTGAAATACTCTTCAGTTCTTCCCTGTAGGCCATCAGAATTCGCGACTTCGAGATGAATCCGAGGTAGTGCTTCTGCGCATCCAGTACAGGCAGACGCCACGCCCCGCTCTTCTCGAACTTGTCGATGACGGAACTCATCTTCTCGTCGCGCTCCACGTATGCCGGCGGCTGCTTCATCAGATTGAACACGCGCACGGAATCGTACTTCGCCGAATCGAACATATGCTTGCGGATATCGTCCATCTCCACGACACCCTGGAAAATACCGTCCTTACCGACCACGGGGAAAATCGCGGCCGTGCTGTTTGAAACCGTGTCCATAATATCTCCGAGCGTCGCATCCAGATCCAGCCTGGGATACTTGTCGCGCACCAGGTCCGAAGTCTTCAGCAGAGTCAGCACCGCCTGATCCGAATCGTGTGTGAGCAGTTCCCCGCTCTGCGCGATGCGCTTGGTGTAGATCGAATAGCGCTCCCAGATGCGCGTGACGCCGAACGACACGGCCGAAGCGGTGATCAGCGGCACGAGCAGATCGTACCCACCCGTGATCTCGGCGATAAGGAAGATCGAGGTCATCGGCGCCTGCATCACGCCCGCCATCATAGCGGCCATGCCCACGAGCACGAAATTCGGCTCGGGGATATCCCACAGCGTGGCGCCCGTAGCCACATTGAGCAGACGGGACACCACGAAGCCCACAATCGCGCCAACGAACAGGGTCGGTCCGAAGGTGCCTCCGACTCCTCCGCCCGCGTTGGTCAGCGTCATGGACACCACCTTCACGAACATAATCACGACGAAGGCCGCCACAAGACCCCACGGCGAACTGGTCAGGAACGCGAGCGGCGAATCGCCCATCTCGCCGATGGCGCCGTTCAGAAGTATGCTCACATCGCCGTAACCTTCGCCATAGAGCGGAGGGAAAAGGTAGACCATAAGGCCCACGCCGACCGCCGCTATCGCCCATCTGACCCACGGGTTGCGGATGCGGGCGAAACGGTCCTCGAGCCGCAGAGTCGTGCGGGTGAAGTAGAGCGACATAAGGCCGCAGACCACGCCCAGAACTATGTAGAACGGGATATTTTTGAGCGCGAAGGGCGCGAGGGCACAAGCGAACGACGGACCCACGCCGCGGAAGAGGTAGGTCACCACGGTCGCGGAAACGGTGCTGACCAGCAGCGGCATCATGCTCGCGAGCGAGACATTGAACAGCAGGATCTCCATCGTGAACAGGAGTCCCGCCAGCGGAGCCTTGAACACGCCCGCGATAGCGCCTGCAGCGCCGCAGCCGACGAGGATGGTCATATTGCGGTACGACAGTTTCCCCGCCTTACCTATGTTCGAGCCGATTGCCGCGCCGGTGTAGACGATAGGCGCCTCAGCGCCCACGGAACCGCCGAAGCCGATTGTCAGGGCGGAGGTCAGCACGGAAGACCACATATTGTGCGGCTTGATGCGCGAATCGTTGGTGCTCACCGCCAGGAGCACCTTGGTTACGCCATGGCCTATGTTGTCTTTGATGACGTAGCGCACCAGCAAACCGGAAATCAGCATTCCTATTCCCGGCAGCACTATTCTCCAGAGGGAGTTGGCCTGAGTTAAAGGAGAAACCGCAGCCTGAACCAGGCTGATGAGAGCCTGAAGAAGTACTGCGGCAAAACCTGTGCAGAGCCCCACGAGAAGGCTCAGAACGAGTAATCTGTGCGATTCTTTGAGTTTAAGCATCTCCGCCGTCGGCCGGGTCTTCGTCCGAACCGTACTGGGCGATGTTGTCATCCGGGAGAGTTTCGCCCTCTCCGGAGGTGTCGGAAGCAGAGGTGAGCTGCTCGGCCTCGGCCTCCTCCTCTCCTTCGAGCCAACGCTCGAGATCTTCGACGTCGTCGACGTCCACCTTGATCTTTACGAGATATATTGCGTCAGGAATCTCGACAGTAACTGCATAGAAAGATGTGCCGTCCGGTTTCGGATACTTTACGAGATCGTTTAGATAATCGTTGAAACCGCGGGGATACTTTTCAGCGAATGCCGCTGCAAGTTCCTCTGACATATTTTCATAACTGACTACGTGTCTTTTCTTTCCGTCTGATATCATGTCTTGTTTAGATTTGGTCTGCAATTATAGGGCAATAAAACCGAATAAAAAAATATTTCTATTCTTTTTTACATCCTATCAGGCAGTTGGATGCCCAGCAGGCCCATCGCGGAGCGAAGAACATCGGCGACGACGGTAATGAGTTGCAGGCGCATCGCGAGAAGCGCTGCGTCCGGTTCACGTAGTATCTGAGTGTCGTGGTAGTACTGGTTGAACTCCTTTGCGAGGTCGTAGGAATAATTGGCGAGCACCGCCGGAGAGAAGTTGTCGGCCGCCTCACGGACTTTGTCCGGATAGGCAGAGACTATCTTCACCAGTCGCACTTCCTTTGGGCTCAGTTCGGCGTTGTCCGCCGTGGTGGCCTTCAGGCCCTGCTCCTCCGCCTTACGAAGGATAGAACGGATACGGGCGTGCGTGTACTGGATGAAAGGTCCTGTGTTACCGTTGAAATCGATCGACTCCTTGGGGTTGAAGAGCATGGTCTTCTTGGGATCCACCTTCAGGATGAAGTACTTCAAGGCGCCGAGGCCTATCATATGGTACAGGGCATCCTTTTCCTCTGCGCTGAGGTCGGCGAGTTTGCCCGATTCGTCGGAAGCGCCCTTCGCCTCCTGGTACATGCTCTCGATGAGGTCGTCCGCGTCCACCACCGTTCCCTCGCGGGATTTCATCTTGCCCTCAGGGAGTTCCACCATACCGTAACTGAGGTGGTAGATACGCTCCGCCCAGTCGAAACCGAGTTTTGCGAGAACGAGTTTCAGCACCTGGAAGTGGTAGTCCTGTTCGTTACCCACCACATATACGTGCGAGTCCAGGCTGTACTCGGCGAACCTGCGTTCTGCAGTGCCGAGATCCTGAGTCATGTACACTGAAGTGCCGTCCGAACGGAGCAGCAGTTTGCGGTCCAGGCCGTCAGCAGTGAGGTCGCACCACACGGAGCCGTCCGGATCGCGCTGGAACACGCCCGTGTCCAGACCCTTCTGCACCAGTTCTTTACCGAGGAGGTAGGTCTGTGATTCGTAATATGTGCGGTCGAAACTGATTCCGAGGGCCTTATAAGTCTGAGCGAAACCGTCGAACACCCAGCCGTTCATCATCTTCCAGAGTTCGCGGACGTGAGGGTCGCCGTTTTCCCAATCGACGAGCATTTTGTGAACGTCGTCCGCCACGGCGGGATTCTCCTTCTCCATCTTGGCGTACTCCACATAGCAGTCGCCCACCAGATGGTCGCCCTTCTTGCCGGTGGATTCCGGGGTGGCGCCGCCGAAGCGCTTCTCCCACGCGTACATGCTCTTGCAGATATGCACGCCGCGGTCGTTCACGAGAGTGGCCTTGATCACATTGTTGCCCGCAGCCTTCAGAATCTCCGACACGGAGGCTCCGAGGAGGTTGTTGCGGACATGGCCGAGGTGAAGCGGCTTGTTGGTGTTGGGCGAAGAGAACTCCACCATCACGGTCTTGCCGGTCGAAGGCAACTGGCCATAGTGAGAGTCGGAGGCGACCGCCTGAAGAGCCTCTCTCCAGTAAGCCCCCGAAAGGCAGATATTCAGGAAACCCTTCACCACATTGTACGAAGAAACCTCAGGGCAGTTCGCCTTGAGGTAATCTCCGATTGCTGTTCCGGTGGCTTCCGGCGCCTGATGCGAGGCCTTCAGAAGGGGAAACACCACCAGGGTGTAGTCTCCCTCGAACTCCTTGCGGGTCGCCGAAACCTGCAGCGACTCGGCGGGGCAATCAGCGCCGTAGAGAGCCTTGACGGCCTCTGAGGCCTTCGCGGCAAGGAACTGTTCCGCAGTCATTATCCCAGATAAGTCTTAAGGAGTTTGCTTGCGGAAGGTTTCTTGAGTTTGCGGATGGCTTTCTCCTTGATCTGGCGGACACGCTCCCTGGTGAGGTCAAGGTTCTCTCCAATCTCCTCAAGGGTCATCTCCTGGCAGCCGATGCCGAAGAAGCACTTGATGATCTCCCTTTCACGGGGAGTGAGGATCTGGAGCGAACGATCGATCTCGGTGCTGAGCGACTCATAGGCGAATCGTCGTTCGGGAGGACGTCCAGAAGGCTGTTGTCTTCGCCTTCCACGAAGGGGGCGTCCACGCTTACGTGGCGTCCGGAGACCCTTAAGGTGTCCGCAATCTTATCGCGAGGGATGTCGATCATCTCGGCGAGTTCCTCGGTCGAAGGCTGACGCTCGTTCTCCTGCTCGAAGCGGCCGAGCGCTTTGTTGATCTTGTTCAGCGAACCCACCTGGTTCAGCGGCAGACGCACGATACGGCTCTGCTCTGCGAGCGCCTGGAGGATGCTCTGACGAATCCACCACACTGCGTAGGAGATGAACTTGAAACCGCGGGTTTCATCGAATTTCTCTGCCGCCTTGATAAGTCCGAGGTTACCTTCGTTGATAAGGTCCGGAAGACTGAGGCCCTGGTTCTGGTACTGTTTTGCGACTGAAACCACGAACCTGAGGTTTGCCTTCGTCAGTTTTTCAAGCGCTTCCTGATCACCCTTACGGATGCGCTGCGCGAGTTCCACTTCCTCTTCCGGTGACACCAACTCTTCGCGGCCTATTTCCTGGAGATACTTGTCCAGCGAGGCGCTCTCGCGGTTGGTGATGCTTTTTGTAATCTTAAGTTGTCTCATTATCTGTCTATAAACTTTACTGCTCCTTGGGGAGGGCGAAGAAGACAGAGCGTCCGGCGGGAGTGATACCTTCAATGACCACTACCCTGCCGGCTTTTCCGGCTTCTTCCACCACATCCTGAGGCTTCGAGACGGGCTGATCATTCACATAGCGTATGATCATACCGTCTTGTACTCCGGCATCAGCAAGTTTACCAGTTCCCACGGACACCACTTCGACTCCGGACTTGATGCGGAGGGCTTTGAGTGTCTTGGGATCCGCGGCTTTGAGTTTCGCACCGTAGAACACGGCTGTGCCGTCTTCTTCAACTGTTCCCTTGGGCTCGGAATCCGAACTGAAGGTAACCTTTACGGTGTGGACCTTGCCGTCGCGGACATACTCAATCTGGGCAACATCGCCCGGATGGTAGCTGTTAACGATAGTCTGCAGGGATGAAGTGCCCTTGATGGGCTTGGAATCGACCTTACGGAGAACATCTCCTTCCTTGATTCCGGCTTTGTCTGCAGCGCCGCCTTTGCCGACCTCAACAATATATACGCCGTCCAGGTCGGAAAGTTTCATGTCTTCTGCAATTTTTTCATCCACAGGACGCATAACCACTCCAAGTTTCGCCCTGCGCACTGAACCGAAGTCAATCAAATCGGCCACAGTCTTCTTGACTATGTTGGAAGGAACAGCAAAAGAGTAGCCAGTGTAAGATCCTGTCTGTGAGATAATTGCGGTGTTCACGCCTACCAGTTGGCCCTTCTTGTTCACGAGCGCGCCGCCCGAGTTTCCGGGGTTCACGGCCGCATCAGTCTGGATGAACGATTCAATCTTGAATTCACCAGTGTAGTTGGGCATTGAACGACCCTTGGCGCTGACGATGCCCGCCGTGATGGTGGAACGCAGGTCGTAGGGCGAGCCTATCGCGAGCACCCACTCTCCAAGGCGGAGTTTGTCCGAGTCCGCCATCTCGAGCGCCGGCAGTCCGGTCGCGTCGATCTTGATAAGCGCCACGTCGGTGGCCGGGTCGGTGCCGATTATGGTAGCGTCGTACGAACGGTTGTTATTGAGCGTCACGCGCACTTTGGTGGCCTGCGACACGACGTGGTTGTTCGTGACTATATATCCGTCCGGACGGATGATCACACCCGAACCGCTGCCCTTGCGCTCCCTGCTCTGCGGCTGGGAGAATTCGTCGCCGAAGAAGAAGCGGAAGAACGGATCGTCCAACTGAGGAACCTGATAGGTTTGAGTGACAGTTACTTCCACATAGACAACCGCCTCCACCGCGGTTTCGGCTGCATAAGTGAAGTCCGGGTAATCACCCTGCTGGGCTTCTGACAAATTGGCAGAATTAGCCGGCACCGCTGCCATCAGGCCAAGCGCTGCCAGAACTGAGAATAAGGTTTTACGCATAGTTCTATTGATGTTTAAAATATAATTCGTGTTCGCCCGTTTATAAAGTCAAATTGTATGCCAAATATCCGAGATATTTGTTATATTTGCCCAGATAAACAAAACCAAGGACACATATGGAATTCATCGTTTCGAGTGCAGAACTCCTCAAAAGCATAATGGATGTCAGCAAGGCCATCCCCGCCAAGTCGTCGCTTCCTATTCTTGAAAACTTCCTCTTCGTTGCCAAGGACGGCAGCCTGGAGATCACAGCCTCCGACCAGGAGTTGACCCTTCGCACCACCCTCGCGGTGGATCTTCGCGAAGATGGCAGCATTGCAGTGCCCGCCCGTCAGATGATAGACCTCATCAAGGCCCTGCCTGATCAGCCTATCAGCATCAAGACGACCTCGGACAGTTCGTTCGAGTGCACTTGGGCAAACGGTAATTCCTCGCTTCCGTTCTTTCCCGCCGAGGACTATCCCGAGATAGTCGGCGCCGGAGATGACGCGCAGACCGTGGTCTTCCCCGCCCAGGCCCTGGCCGACGGCATCAGCGGAACGATCTACGCCACCGCGGACGACGAAATGCGCCCTGCGATGAACGGTATCTTTTTCGATATGGGAACCCAGAGCACGACCCTCGTGGCTTCGGATTCGCATAAACTGATTTGCTACACAGACGCAGATCTGCAGGCACCCGCCGAGGCATCCTTCATCCTTCACAAGAGGCCCGCAGGCGTGCTCAAGAGCATCCTTGGTAAGGAAGTGGAGACTGTCGAGGTTTCCTTCGACACTAACACAGCCGTGTTCAAGTTCGGCCAGACCCTCATGGTTTGCCGCCTGATTGTCGGAAGGTATCCGAAATATCGCGACGTCATTCCTCAGAACAACAGCAATATCTTGAAGATCGAAAGGGCTCAGTTGCTGGACACCGTCCGCCGTGTGGCAGTCTGCGCGAACAAGGCTTCGAACCACATCAAGTTCGACCTCAAGCAGGGCCAGCTGGAAATCACAGCCCAGGACCTCGGCTTCGCAATCGCGGCTTATGAGAAGATTAACTGCGATTACAACGGAGCGGACCTCAGCATTGGTTTCAAGAGCAGTTTCCTCATCGAGATCCTCAGCAATATGACCTGCGAGACAGTCGTGATGAAGTTCGCAGATTCCCGCCGCGCCGCCCTCATCGTTCCTTCCGAGGAAGAGGCCGAAAGCGAGAAGATCTGCGGCATCATCATGCCGATCATGGTTTCTTAAACAGTTTAGCCAATGGAACTCAATCTCCAGAGGCCCCTGCTTTTCTTCGATATCGAGAGCACGGGGCTTAATATCCCTAACGACAGCATCATCGAACTCAGTTTCGTGAAGGTCTTCCCCGGCGGAGAGCAGCGCATCAAAACCTGGAAGATCAAGCCCTGGGACTACGAAAAGAAGCGTCAGCGCCCGATAGATCCGCAGGCCTCGAAGGTCAACGGCGTCACGGACGATATGCTGGTGGACTGCCCCACCTTCTACGAAGTGGCGGACGAAGTGGCCGAGTGGCTTAAGGACAGCGACCTCGCGGGCTTCAACTCCGCGAAGTTCGACCTGCCCATGCTCGCCGAGGAGTTCGAGAGAGTCGAGTTGGCCGGAAAGCACCTGGATGTGGATCTTCACTCCCCCAAGATGGTGGACGTGCAGAACATTTACCATGCTATGGAGCCCAGGAACCTCCGCGCTGCTTACCGTTTCTACTGCGGCGGCGAAGATTTCGACAATGCGCACACCGCCGAGGCTGACACAGTCGCGACATACGAAGTTCTCAAGGGCCAGCTGGACAGGTATCCGGATCAGTTGAAAAACGACGTGGAGAGTCTCTCCGCTTTTGTCGGAAAGAAGTATGTGGACTTCGCCGGACACCTTATTTACAACGACGAGGGCGAAGAAGTCGTCAATTTCGGAAAGCACAAGGGCAAGACAGCCCGCCAGGTCTATCAGAGCGACCCTTCATACTTCACCTGGATCCAGGACGGCAGTTTCACCCTGGACACCAAAAAGCAGTTCGCCCGCCTCAAAGAAAAATTCAGCCGCGAGAGACTCGCAGCCAAATCAACTATGGGCGGAAGTTTGTTTTAGTCTTCGTAGACCGCGGGCCAGGGATTCTCAATGATTCCCGCGGCCTTTTCCATTTCTTTGTGGGCCCTTAGGGCCATATCCTTGACAGCCTCTTTTCTATTGAGGCTCTTGTCTGCAAATATCGGATCGAGTATCCTGATAGTGAACAGAGGAATCTGCTTCTTGCCCGTCAGGCGGAATATACCCTTGCGCTCACGGAAGGTGATGACGCACGGAACCACCGGGCAGCCAAGGTTGTAGGCCATCGTGAAGGTGCCTTTGTGGAAGGGCTTGATGAAAGTGTAGCAATCCCAGCGAACGGCTTCGGGGAATACGTGGATCCAGTCTCCTTTTTCGTGGAAACTGTCGAATGCGGCGTTGAAGCCTCTCATTCCCGCCAGGCTCTCCGGCACCGGCACGCCGCCCATATAGCGCAGCATCCAGTAGAAACCGGGATTATTAAGATGTTTCGCGTACACGGGCATGTGCATGCGGTAGTACTTCCTGACGGCGTGGAAGACCATCACTGCATCCTCGCGCCAGACGTGGTTGCAGACAGTCACAGCGCCACCCTTCAGTTCTTTTTTGTACTTGCGGAGTATGTCGCGTCCCTCGATTCTGAGGCCTAGGCAAATGCGGTGGTAGAGCGCAATCACAGTGCTCAGAAGGAGCGCATTTAGCAGGCGGTTGAATTTGTATCCGAAACTGTTGTCGATATAGGGATAAGTTTCGTCGAACTGCCATCGGCCCTGCGAAGAATCCTGGACCTTGACCTCCACAAGTCTTGTGGTTGGATCGTCTGTGGGGTAATCGATTCCGATGTTCGGAACGTACACTCCTTCTTTGTGCTTGAACCAAATTTAATAAAAAGTTGTATATTTGCGGCGGGGAAAGTCGTACACGACCAGCTCCCTCAAAACTCCCCCAGGGTCGGAAGGCAGCAAGGGTATGAGGTTGTAGCGGTGCGATGTACATCGCTTTCCCTTTTTTGTTTTTATGAAGTCGGATATCATAGTGATCGGCGCCGGGGCCTCCGGGCTGATGGCCGCTTACGGAGCGGCGAAAACCCTCGTGGACTCGGGGTCGGACGCCTCAGTGACTCTTCTCGAGAAGATGCCGCGCCCCGCCCGTAAGATCATGATCACGGGCAAAGGCCGCTGCAATTTCACCAACCTCAAAGACTGGAATGAGTTCAGCGCGCACATCCAGTCCAAGGCCAACTTCGTAAAGCCCTCGTTCTACAATCTTACTCCTCAGGGAGTTATCGATCTTCTCGCGGCCTACGGCATGCCGTCGGTCGTGGAGCGAGGCGACCGCGCTTATCCCGAATCCCACCACGCTTCGGATGTGGTGGATACGCTCGTGCGCCTGTGCAATTCGAAGGGCGTGAAGATCGAGACGGAGACGGAAGTGAACGGGCTGGAATGCGCGGACGGCGGATTCAAACTGACTGCCTCGGACGGCCGGTCGTACTCTTGCAAAAAGTTGATCATAGCCACGGGCGGCCTCAGTTACCCCACGACCGGCTCGACCGGCGATGGTCTTCGCTGGGCCGCTGATTCGGGGCACCACATCGTCCCCACCTTCCCCTCGCTCACCGCGCTCGTCCCGCTTGGCTACAAGCAGACCGACTCGCGCGAACTCCACATCCATCGTGAAACCCCGCTGACCGACCTGGGCTCAAAACTCTGCGGGATGCAACTGAAAAACATAGGCGTACAGTTGCTGGTGGAAGGCACGGTCGCGCAGGAGGAATTCGGCGCGGAGTATTTCGTGCGGCTGCTGCCGGAGGGCACCTGCCCGGAGACGCGGTGGGTC
>CAJOJC010000009.1 GCA_905234775.1 uncultured Bacteroidales bacterium | reverse complement strand
CTCGCCGAATGACACAAAAATCCCCAATCCGGCGAGAAAACACCCCCAAAACTCGCCGGAGCAAAGCACCCCACAAAATCGCTCGGATGTCCGCCAACTAGCCGCCATGCGATATGCCCCACATGGGGTTCTATGAGGGGGTACTCTGGCAGCAAGGGTCTAGATCGGGCCTGGCTGCCAGCCTATGCGCCCTACAGACCTTTCTGAAGGGGGTTGTCTTGGCAGCTAGTTGGCGGTTTTGCTGAAGGTGTGCGGGATAAAAACACACCTTCCGCAAATATACCAAGATGAAGCATGTGGAGACGGTCATAGTGAAGCGATGACCTCCAGAATCTGCAGCATACCGGTTGCGAGCAAATCAGTAAGCCGCACCATCACATCGGGGCAGCCAAGAACGAGTGTCAGAATGGCAACGGGGAGCAGCAGTTCGCAGACGGGCATCGCGAAGAGGTTGGTCAGAAGGAAATACTGCGGCAGGTAGCCGAAACGCAGCCAGACAACCGGCGCGGTAGTGAGTTGGCAGGAGAGCGCGAGCGAAGCTGCCTTCCACACCGCGCGCAAGGGGTCGATGCGCGAGGAGAGCCTGGTCGCCGGGTACCATGCCTCCAGGCGAGGAGCGATAACGACGACCCCGACCATGGCCAGGTACGAAAGCTGGAACGCGACCGAGCGGATCGACAGTGGATCGAGCGCGAGTTGAATGGTTGCCGCGACGCACAATCGCCCGGTCGGGGAGCTGCGGCGACCTGGGCAAAGCGCGGCGACCTGCCCCAGGATGATGAACAGCAGGGCGCGGATGAGCGAGGGAGACGCCCCGCAGGCGATCGTGTACACGGCGCAAAAGCCCACGGTCAACGCCGCGCGCACGATCCACGCGGGGCGTGAATTTCTCAGCACGGCCAGCACTCGCCGCAGCATCGTCGCGATGACGGACAGCGCGAGAAGGTGCGCCGCACCGCTCAGCCGGAACAGCTCCACGGTCTGCCTGCCGAGCCCCGAACGGTCGCCGGTCATGAGAGCACGCAGCAGAGGCGCGGTCGAATCGTGAGCGAACGGAACGCCGTCTATCAGCTGGCCCAGCCGTGCGGCTAGCCCCGTCAGCCTCGAGGTCCAGGCCGCATGATAGAGGTCCGAGGCGCGCGAGCAGTAGCAGAACAGCCCCACGGCAAGCAGCATCAACGGAATAAGGGCCCTCTCGCCGCGGCGGGACCAGACAAGCAGGGCAAGGCAGAGCGCTACCAGAAGCAGCGCGGCGAGGGATAGATGGCCGGTCGGAGCCGGCCATGACGGAAAAGCTACCGGCCATGACGGAAAAGCTACCGGCCATGACGGAAAAGCTACTGGCCATGACGGGAGGGAATCGGGACCCGCGAGAATAGCGCCGCAGGCCACTCCTGCGACGAAAGGTAGGGATAATTTGAGCGGAAGACGGTTTTCCATAGCTCGATAAGTCAGGTCGAAGACGAAGATACGCTTTTTTTGCCTATCTTTGCGCCCGAAACAATACCGAATATGAAAATTCTCGTCATCAACTGCGGCAGCTCATCTATCAAGTATCAGCTTCTTGAGATGTCAGACGCCGAAAACTACAAGCTCCTAGCTAAAGGTAATCTCGAAAAGATATCTCTTCCCGATAGTAAACTCACCCACAAACCCGCCGGCAAAGACGCCGTCGTCCTGATGCAGCCCGTTCCCGACCATACCCTCGGAATGAAGCTCGTCCTGGAGGCTCTCACCAACCCTGAGACCGGAGTTATCGGAAGTTTTGACGAGATAGACGCCGTGGGCCACCGCATCGTCCAGGGAGCCGACTTCTTCGACGGTTCATGTCTGATAGACGAGAGCGTGATGGAGAAGATCGCCATCTGCTGCGATTTCGCTCCGCTCCACAACCCCGCCCATATTCTCGGTATCCGCGCAATGCAGAAGGTTCTTCCGAAGGTCCCGCAGGTGGTCGTGTTCGACACAGCCTTCCACCAGACCATGGAGCCGAAGGCCTACATGTACGCCCTCCCCTACGAGTATTATGAGAAGTACCGCGTCCGTCGCTACGGCGCCCATGGCACCTCGCATTACTACGTCAGCCGCCGCGGTGCGAAAAAGGCCGGCCTTGATATCAACAACAGCAAGATCATCACCTGCCATATCGGAAACGGCAGCTCGGTTACCGCCATCCTTAACGGCAAGAGCATCGACACTTCGATGGGCTTCACCCCGCTCGAGGGTATGATAATGGGAACACGCTGCGGTTCGATCGACGCCAACATCGTTCCCTACATTATGAAGAAGGAGAACCTCACCCCGGACGAGATGACCGACATCATGAACAAGAAGTCTGGCTTCATCGGGCTGCAGAAGAAGAGCTCGGATATGCGCGACATGGTCTGCTTCTCGGAGCAGGGCGACCAGCGCGCGCAACTCGTCCGCGATATGGTCGTTCACCACATCACCAAGCTCGTCGGCGGCTATATCGCCGAGATGAACGGAGTGGATCTTATCATCTTCACCGCCGGTATCGCGGAGAACAATCCCTGGCTCCCGCTTGCGGTCTGCAAACACTTCGAGTATATGGGTCTGAAGATGGACGTTGAGGCGACCAACGCCGCCCGCGACGAATCCATTATCTCAGCGGCAGATTCTACCGTCAAGGTCGCGATGATCCCCACCAACGAGGAGCTCATGATTGCGATCGACACGATGAATATCGTCAAAGCCCTCAAATAATCGGGCGGAGCGGTCATTAGTTCTGAGCGACCTGTCCACCCCCGGACAGGGGCAGGGGGTAGGTGTCCGTTGATAGCGAGTTCTGCGAAGCAGGACGAAGATAGCAATGGAAGGGGCCGGAAGGAGCGTAGCGACTGGAGTTCGATCAGAACAATGACCGTCCGCCTAGAGTAAATTGCGCTTTTTAGCGAAATCGATAATCATTTCGGCCGTGCCTTCGATTCCGAGAATGGAAGAATCGAGGCATAAGTCGTAATTGGAGGCGACACCCCATTTCGAGAAGGTAAAGAAATCGTAGTATTCGGCGCGGCCGCGGTCCATGCGCTCGATAAGGTCTTCGGCGTCGGATTCCGAAAGATTCTGGCGCTCCATGATGCGTTTAATCCGGGCTTCAAGCGGAGCGCAGATAAAGACATCGATGCAGTCCAGATCGCGAAGGACATAGTCTGATGCGCGACCGACGAAAATCGCAGAGCCCTTGGAGGCGAGGTCGCGAATTACGTCGCTCTGGATTCCGAATAAAACTTCATCGTCCATTCCTGACCTCATGCCGATGAAGAGCGCGCGGCGCTTTTCGTCCCTCTGTTTGAAGAACTCTTCAGCGATACCGCTTTTACGGGCGGCTTCGGTTATCAATTCATTGTCGTAAACTGGAATACCGAGTCTGCGGCCAAGTTCATCTGCGACGGCTTTTCCGCCGCTTCCGAACTGACGTCCGATGGTGATAAGAAGTGTCTTCTCCATAGGGCAAAAGATTTAAACAGCGCCTCCAAGAATGGACGGATCGTCTCCGTCGTGGAGTTTATCGAACTTGCGTAGTATGCCAAAGATCAAAACCGCAGCACACACTACTGACAGGAAATCGGAAATAGGGAAGGCCAGCCAGACGCCGTTCTCTCCGAGCCACAGAGGCAGGAGGAAGACCAGTGGGACGAGGAACAAAAGCTGGCGGGTGAGCGAAAGGAAGATGCTCTTTCGAACCATTCCAAGGCTCTGGAAGAAGTTTCCGGAAACCATTCCGAATCCTACACACCAGACCATCAGGTTCATCAGCCTGAGCGCATTGTCTGCCTTATCTATCATTGTCGGATCCTCAGTGAAGAGTTTCACCGCAGGAGTGGTAAGCAATTCTGAGACGAGGAAGCATATCACGCTCATAAGACACATCCACCTGGTAGTCATCCAGAAGACCTCCCTTACGCGCTTATACTGCCTCGCGCCGTAGTTGAAACTAGCGATAGGCTGCATACCCTGGTTGAAGCCCAGGTTGATCATTAGGAACATGAAGGTAATGCGGTTCGAGATGCCGTAGGCGCCAATCGAAAGGTCGCCGCCGTATTTGCGGAGCTGCTGGTTGATGAAGATCGAGACGAAGCAGGACGCAAAGTGCATCAGGAACGGACCCAGGCCGATGGACAGCGAAGACTTCGCGATATGGCGGTCCAGCTGGAAGACCCGTTTGCCGAAATGCAGGAAGTTCTTCTTGTTGGAGAAGAAGAACATGGTATAGGTCAGCGCCAGACACTGGCAGAGGACGGTGGCGATGGCGGCGCCCTGGACTCCAAGGTCGAGGACGTAGATGAAGATGGGGTCCAGGATGGCGTTGGCCGTGACCGTGAAGATGGTCAGGCCCATGGCGGTCTTCGGATTGCCTGACGCGCGTATTACTCCGTTGAGGCCGAAGTAAAGATGAGTGACCGCGTTGCCAAGAAGGATTATGATCATGTACTCGCGGGCGAAGGGGAGAGTGTTCTCCGATGCGCCGAAGAAGTACAGGATAGGGTCGAGGAAAATAAGGCAGACGGCCGCGAACAGGATACCGATGATCGTGTTGAGGCTCACCACGTTCGAGAGCACCTTCTGCGCGCCTTCGTAGTTCTTCTGGCCGAGCAGGACGGAGACCATGGTCTGTCCTCCCACTCCCACCAGGGTTCCGAGGGCGGTACTGAGGTTCATCAGCGGGAAGGTGACCGCAAGGCCGGAGATGGCGTAAGCGCCCACACCCTGGATATGGCCGATGAAGATACTGTCGACCATGTTGTAGAGCGAGCTGGCTATCATCGCTATGATGCCAGGCACCGCGTACTTTCGTAGCAGGGTGCTTATTCGCTCGGTTCCGAGTTCGGTGGGGGCTGCGCCTTGGGCTGCCATATTACTTGTCTACGAATTCAATTTCGAAGATCAGCGGGCAATAGCCGGGGATGGTACTGCCGGAGCCGGAGGAGGAGTAGGCGTTCGCCGAGGTCATGAACGCACGGCCTTTTTCGTGGGCGCGCATATGGAAGAGGGCTGCCGAGAAGCCGCTGATGACGGAAGTACTGCTGCTGGTCATCGTGATCTCGGAGGCCTCGGAAGCCCAGTTGATAAGTACGGGGCCGTAGGTAGAGCTGCTCTTGTAGGTTCCGAAGACTTTCGCAGAGTCGGCCATGTTGGTATCTACTCCCTGTCCATCGATGAGCCTGCGGCAGACGTAATTGATATAGATCTGATCGCTGGAAGTGAATTCTTCCTCGCTGTCTGCGGGCCTGTCGCATACGTAGAAGACGCCGTCTGCGAGGGAATCGGCCTTTGCCAGTTCATCTCCGAGGGCTGTTTTAACGAGCTTCTTCTCCCATGCGTCGATATCAGGGATAAGTTCAACTACCTTGATATCGTAGACGAGAGGAGAGGAAGTATCGGTCATGTTGTCCAGGTACTTCTGTTTAGTGGAGTAGCGGTTGTGTGTCAGCAGCCAGCCGGGGACTATAACCTTGCAGCCGCCGCCTTCGTGGAGATATGAAAGAGCCTCTTCGACTCCGGCGTAGACGCTATTGGTTCCGCGGTAGTTTACCTGAGGACCGTAGTAAAAGGTTTTGTCGTAAGTTCCTATTCTCTGGGCCACGGCAACGTCTGTAGTAGCGCTGATGATACCCTCAAGATCTGAAACGGTATATTCTATCGTCATGAAGGGGTAGTCGTCTACCGTACCCATCTCCCTGCCGGAAGGGTTGTCTGTAGATTCGATGATCCAGCATCCGAGGGGAGTTTCCTGCCAGCCGGCCTGTTTATGAACGGAAATCCAGGCGTCGAACTCCATTTGGTTCAAAAGACCGTTGTTTGTTTTCGGGGTCTTCGCGCAGCCTGCAAGGCAGAGTGCGGCGAGGACCAGTATCTTTATCGTATTTCTCATATTTCAACTTTTTGGACGAAGGCGGCCGCTGCCGCTGCGTTCGGGATATCCTCCGGGATCAGGAGTTTCCCGCCTGCTGCCTGCTGATGGCCCCCGCCGTGGAAGTACTTCGCAGCCATCGCGGCCGCCGACCATCCTCTCTTAGAGCGTATCGAGACGCGCATTTCTGGCTGGTCCACGCTCTCTCGCAGGTACAGGCATACCTTGACTTCGTCTATCGTAAGGGGGATGTTCACCATCCCCTCGAGTTCGCCCTCCATCAAGCCAAATCTGTGCCATAGTTCCTTGGTCACGATGATGACAGCGAGGCCGTCCGGACGCAGGTCCATGTGGTCGCTGAGGATGTGGGCGATCGCCTTCACGCGATTCGGCCGGTAGCGGTTGTACAGCTGGGCTACGATGGCGTCGCGGTCTACTCCGGCCGCCATCAGGTCGCCCGCCATCTCGAGGGTGGAGGGGAAGACTGAGTTCGCGAAATTGTTCGTATCCGTAGTCATGCCGGCCATAAGACAATCCAGGACGGAAATGGGGAGACGGGAGGTCTCGCCGTCTATCCCGGGCATCTGGCGGAGGATTTCGTAGACCATCTCGCTGGCGGAAGAAACGTCCGCACGGCTGAAGACGAGGTCGAACTCGGATTCCTGAGGATTGAGGTGGTGGTCGATGAGGACTTTTCGGGCCTTGCTCTCCCTGAGAACCGGCTCCAGGCCTGCTCCTGCGCGGGAAAAGCCGTTGTAATCAGTACAGATTATCAGGTCTGCCGCCTCCAGGGCCTGCGGCCCGAGGACGGGGATGTCTCCGCCTATGAAGGCTATCGTTTCGGGGGCAGGCTCGCGGACTACGGACACGCAGTCTTTCCCGCGAACGCTGCGGAGGTAGTGGTAGAGGGCGCCGCTGCTGCCGAGAGCATCGCCGTCGGGGTGTGTGTGAGTAGAGATGGCGATTCTTTCGGAACCGTCTATCAGGCTGCTCAAAACGAGGATTTTCTCTGCCGTCTCCATCGGCGCAAATTTAATAAGATTATTGCATTTAATAAATGATTTTTCTAACTTTGTCCGACTGCTGATTATAAAATTAAAAGATATAAAAATGGCAAAATTTGACTTGCTCAAGTTCACGGAGAACAAAGTGATAAACACTATCGTAGTGTATGTTGTCCTTCCTCTCCTCATTATTTTCGTCGGTTATCTTCTGGTGGACAGCGTCCTTCAGCCCGTGCGTTTCAATAAAGAGAAGGAAGCCCGCGAACTGGTCGGAATCGACCGTCTGAAAGATATCCGCGTCCTTCAGGATGCGTATAAGAGCGTCAGCGGTAAGTATATGTCCGACATAGATTCTCTGGTAGATTTCTATAAGAACGGAGACATCGTCGTCCGTATGCAGATCGGCTCTAAAGATGACTCGCTCGCAATGGCTCATACTAAGGCTATCAAGCAGGCCCGTTACTGGCTCCGCGGCGCGAATCTGAACCGCTATCTGTATCAGCTCTATCAGGACGGAGACAAGAATCTCGTATTCTCGATAGATAACAAGATCCCCGTCAGGGACACCCTCTTCAACGGCCGTCCCGGTTTCGAGATCGACTCCCTCAAGACTATCCCGTTCTCTGGCGGTCAGAAAGTCGAAATGGAAGCTATCGTTAAGAAAGTCTCCGGAGTCAACGTCCCTCTGTTCGAGGCCCGTATGCCATACAAGAAGCTCCTTTACGGAATGGATAATCAGCTCAGGATCAACCTTGATGCAGACCGCCGTAACGGTAATAAGTACGAAGGCCTCCAGGTTGGTAGCATCAGCGCACCTAACAACAACGCCGGAAACTGGGAGTAATGAAGTGTACTCTCGTACCTTCCAACTTTTTTGATGAAAACTGTGCGGGAGAATATCTCGCACAAGTTTTTGTTGATGCCCCCTCCGAGCCCGTCCGCTCGGTTCTTATCCCTGAATACAACGCCTATCTGGTGTGGGCGTCGGGCGCCCCGGAAGGGGAAATGCCCAGGATGTACGATGTCCTTTCCCGTCTGGGAAAATGTCCGGACTACAATAAGATCCTCTGTTCGTGGGACGGAGCGGAACTCTGTCTGGCAATAGCCCAGGGTAAGACCCTTCTTCTGGCTAATACCTACGAAGCGAATGACTTCACTACCGCTGAGTATTGGATCTTCCTCGCCCTCCGCTCTCTCCAGCTGAACCCGGAGATCAGTACGATCTGCCTTCTTTCTGAGATAAGCCCGGAAGACGAGATGTCGCTCTACCGTTATTTCAAGGCGGTCGAGACCCTATGAGAATAATCGGAGGCAGGCTGAAAGGCAAGATGATATTGCCGCCGGCAGGCTACAAAGCCCGCCCCACTACGGATTTCGCCCGCGAGGCCCTTTTCAACATCCTCGACAACGAATACGAATTCGAAGACCTGAAGGTCCTCGACCTCTTCGGCGGGACCGGCGCGGTCAGTTTCGAATTCGGTTCGCGCGGAGTGGGCCGGGTGTGGTGTGTAGAGATGGCGAGGGAAAACGCCTCCTTCATAAAAAGAGAAGCCGAGAGGTTGGGCCTTGGCAATGTCACCATGGTCCGCGACAACGTCTTCGATTTCCTTAACGTCTGTCACGAAAAGTTCGATATTGTCTTCGCCGATCCGCCGTATGCGCTTGAAGGGCTTGAGACTATCCCCGATAAGGTCTTCGAGCATGATATCCTTCATCCGGACTGCTATTTCATCCTGGAACACGGCGGGGAACACGACTTCCGGAATCACCCGCGCTTCTTCAAAGAGCGCGAGTACGGAAGGGTCCATTTCACTTTCTTTAAATAGATTACAGCCCCTGAGACTTAGCTTCGTCCCAGATCTTGTCCATCTCGGCGAGAGTCATGTCCGTAAGTTTTCTGTCCACCTTCAGGGTCTTTGATTCGAGGTAATTGAAGCGGCGGCGGAACTTGCTGCACGCGTCTCCTAGGGCAACTTCAGGGTCTATTCCGTACAGGCGGCAGGCATTGATAACTGCGAACATAAGATCGCCGAATTCTTCTTCGATGTGGGCGGAGTTTCCGCTGCCTATCGCCTCCCTGACTTCGTCGAGTTCTTCGCCTACTTTTTCGAAAACCTGCTCCTTCTCTTCCCAATCGAAGCCGCACCCGCGGGCTTTTTCCTGCATCGAGAGCGCCTTGAGCAGAGCGGGCATCGCATCCGGAATTCCGCCCATCACGGTCTTGTTGCCGCCTTTTTCCTTGGCTTTTACAAGTTCCCAGGTGTCGGCGATTTCCTTGGCTGAGGTGGGCTTACCGACTTCGTCCCCGAAGACGTGGGGATGGCGGAAGATCATCTTGTCGCAGATTTTATGAAGGCTGTCTGCTATGTCGAACGAGCCGGCTTCTTCAGCGATCTTGGCATAGAAGACCATGTGATAGAGAAGATCGCCGATTTCCTTCGCGGTAGCGTCGCGGTCGCCCTTGATGATGGCGTCGCTGAGCTCGTAGACTTCTTCTTCCGTCATGGGGCGGATGGTCTCCATAGTCTGGGCTGCGTTCCACGGGCAGTCTTCCCTGAGCCTGTCCATAATGTCGAGCAATTCCCCGAAAGCGGCAATCTTTTCTTCCCTTGTATGCATTTTTTGTTATCTTTGCAGCGCAAATTTACAAAAATGGCACAAAATACACTACTTGAAAAGGTTCTCTCTCTCCAGGAGAAATTCGCATCCCTGCAGGAGCAGCTCTCAAGCCCTGAAGCAATGGCGGACATGAAAAAGTTCGTCCAGCTGAACAAGGATTATAAGGAGCTGGAGCCTATTATTAAGGCCGGTCTCGAGTATAAGAAGACCCTCGACAACCTCGCCTCAGCGAAGGACATCCTCCTCAATGAGAAGGACGAAGATCTCCGTGAGATGGCCCGCGAGGAGATCGCGGAGCTCGAGCCTAAGATCCCCGATATGGAAGCGAACATCAAGCTTCTCCTTATCCCCGCAGACCCCGACGACGGTAAGAATGCTATCGTCGAAATCCGCGGCGGTGCAGGAGGAGACGAAGCCGCTATCTTCGCAGGCGACCTTTTCAGGATGTATCAACACTTCGCCGAATCCCGCGGCTGGAAGCTTGAAATTACTGATCAGACCCCCGGAACCTCCGGTGGTTATAAGCAGATAGTCTTCAAGCTCAGCTCGAATTCTGAGGGAGTATACGGAGTAATGAAGTACGAGTCGGGAGTCCACCGCGTTCAGCGCGTTCCCCAGACCGAGACCCAGGGTCGCATCCAGACCTCAGCCGCTTCGGTGGCAGTATTCCCGGAGGCGGGCGAGTTCGACATCGACCTTAAGTGGGAAGACATCAGGCTTGACCTCTTCTGCGCTTCGGGTCCCGGCGGCCAGGGCGTCAATACTACCTATTCCGCCGTCCGTCTGACCCACATCCCCTCGGGACTGGTCGTTCAGTGTCAGGAAGAGCGCTCGCAGATCAAGAACAAGGAGCGCGCGTTCGAAGAGCTTCGCTCGCGTCTGTACAACCTCGAGCATCAGAAGTACCTCGACGAGATCGCCAGCAAGCGTAAGACCATGGTCTCGACCGGCGACCGTTCAGCGAAGATCCGTACCTACAACTATCCGCAGGGCCGAGTCACCGACCACCGCATCAACTGGAGCATGTACAACCTCCCCGCCTTTATGGACGGAGATATCAAGGAATGCATAGATCAGCTCCAGATTGCTGAGAATGCTGAGCGTCTGAAGGAAGCGGGAGATTAAAGATTCACCATCTTATCGACAACCAACTCTACGAGCTGCGCGACGCGCGGCTTGTAGTCTGTATTGGCGTCCTTGAGATAGCGGTGCGCTATCGCGCAGCAGACGGTAACGGCTTCATGGCCGAGCTGGGCCGCCATTCCCGCGAGCGCCGAACCTTCCATCTCGAAGTTAGTGATCTTCCAGTCGCCGAAGCGCCAGCTTTCGATGTCTTCGAGCATGTTCGGCATCGCGAGCTGCTGGCGGACGACGCGGCCCTGGGGGCCGTAGAAGCCCGGGGCGGCGATGGTCATTCCGCGCACGGTCGAATCTGCGAAATGGTCAATCATCTTCTGCGAGGCGTGGACGAAGTAGGGGACCGGGAGCCCGTAGGCCCAACCGACATGGTCCATGAACGACTTCTCCATCTCCACATTCGTAATCTTCTCGCGGTTCGCATACCAGTTCATGAGGCCGTCGAAGCCCACTGAATAATGCGAGAGGATGAACGAGCCGAGCGGGATATCGGGCTGGATGGCGCCGCAGGTCCCGAGTCGGACGATGTTCAGGGTTTTGTGGACGGGCTTGACCTCGCGGGTTTTGAAGTCTACGTTCGCGAGGGCGTCGAGCTCGGTCATGACGATGTCGATGTTGTCCGGGCCGATGCCGTGGGACAGGACGGTCAGGCGGACGCCTTTCTTAAGGCCGGTGACCCATGCGAACTCGCGCGACTGGCCCTCACACTCGATCGAGTCGAGAAGGGGCTTGAACATCTGTACGCGGCCGGGGTCGCCTACGAGGATGACGCGGTCTGCGAGCTGGTCGGGACGGATGTGGATATGGAATACGGAGCCGTCGCCGTTGATGATGAGTTCAGATTCGGGAATTTTCATATCGTTATTTGTTTTGTTTTCTTTTTGCGGAGCGAAGGCGGGATGAGCTCCTGACGAGCAGTTCGTCGGCATAGACGCCCCTGAGGGCGAGGATGTCGAAGAAGAGCGCGATCAGCGGGAATACCGCGGTCCAGCGGACTACGTACTCGCCCGGCAGACGGAAATAGTCCACGGCGAGCCAGATCTGGAGCGCTAGCAACACTACCGCGGCGGCGCCGCCAAGCCTGATCTGAAGGCTGCGGCGGCCCCATGCGAACAGCGCTGCGAGCGCGCAGGCAAGCGCGAGCCCGGAAAGCACAGCGTACGGCAGGTATTCGGCATACCTGATTGCGTCTTCGGCGCCGGGGATGCGGGCGAAATCACAGAAAAGCAGCGCTGCCATCAGGCCGGCCGCTATGGCGAAATATAAAGTTTGTACTCTTTGCCACATAATTAACCTCTTGCATTGAAACGTGCGAGGACATTCTCCTCATAGGTCTTCGAGACGGGGATAGGGTCTGTATTCCCCAGGCCCAGGTCTATCTCGAAACCGTCTTTTGTCCGGGTTATCATCTCCACCTTGTCGAAATTGACGATGTACTTGCGGTGGCAGCGGACCAGGTCGCTTCCGGTAAAGCTCTCCTCCACCGTCTTAAGGCGGCAGCGGAGCATATACTGTTTAAGCGTTCCTTCCGAGTCTTGATACCAGACTTTGATATAATTGTCGTCCGACTCGATATAGTAAAGGTTGGAAAGGCTGATTACGAGTTTCAGCGAGCCGGAATTGTCGTAAAGGGTGATCTTTTCGTCTCTTGTCAGGGAAGGGGCTTCATCCGTAGTGATGGAGCCGAAGCTCATCAGTTTGATGGTTCGGTTTTTATCCTCTACCGCAAAGAAGAGAGAGGCGATAAGGTAGGGGACTCCGAGGCTGATGATACAGAAACCTATCGCAGACAGAAAGAGTCTGGCGAAAGTTATCTCCACGACCGGAATAATCCCGGCCTCCATTCCCTTGAGGGTGAAGGCGGCGTAGGCCAGCGAGATCAGGACCGCTTCGCCCAGACACCATATGACATACTCCGCGAAATTAAGGTAATGTTTCCTGCAGTACGCAAACATCACCATCTTCGAGACGGAGATTATGATGGTTGCAAAGGTCATGAAGACAAGGGTCAGAAGGGCCTCTGGAGAAGCTAAACCGAGAGAAAACCACACATAGCGCAGATAAGGAGAGATCAGCAGGATGAAGACCAGCGAAAACAGCGCCGTGAAGACTACGGTGCTGGTCAGCTGGTGACTGCCGGTCATATATTCGGGTATTCTGTCGCGTGCGGCCATACTCAGGCAAAGATAGCAAAAATCGGTCTAACTCGCTATTTTGTCCGGAGAGGAGATGATGCGGAGGATGCTCATCGGATGAGAGGCCGCAGCATTCTCTTCTGCGTCTACGCTCTTAGCTGCGAGAAGCCCGTTCTTTTTCATGTAGTCCGACAGGGAAGAATGATCCAGTCCCATGGACTTCAGATATCCGAGCCCGACGCTGCCGGAAGAGGCGGCTATGGCCAGCAAAAGATGAGTCGAGAAGATCTTGTCTGCGCCGGACATGGTGGCTTCGATGATGCAGAGGTTGAGGGTATTCTGGGCGCTGCGCGAGAAGCTGAGTTTGTCCGCTTCATGGTAGGCGATACCGGTGGGGCGGAAGATGCTGCCTTCGATAGTGGATTTCAACTCGGCCAAATCTACCCCCAGGGCCCTCAGGGAGGCGCAGGCGTCGTTGTCTGAGTGGCGCAGGATTCCGAGCAGGAGATGGTCCGTAGAAATAGAGTAATCTCCCGTTCTCATCGCCTCGTCGCGGGCGTATGAAATAATCTTCAAAAGCTCTTGTGAAACCTGGGTCTGCATACGTAACAAAATTAGGAAAAATAGGTTGTTTTACCCAAGATTTTTTGCTAAATTTGTATGTTTATACAAAACCTGGAAAATTGAAGATTTTTTAAGAGAAAATATGGAGAACGAAGAAGTTCAGAAAGTACATGGAATTATCGAGCCGGTAGAGATCGATCACGAGATGAGAACGGCCTACATCGACTACTCGATGTCCGTTATCGTTTCGCGTGCTCTGCCAGACGCCCGCGACGGCCTTAAGCCTGTCCAGCGCCGCGTCCTCTTCGGAATGGACGGCCTCGGACTGTCTTATGGAGGCCAGACTAAAAAGTCTGCCCGTATCGTCGGTGAGGTCCTCGGTAAGTTCCACCCCCATGGAGACAGTAGCGTGTATGATGCCATGGCCCGCCTCGCCCAGGACTGGAACCAGCGCTATCCGCTGGTCAGCGGCCAGGGAAACTTCGGTAGTATGGACGGCGACCCCGTCGCTGCAATGCGATATACCGAAGCTAAGCTCGCCAAGCTCGCAGAAGATGTCCTTGCAGACCTCGATAAAGACACGGTCGATTTCACCCTCAATTTCGACGATACTATTTGGGAGCCTACCGTCCTGCCGACTAAGGCCCCGCTGCTGCTCCTCAATGGTTCAGCCGGTATCGCGGTCGGAATGGCGACCAACATGGCCCCTCACAACCTCTCCGAGTGTTGCGACGCCATCTGCGCTTATATAGACAATCCCGACATCGACGTAGAGGGCCTGATGGAACACATCAAAGGCCCCGATTTCCCTACGGGCGGCATCGTCATGGGCCGTCAGGGTATCGTAGACGCCTATACTACCGGTCGCGGCAGGGTAGTCCTGCGCGCTAAGGCCGAGATCGAAGAAGACGACCGCGGACATCAGGTGATCGTGGTGACCGAGATCCCGTACATGGTTAACAAGGCCGAGATGATCGCCCGCATCGGCGAGATGATCCGCGATAAAAAAATCGAGGGAATCTCGGATATCCGCGAGCTTACAAACCGCGAAGGCATCAGGATCGAGTTCATCGTCAAGAAAGACGCGAACGCCAATGTCGTCCTGAATACCCTTTATAAGTTTACTCCCCTCCAGTCCAGCTTCGCCTTCAATAACGTCGCTCTGGTGGAGGGCCGCCCGAGGACCCTGTCCCTCAAGGACATGCTCAAGGTCTTCGTCGACTTCCGTCACGAAGTCGTCGTTCGCAGGACCCGCTTCGAACTCGAGAAGGCTCGTAAGAGGGCTCACATCGTTGAGGGTCTCCTCAAGGCTATAGACGTAATCGACGAAGTAGTTGCGATCATCCGTCATTCGAAGACGGTAGAAGACGCCAAGGCGGAACTCGTCGCCCGCTTCGGATTTACAGACGAGCAGGCCTCCGCTATCGTGGATATGCGTCTGCGCCAGCTCACGGGTCTGGAGAAAGACAAACTCCAGGAAGAGTTCGACAAGCTCCAGGAATTCATCGCCCGCTGCGAACAGATCCTTGGAAGTGTGGAAGAGCAGCTCGCGATCGTCAAGGCCGAATCCATGGCCCTGAAGGAGAAATATGGCGATCCCCGCCGTACGGAAATCACCCTCAGCGCTGAGGAATTCAACCCGGAAGACTTCTATGCAGACGAAGATGTCGTCATTACTATTTCGCACTTCGGCTACATCAAGAGAACGTCCCTGAACGAGTTCCATGTCCAGTCCCGCGGCGGAGTAGGAAAGAAAGCCAGCGCCACCCGCGACGAAGACTTCATCGAACATATTTATGTGGCGAACATGCACAGCACCATGCTCTTCTTTACCGAGAAGGGTATCTGCTACAGGCTCAAGGTCTACGAGATCCCTGAGGGAACCCGTACCTCGAAGGGCCGCGCTGTTCAGAACCTCCTCGCGATCGAGCAGGACGATAAGATTAAGACATATCTCAACGCCGCGAAGATCGAGAGCAGGGAATACACAGACTCTCATTTCGTGGTTCTCGTTACCCGTCAGGGCATCATTAAGAGAACCTGTCTTACCGAGTATGCCAATGCCCGCAGCCGTAACAAAGGCCTCATCGCCATCAACTTCAAGGAAGGCGACGGCCTGCTGGATGCCCTCCTTACAAACGGCGCAGACGAAGTCATGATCGCAGGCCGTGCAGGCTATTGCGTACGCTTCGACGAAGAGGATGCCCGCCCGCTCGGAAGGGCCTCGATGGGCGTACGTGGCATCAATCTTGCGGAAGACGATGTTGTGATCGGCGCAATCAGCCGCGATACTTCGGCTGAGGATGCCCAGAATCACACAGTGCTGGTTGTCAGCGAAAACGGTTTCGGAAAGCGTTCTTATGGAGACGACTACCGTCATACCAACAGAGGCGCGAAGGGCGTGAGGACTATGAATATAACCGAAAAGACGGGAGCCCTCGTAGCCATCAAGAACGTTACCGAAGATAACGATCTGATGATCATCACTAAATCGGGCCTCACCATCAGGATGGCCGTTACAGACATCAGGCTTTGCGGCCGTGCTACTCAGGGCGTAAAACTGATCAATATCCGTGAGGGAGACAGTATCGCCGCAGTTTCGGTGGTAGCCCACGAAGAAGAGGAAGAAGAACAGACAACAGTTGAAGAATAAACAACACTAAAATAAAAGCTTATGAAACGAATCTTTTTAGCACTCGCACTCCTCGCCTCGCTGCAGACGGCTTTTGCTCAGCAGCAGGTAAAGTCGATCTCGGCGGCCCAGAAAGCAGTCGATAAGGCCGTAGCCGAATCGCAGGATGTGAAGAAGGGTGCAAAACTCGCAACATGGACCAAACTCGGCAAGGCGTATATCGATGCCTATAACGCCCCTTCCGGAAACGGTTGGATCGGAGCCAGCAGGGCAGACCTCGCTCTGCTCCTTGCAGACGACAAACCCCTGGCGGTCGAGACAGTCGAGGTGAACGGACAGCAGATGATTAAGGAAACCTATGCTACCCGTGACTATTACTACAATTCAGCTGAAATCCTCCAGTTCATCGTGATTACGAAACCCATCATCGAGGACGCTCTCGAGAAAGGTGCCGAGGCTTATGCAAAGGCTCAGGAACTGGATGTCAAAGCTAAGAAAACCAAGGAAATCACCGAAGGTCTCCGTCTTATCGAAGGTAAGCTGGTAGATGAGGCTTACAACGCCTACACCTTCGGAAACCTCGAGAAGGCTTCATACTACTTCGAGAAGGCTGCAGAGGTCTCTCAGCAGGAGCCTTATGCAGTAGTTGACACAAGCGCCATCTACAACACCGGCCTTACCGCCTGGATGCTCGGCCAGAACGAACGCGCAAAGCAGTTCCTCGAGAAGAGCGTCGAAATCGGTTACTATGGTGAGGAAGGAGACGCATATGCGAAGCTTGCAGACATCGCCGACAAAGAGGGCGATCAGGTAAAGCGTCAGGCTTATCTTGAGGAAGCCTTCATGAAGTTCCCTCAGAGCCAGAGCGTACTCGTAGGCCTTATCAATTACTACCTCTCCTCCGGCGGAAATACAGACCGTCTCTTTGAGCTCATCGCCGCTGCTAAGGCCAACGAGCCTGAGAATGCTTCTCTGTACTATGTTGAGGGTAACATCTACCTCCAGCTCAACGATGAAGAAAACGCAATCAAGGCCTACAGGCAGTGCGCTGAAATCAATCCTGAGTACGAGTTCGGTTACATCGGCGAGGGTCAGTACTGGTACAACAAAGCCGTCGACCTCCAGGATGCAGCTGCAGCCGAGATGGACTACAAGAAGTACGACCTCATCATGGCAGACTTCGAGACTGCTCTTAAGAACTGCGTAGTTCCTTTCGAGAAGGCTTTCGAGATCACTAAAGACGACAACATCAAAGTCGCGGTGAGCGAATACCTTAAGAACGCATGCTACCGCTTCTCATACGACGACGAAGTCTATAAGGAGAAGTACGACAAATACGACGCAATCGTTAAGGCTGCAAGGCAGTAACGATTTTTCCCACTAAAGGGTGTCGCACTATATCTTCGTTTCCGAAGGTGATGGTTGCGACACCTTTTATTTTTGAGAGTTTCTCAACGGCCTTCTCAAGTCCGCTGTCTTCGCGGTTGGGGAGGTCGATTTGTGAGGTGTCGCCCGTGACGATGAATTTCGCTTCGCAGCCCATTCGGGTAAGGAACATCTTCAGCTGGCCCATGTTGGTGTTCTGGGCTTCGTCGAGGATAACGCATGCCCGGTCGAGGGTGCGGCCGCGCATGTAAGCGAGGGGGGCGATCTGGATAGTTCCGTCCTGCATGAATTCCTGCAATTTCTTAGGCGGGATCATGTCTCCGAGGGCGTCGTAAAGAGGCTGAAGATACGGGTCCAACTTTTCCTTGAGATCTCCAGGCAGGAACCCAAGGCGCTCGCCGGCTTCCACTGCGGGGCGGGTCAGGATAATTCTCCTGATCTCGCGGTTCTTGAGGGCGCGGACTGCCAACGCGATCGCGATATATGTCTTTCCGGTTCCGGCAGGACCGAGGGCGAAGATAAGGTCGTTGTCGAAATAGGCCTTTACGAGTTCCTGCTGACGGGCATTGCGGGCGCGGATAGGCTTACCCTCGGTGTTGTGGACTATAATTGCTTCGCCGCTGAGGCGGAAACTCTCGGGAGAAGTCTCGCCGTCGAAGATGTCTTCTACGTCGTAGACTGTAAGATTCATCTTGCGGTGGCGTTTTTCGATCAGGGCTCCGAGTTTCTGATTGAACTCTTCGATGTCTGCTGGTTTGCCGTCCAGGATCAGTTCGTCGCCTCTGGCGACTACCTTAAGAGAGGGGAAATAGGAGCAGAATTCTTCGAGGATTTTGTTGCCGACGCCGTAAAGTCCTACGGGGTCGACGCCTTCGAGCTTGATCGTTTTCTTCATAGTACAAATATAGGTATTTTATTTTGTCGTCAAACTTACTAAATTTGTAGGCTGTAGAATATTCATAACTATTTAACATATGAAAAAGATTACTACCATCGCCCTTATCGCAGCTCTTGCAGTTCTTGTCTCCGGCTGTGATTTCATCCGTTCTATCGCCGGTCGTCCTACCTCTGCCCAGATAGAGGAAATGGACTCCGCAGAACTTGTCGAGGCTCCCGAGGATACCCTCGCCTTCGATGAAACCCTCTGCTGCGCAGATACTCTGTGCTGTCCGGATTCCCTGTGTTGTAAGCAGATGCCTTGCGATTCATGCGAGAAAGTCTGTGACAAGAAGTACGAAGAGAAGGTTTGCGAGAAAGCTTGCGAGAAAGCTTGCGAGAAACCTTGTGAGGAGAAGACCTGCGAGGAGAAGCCTTGCGAAGCTCAGCCCGTAGTTGAGGCAGCTCCCGTAGAGAAGCCTTGCGAAGCAAAGCCCGCCCCTGAGGTAAAGCCTGCTCCGGCTCCGAAACCCGCAGCAAAGCCCGCAGCAAAGCCCGCAGCAAAACCGGCCGCTAAACCTAAGGCAAAGGCTGTCCGTATCTTCACCGGCCCTGTTTGCAAGAAAGCAGTTCTGGAGAACAAGTACTATGTCATCATCGGTACCTTCAAGGTAGAATCCAATGTGGCAGCTCAGGTCAAGAGGGCAGAGAAAGCAGGCTACGAGGTAGTCACTATTCCTTTCGCAAATTGCCTCACCGCCGTTGCAATCAATCCTACAGATTGCCAGGCCGAAGCTCTCAAGACTCTCGACGAAGTTAAGTGCAAGAAGTTCTGCCCTGCAGACGCATACGTTCTTGTGATTAAATAAAGTGATGGAGGGCTGTCAAAGCCTTCCATTGCTTTTACGCATTAATAGTAGATGGATTACGATTTTAAGAAGATAGAGCGCAAATGGCAAGAAAAATGGCGCTCCGAGGGAACGTATAAAGTATCCGAGGAAAGCGACAAGCCTAAATTCTACGTGCTGGACATGTTCCCGTACCCGTCGGGTGCGGGACTGCACGTAGGACACCCCCTGGGATATATTGCCAGCGACATTTTTTCCCGTTATAAGCGCCTTAAAGGCTTCAATGTGCTCCACCCCATGGGTTACGACGCTTTCGGCCTTCCCGCCGAGCAGTACGCAATTCAGACAGGTCAGCACCCTGAGGTCACAACTATGAAAAACATAGCGCGCTATCGCGAGCAGCTGGACCGAATCGGCTTCTGCTACGACTGGTCGCGCGAAGTGAAAACCTGCGATCCAGAGTATTATAAATGGACGCAGTGGGCCTTCCTCAAGATGTTCGGCAGCTGGTTCGATCCGGCCGCTAACAAGGCCCGCCCGATCGAAGAACTGATCGCGAAGCTCGAGACTACCGGTTACGAAGACGTTACCCCCGAAATGTGGGCTGCGGCTTCCGAAAAGGAGAAGTCAGACATCCTCATGCGCTGGAGAATCGCCTACCTGGGCGAGACATCCGTCAACTGGTGCGAAGGCCTTGGGACCGTTCTGGCAAATGACGAAGTCAAGGACGGCCTGAGCGTGCGCGGTGGTTTCCCGGTGGAGCAGAAGAAGATGAAGCAGTGGCAGCTGCGCGTTTCGGCCTATGCCGGCCGCCTGCTCGAGAGCCTGGACAAACTCGCGTGGACAGACTCCCTCAAGGAGATGCAGCGCAATTGGATAGGAAAGTCCGAGGGAACGGAGGTTGTTTTCAACACCGTCTGCGACGGCCGCGAACTCCCGGTCACCATCTTCACGACGAGGGTGGATACGATCTTCGGCGTCACCTTTATGGTCCTGGCGCCCGAAAGCGAGCTGGTCGATCAGCTGACCGCCGCCTCCCAGAAAGAAGCGGTCGCCGCCTATGTCAAGGAGGTCCGCAAGAAGACCGAGCGCGAGAGAATCGCCGAGACTAAATCGGTCACCGGCGTGTTTGCCGGCTCTTATGGAATCAACCCGCTCACGGGCGAGAAAGTCCCCATCTGGATCAGCGAATACGTGCTCGCCGGCTATGGTACGGGCGCGATTATGGCAGTCCCGGCCCACGACAGCCGCGACTACGCGTTCGCGAAGAAGTTCGGCCTGCCGATCGTCCCGATCATCGAGGGCTGCGACGTTTCCGAGCAGTCCTTCGATGCGAAGGAGGGAAAGATGTGTAACAGCGGCTTCCTGAACGGGATGGACGTTCGCGACGCGATCGAAGCGGCGAAGGACTATGCCGAGGAGCATGGTCTCGGCCGCAGGAAGACAAACTACCGCCTGCGCGACGCTATCTTCAGCCGCCAGCGCTATTGGGGCGAGCCGTTCCCGATCTATTACAAAGACGGGATCGCGACCCCGGTAGATGAAGCCGACCTGCCGCTGACCCTGCCCGAAATCGAGTCGTTCAAGCCTTCGGCAAACGGTGAGCCGCCGCTCGCACGCGCGAAGGACTGGACCTACAAGGGTTACCCGCTCGAGACTTCGACCATGCCGGGCTTCGCCGGATCGTCGGCATACTACCTGCGCTATATGGACCCTCACAACGCCGAGGCGCTGGTAGGCCGCAAGGCAAACGATTACTGGAAGAATGTGGATCTCTACGTAGGCGGTACGGAGCATGCGACCGGCCACCTCATCTACTCCCGCTTCTGGAACAAGTTCCTATTCGACCTTGGATATGTCTGCTGCGACGAGCCGTTCGCTAAGCTCGTGAACCAGGGCATGATTCAGGGCCGCTCGAACTTCGTATACCGTATCGTGGGTACGAATAAATTCGTTTCGCTCGGCCTCAAGGACCAGTATGAGACTACCGAAATCCATGTCGACATCAATATCGTCCGCGGAGACAAGCTCGATCTCGACGCTTTCAGGGCATGGAGGCCCGAGTTCGCAGACGCTGAGTTCGTTCTCGAGAACGGCGAGTACATCTGCGGCTGGGCGGTCGAGAAGATGAGCAAGAGCATGTTCAATGTCGTCAATCCCGACGACATCTGCGAGACCTATGGCGCCGACACCCTCCGTCTTTACGAGATGTTCCTCGGCCCCATCGAACAGAGCAAGCCTTGGGATACGAAGGGAATCGACGGAGTCCACCGCTTCCTCAAGAAATTCTGGAGGCTGTTCTACGACCGCGACGAGTTCGTCGTGACCGACGAAAAGGCTTCGCCTGCCGAGCTCAAGGCGCTCCATAAACTGATCGCCAAGGAGCAGGAAGATATCGAGGCTATGTCGTACAATACGAACATCAGTGCGTTTATGATTGCCCTGTCCGATCTGGGCGAGTGCCATAAACGCGAGATTCTCGAGCCGCTGGTCGTTCTGCTTGCACCATTCGCGCCTCACATGGCCGAGGAGCTCTGGGAGGCCCTTGGCCACGATACCAGCGTGTGTGACGCGGCGTTCCCCGAGTATGTGGCAGCATATACCGTAGAAGACAGCGTGACTTATCCCGTTCAGTTCAACGGTAAGATGCGCTTCACCGTAGATCTCCCGAAGAGCGCTTCTCCCGCCGAGGTAGAGGCCGCGGTGAGGGAACTCCCTCAGACTGCCAAATATGTCGAAGGACTGTCAATCGTGAAGGTGATCGTAGTCCCCGGCAGAATCATCAATATTGTCGTTAAGTAATGAAAAAGTCGAAGGTCGTTATCACTATCCACGAGTATCTTGTCATCACCCTGGCCTGCTTTATTTTCGGCTGGGCGTGGGAAGGATTCATGATCCCGTGGGGAATGTCAGCAGGAGGCATGATGGGTCTTTCGACCATCATCCAGTATGCAACCGGAGGATTGATTCCCGCGCAGTTTACCTACATGGCAATCAACGTCCTGCTTATCGTAGTAGCTGTTTTCGCCATGGGCATAGGGTTTGGGTTCAAGACCATCTATGCTATTCTTATGTCTACGGTGGCGATGCATATCATAGCCAGTATTCCGGGGCTTCAATGTGCTCCCGGGCATTTCTTCTACGTAAAGGATGCGCTGCTGGTTCCGGTGATTGCAGGTACCCTGGAGGCGACGGGACTGGGTCTTGTCATCCGCTTCGGTGGCAGTACGGGAGGTACGGATATCGTGGCAATCATGATCAACAAGTACTATCCTGTCCAGTTGAGCGTGGTTTTCCTGATTACTGACCTTATTACCGTTGCATTGCTTCTCTTCCTTCCCGACAAGACGTTTACCGACGCGACCTATGGTGTGGTTGAAATAGTTATTTTCAATCTACTCATCGACGATATAGTCGGCGGCCATAAATCCACTTTCCAGCTGATGGTCTTCTCGGAGAAGTATGAGGAAATTGCAGATCATATCATCAATGTGATGGGAAGGGGAGTGACGATCCTGAAAGCTCAGGGATGGTACACCAAAAAGGATAAGAACGTGCTTCTTATTCTTATCAACCGCAGTGAGTTCTCCTCGCTGATGAGGGAAATCAAGTCTATTGACTCCAGGGCGTTTATGTCGGTTTCTTCTACCAAGAGCGTCTATGGAGAGGGCTTTGAGGAATTCAAGGGCGGAGCCAAGGAGGCAAAAAAAGTTTTGGATAAAGTTACTAAGCATGAATCTAAACACTAGAAAAATACTGGTAGGGGTAAAGGAGTATGGACTCATCACCTTCGGTATCCTCTGCTATGTTCTGGGTTGGAGCATCTTCCTGGTGCCCAATCACCTCGTAGGCGGCGGCGTTACCGGTATCGCTTCGATTATCCAGTACGCTACGCACGGCATGATCAAGATGGGTTATACCTATTTCGCCCTCAATGTGATCCTGTTGATTATAGCGCTGCTTACTCTGGGACGCAACTTCGGAGTTAAAACGGTTTACGCTATCCTGATAGCTTCCGTAGGACTCAACGTTTTCCAGGATATTATTCCGATGGCCTTTATCGAGCAGATTGCCCTGGCCAACGGAAAGCTTATGAGTACCATCATGGGCGCAATCCTGGTTGGCTTTGGAATCGGTCTTACGATGTCTCAAGGAGGCAGTACGGGAGGAACCGATATTATCGCGCTTGTGGTCAATAAGTACCGCAACGTATCTCCCGGAAGGATGGTTCTCATTACTGATGCCGTAATCATCCTTTCCTCGCTCCTCGTCCCTTCTTTCGATGCGGACGGCAATGCGCTTCCTCTGGTAGAGAAGATTACTACGGTCGTGTACGGTTTCGTCCTGATCAGCCTTGTTTCGACTGTTCTCGATCTCACTATCCAGGGTTCCCGCCAGAGCGTCCAGCTTTTCGTCCTGTCTAAACATTACCGCGAGATTGCGGATATGATTACCGAGACTCTCCACAGAGGAGTAACAGTTCTCGACGGAAAAGGCTGGTATACTAAGGAAAATACCGAGGTTCTGATGGTTATCACTCGTAAGTACGACCTTAATGTACTTTTGCGCGAAATAAAGAGGATCGATCCCAACGCATTCCTCTCCGTATCTTCTGTAACGGGTGTTTACGGAAAGGGATTCGAGTCAATCAAAGGTGGACGAAAAAAATAATTTTAGGTTTTTTTCGTCACAAATATCTTTTAAAGTCCCGTCACAGTGTATTGTGGCGGGATTTTTTTGATATATTTGCCCTGAGACCAACAATTGAAACTATGAACTTGTTCGCTTTTTTCAGAAGGCGCAGGCCTTCTCCTCCTCCCCGTCCAGTTTCCCCAGACCTTTCCTATATAGAAGACGATTCTCCCCGAATGACAAAATTGTATTCCCGGGTAATCGGCCTGATGGAAGATAAAAGGCCCTGGCTGGATGGAGATTATAACGTGGGCCAGCTCGCGAAGTCGCTGTTCTGTACTCGCAGTTTTCTGTCTAAAACTATAAACATTTGTTCGGGACACAATTTCCGCTGGCTCATCAATTACTATAGGGTGATATATGCGTCTGCCTTGATGAAGAAAGATCCGTATATGAAGGTGGAGGAAGTGGCGAAGTTCTCTGGCTTCAATACCCTTCCTACTTTCAATTCGGCGTTTAAGATGATTATGAGGCAGCGGCCCAGCGAATATATGGCTGAGATCAGGAATTCGCTTCCGGGGCGACTCCTTTCCAGGAGCAGGGGACTTCGGCAGTAATTGTCAAAGGCTCCTTGCGTACGGGGTGAGTGAAGGTGATGCTGCGGGCGTGGAGGCAGATTCCTCCGTCGGGATTGGAGCGCGGAGCTCCGTATTTTAGATCTCCCTTGATAGGGCAGCCCAGATGACTGAGCTGGCACCTTATCTGGTGATGACGGCCGGTCAGAAGCTCAATCTCCAGGAGGTGATACCTGTCTGTACTGCGAAGGTATTTATAGTTTAGTTTAGCCAGTTTAGCGCCGTTTCTCCCTGCCTCTACTATATAGGATTTATTCTGCTTCTCATTCCTGATAAGCCAGTCTTCGAGGTGCCCTTCAGGTTTTTCGGGCTTGGAGCAACAAAGCGCCCAGTAAGTCTTATGCATCTGGGAGGTCCGAAGAGCCTCACACAGGCGCTCGAGGGCCTTGGATGTTTTAGCAAAAACGCACACTCCGCTGACCGGACGGTCCAGGCGGTGGGGTACGCCCATGAATACTTTTCCTGGTTTTCCGTCGCGCCCTGCGATATAGGCCTTGAGAGTCTCGGCCAGACATTCGTCTCCGGTCTTGTCTCCCTGTACTATTTCCCCGACCTTCTTGTTGATGACGAGGAGGTGGTTATCTTCAAAAAGAATCCGGGACTCAAGGTCCCGGATCTCATTGTCTGAAAGTGTGCGGTACTCCACCTTACTGGATAGAGACGTTTACGCGTTTCTGGTCGCCGTCTGCCTTGCGGGGATTTGCTGCAATCTTGACGTTCTTGGCAGGAACCTGCTTTGCCCAGAGCCAAGCCTGGACGAGGTTGGCGCGCTCAACTGCGATAGCGGCATTGTAGTCTGCCTTGCTGCATCCTTCGGGAGCTGCCTTAGTTCCGTCGTTCGAGTAGGCCTCGATAAGGATGACAGACTTCTTGTCAGATGCGGTCCAGACATTCAGGAACTCGGTAAGAGTTTCCTTGGCGTCTTCGGTAAGACCGCACTGCTCGTCTGCATAGAGAAGACCGGCGGTAGGGACTGCGAAGCTGGTAGCGCCGTATTCGGTCGACTTCTTAGCTTCCTCGAGAGCCTGGCGATAAGCCTCTGCGCCCTCTGCTACAGTCTCGCTGGCTGCAAGAGTAACGTCCTCGCTGAGTTCGAAGGTACGGGCTGCGAGCCTTGCTGCTTCTTCCTCGGCTGCTTTCTGGCGGGCTGCCTCTTCAGCTGCTGCCTTTGCTGCTGCTTCTTCTGCTGCTTTCTTTTTCTTTGACTGGCAGGATGTTGCGCCCACTACTACAAGCGCTGCAAGCGCTGCCACTTTGATGATGTTGTACAGTTTCATAATGATATGTGTTTATATTTTTGCCAAACTAATCGTTAATCGCAGCGAAGATAGTGATTTTCCAAATGAATTACAAACTTTTCTTTTTTTGCGTGGTTCCTTTTGTCGTTTCCCTGCTCGAATTCGACAGGGAGACTACGTTTTGGGCTGTTTTTGTGGTCTCCCTGCTGAGTTTCGACAGGGAGACCACGCTCCTCGGGGTAAATTGGCAGAAAGTTGGTACTACTCTGCGGGAAAATCCGCATAGTAGTACGAAGTTTTGGCGCCGCGGCGCCATTTTTGGCGTTTTCGGCGCGGATTGACTGGTTTTTCCCCTCGCTGGCGCCGAATTCCGTGTTTTTGGCGCGGAACGGCAGGTTTTTCCACCTTCCGGCGCCGATTTTGGCATTTTTGGCGCCGAGGACCTACCGGGGCTTCGCCGGGGCGGGAGGAGAAGCGCGAATGGAAGAAAGGTTGGTACGATTTTGTCGAAGATCGTTCCAGAGGTCGCTTGCAGGGATGCTCGCGACCTCTTTTAACCCTTCGAAAAAATCGTCCCCGATTGTTTAGCCCGCGCGGGCTCGACGGGAGTGCAAACAATAAGGCCCTACCCCTCGCGACAACATCCCTGCCGGGGGCTTAAGAATATATATTCGAACGTGAGGGAAAGCGCGAATGCTTCGCGCCGTTGGGTGGATATTCCTG
>CAJOJC010000008.1 GCA_905234775.1 uncultured Bacteroidales bacterium | reverse complement strand
ACATAGATGCGGCCGTCCGTCTCGTCGATCATGAGATCGATTCTGGCGAGGCCCTCGCAGCCGAGAGTCTTGAAGGTCCTCATCGCGAATTCCTGGACCAGCTCAGTGACGTTGTCCGGGAGGTCGGCGGGCAGCTGACGCTTCAGCGAGGCCATGCCCGCGCCGTCGGCGCCCGGATGGCCCTCTGCGAGCTTCGGACCGGCGACTTTCGCGCCGGTCAGCTTCGCGCCCTTGGAGCCCTTCGCGCCGCCGCTCTGATACTTATCGGAGTAGCTGAGAATCTCGCCGCTCCTTAGCGGAATCTCGCAGACGGACGGTTTGCAGTCATAGTAGTCTCCCATCACCGAGCAGTTTACCTCCTTGAGCTTTCCGAGCATGCGCTCCACGATAACTCGTGTAGTAAACTGAGCCGCATAGTCAACCGCATCGGCGAGCTCCTGACGGTTGTGGGCCGGAGAAATACCAACACTCGAGCCGGAGTTCGCCGGTTTGATAATTACCGGATAAGGGATAGTCTTCTCGATATTGTCAAGAACAGTCTCACGGCGGTCGTCCCACTCCTTATCGGTGAACCAGACAAAGTCTACGACGGAGATTCCGCTGTCGCGAAGAATCTGCTTCATCGCGATCTTGTCCATTCCGTTAGCAGAAGCAAAGGTATTGCAACCTACGTACGGGATACCGATCACCTCGAGAACTCCCTGAAGAGTTCCGTCTTCGCAGTTAGTTCCATGGAGAGTCGGAAGGATAGTATCGATCTTCGCTACCACTTTCTGTTTTCCGAACAGTCCGTTAGTATAGAGGTTGTGGTCGCCATAGACGGACTTGAAGAAAACTTCCTTACACTCCTTGAAGAGCGCGGGCATATTGCGGTACTTGCCGAGCTCCAGAAGAGCCTTTCCTGTATACCATTTTCCTGTCTTTGCGATATAGATCGGGACTATCTCGTACTTTTCCCTGTTAAGGGACTCAATTACCTGCAGAGCAGTTACCACCGAAATTTCATTCTCTACGGATCTGCCGCCAAACAGAACTCCAACGTTTAGTTTCATAATGGCTTCAAATTTAGCAATTTTTTGGACGCGAAGGACTATTCGTCGTACGGAGTGATGTCGAAGAAGACAGTCTCGGTAGTTCCGTCAGTGTAGGTTAGGGTGCAGGTCCAGATCGGATCGGTGCTGTCGTCCCAGTCTTCACTCTGAACAGTCTTTCCGGCGGCGGGATGGACTACGAGATAACCCTCGCTGTCAATTTCTATCCACGCAATGCCGAAATCCGACGGATTGGTACCACCGGCGGAAGCAGGCGGCACCACCACATTCGCCTTGATCAAGAATTCGTAGTTTCCGCTGGTAGACCAGTTGATCTGTTCTCCCACCACATCCTTTACGCTGTATCCGCCATTGTGGTTGCCTTTGAATGCGGTAACTGAAGGCCAGTAGCCTGAATCTGACGGGCAGGAACACTTGATGGCATAACCGATGTAAACATCCTTGCCGGACGGGATGACTATGTTGTCTTCCGAAACATCTGCGGTCATCCACTCTGTCCCGGAGTAAATGTCGGTCACATCTTTTACAAGGACCGGGTCTTTGCCGAAATACACGACCGCATAGAAGTTAGACATATAGCCAAAGGTGTTGGGATAGCCTGTGAAGAAGGAAATCGAGTTGAGCTTCGCTCCCACTAAGCCGGCATCCCTAAGTTCACTGGCCGTATATCGCATCGCGACAGTACCTCCATATTGTCCGAAAACCCCAAATCGAGTGGAGGTGCCGCTCTCGTCGTACTTCTGGAGGGTATAGGGGATGCCTTCCCCGCTCTTACGCAGAATGATGTCGTGTTTAACCCCGACACTGCTCATCTGAACTGAAGTGGAAACCGGAAGATAATCTGAATACGAGACAGAGACCTCAACTGTAGAGCCAAGAACAATGTCTTCCATCGAGATCTTATAATTGCCGGCAGCATCGCTCTGAGCCGAATACTCGCCGCCAGTCGCCGTCTTCAGCAAAACGGTCACCCCCGACAACGGTTTTCCTGCCACATCGGTTATCTTACCGTATACGGAATACGAGAAATCGGCGCGGAACCAGGCCTTGTCATTTCCATTAAAACCAATGTCCTTGATTGTGACGCCTATCTTGTTTCCGTCACCGTCGACAAGCTCGAATTCACAATTCTTATTCTCGCCAGGAAGAGCCCAGGTCGCAGGATTAATATCATCGTGAACAATGGAATAAAGCGGATAGTCCTGGCTGTTGACATTGATTACACCCATAGGTTTCCACCAATCGATGGCGGCCTTTCCGTCAATAACCCTCTTTGACTGGTCAATATGATAGATTAACAAACCAAAGGACGGGATGAACTGATCCCAACGCGAGCAGGGCCTATACTCTATGATGAAGAACTCTCCCTCATTGGGAGTGTCGATCTTATAGGCGCCGCCTTCACTGACTGGAGACAGCAGATATGTTCCGGATTTCTCAATTGTCTCGAAACCGTCGAGCCAACCCATATAGTAGCGCTCAAATGATGAAAGATAAGGCGGAGTACCGGAAGGATGATTGGCATTACCTGTAGCCATAAGGCTGTATTTGTTGGGCAGATGTCCGGCAGTCGTACTCCCTTGCCTGGGATCATAAGCATCCCCGAATCCAAGATAGTGGCCGAATTCGTGGCAGATATCTCCGGGATAAGGAGTATCTACGAAGACGACCGACTTGATTCTTTTTCCCCGTATTTCCAGATTAACAGTTGTCTTTATACCATCATGCATAGAGCCAACTCTGGAAAGGATGATACAATCAACGATGCCGTCGCCGTCGGTATCATAATCACCTAGATTAACCTGATCTCCCAGGTTCTCCAAGCATTCAGTGATTATTCTCTCTTGAATTGCAGTATCATCAATAATGGACCCGGCCACTGCTTCCTGCGAGATATCTACGGGTCCATACACATCGAATTGAGGACGGTATTTCCCGTATGAATTTTCTATGTAGTAATCTCTGACCGAACCGACAGGTTTTACCCAGCAGGTATAACTGGTGATCCAGGTATTTCCATACCAGTATCCAGGAATCTGGACATTGCTCTCGAATGGTGCGCTTGCCCATCCTTCTTCATTGAACACTTGGTCGAAATACTGATGGAAATTCTGACTTATCAAGTCAAATTTTGGCCATTCGGAGGTTGCTGCGCTGCCATAAGCAGGGTCATTATACAGCAAAACAAGGATCTTCCTGTCTCCTAATTGTCTTGCCGGAATCTCCGGGCGGTAAGGGACATAAGCGCCAAAACTGGAAACGGTCCAGCCGACAAGAATCAATAATGATAACAGTATCTTTTTCATAGCGCTAGAATCTCATTACGTAATAGTTATTGTCTCCATCAGCGAAGGTGACATAGTAATCACCCATCGCGACCACCCTGAGCGTCAGTTGCTTCTCAGTCTTATTCTCCGGAGTGGCGAACGCGAACTCTTCGAGGGTCGCGGTCGTCACCAGCCCGAGTTTAAGCGCGGCCGGGACGGGGCCCAGCACCTTTGCGCCCAGATTCTCCAGATCCACGGCACGTAGCCAGGCCTGACCGCCAGACTTCAGGCAGCTGAGCTGCCACACCAGCGGATCGAAAACCAGCGGACTGCCGGTTGCATAATAGATGCCCGGTTCGGTGGGCAGCGCGTCGCCCATGTCGACCCGGACGGGGTCCATGCGGGTCATCTTCGCCCGCTCGAGCTTTATGCTCTTCGCGGTCGAGAAAACGGTTTCACGGCCGCCCTCGTCCCGAATCGTAATCGTGAAGCCCTGCGCAAACTCGGTAGGAGGCACGCAGAACCAGAATTCGGTCGCGGCAGCGCTGCTCGCTCCGATCGTCACGGGGGAAGCGGCGGTTAGGGTAATCGCGCCTGTCGCGCCAGTCTGGAACGCGGCCTTCACGGTCTCGACCTGGCCTTCCTGCTCGGCCCAAACCTTCACAGGGCCGGAGATCAACTGCTCGCCCTCGGCCGTGAGGGTGACGCTTTTGACCTTGATTCCCTCGCCGTAGAGCGAGATGCAGAGGTAGCCGCCGGCGTGCATGAACGTCAGGTTTTCGTTCGCACTGCGGGCGAACATGATCGCAGCCGCGGGGTCGTAGTTTGCCGCCCGGTAGTGCTGCGCGGCCGGCCAGGTGAGGCTGACCACACCCTCGGTGCTGATCGTATAAGCCTCCGAATATGGGTATACGGCGTAGCTCATCGTGAGCGCATCGGCCTGACCGCTGGCGCCGGCGACCTCCTCGAAATCGCCGCTGGTCGCGCCGTCTTCGCCGGTGAAGCGGTACTGGCGGTTTAGGGTCGATTTCGCGAAAACGCTGATCCGGTCGTCGGTATTCCAAACGACCTTCGCCACTGCGTCGCCCCTCTCGAGGGCCGTGCGGGTTTCGCGGGCAGATTCGGAGGTGGCGTGGTATTTAGGAGCCGCTGACATCTTCGGGCCTTCCTGCTCGAAAAGGCAGGAGCAGGTCAGGGCGGCGGCAAGCAATATCGAAAGTAGTTTTATCGTCTTCATAGGTCTACCAGTTTGTTTGTCCGCCGTCGTCGATGCCTTCGATGTCGGAGTTGGTTACTTCTACCGAACAGGTCGCCTGAACCGAGCCGGCGCTGACGGTAATCGTGGCCTTGCCTTCGGCGACTCCGGTGAGGAGACCGTTGGGGCTGACGGTTACTACAGCGTCGTTGGAACTGGCCCAGGTCAGGGTCTTGTCAGTCGCGTTGTTCGGGTTCACGGTCGCCGTGAGCTGCAGGGTCTTGCCCTTCGCCAGGCTCACGGACGTCTTGTCGAGGGTGATGGATGTAACCGCTACGGGCTCAGCGACAGTCACTGTACAAAGTGCGGTAAGGCTGCCCGCGGAAGCTGCGATAATGGTCGTTCCGTTAGCGACGGCAGTGATTGTTCCGTCGTTGACAGTTGCCACCGCTTCGTTGGCACTGACCCATTTGATATGTTGGGCCGCCTCTGCGGGGTTGGTAGTCGCAGTGAGTTTAAAGGTCGAACCGGGCGCGATGGTCAGTTCCATCCTGTCGAGGGAAATCATTGAGCATTCGCGCTCGATAACGGTAACGTAGCAGGTGTCCTTTAGGCCTGTAAGCGCAAACGCTTCCGAATCGTATGCCTCAACCGCGATTTCGGTAGAGCCGACCGAGAGGCCGGTCACTTCTATATCTTTATAGAAGCCGTCGCCCGCGGAGGTAGGATTGACATAGATAACGGAAGCGTCGTGGCGTCCTTCGTAACCTCGTTTGGCGAATTTCAGGAAGGCGTGGCTGGTAGTAACGTTAAGTGTGATTGTTTCGCCCTTATATATTGTTACCTCCTTCGGAGAAATCCTGATGTAGTACTCTTCTGCGGGGCCACTATTATCGATGACGGTTATTATACAGCTGTCGGATTTGCCTCCGGCGGTTGCGGTGATTACCGCTGTTCCTTCAGAGACTGCCGTAACGACACCGTTCTGGTCTACGCTCGCCACTCCCGGCTCGTCGCTGGCCCAGGTAACGGTCTTGTCCGTAGCGTTGTCCGGAAGGACGGTTGCCACAAGGCGGCCGGACTCGCCTACGTACAGCGATGCGTTGTGGGCATTGAGGGTGACGCTCTCCACCGCCACGGGATCAGGGCCGGGACCCGGGTCGGTTTTCGCGCCCGCCTGAGTGATGCTGATCGTCTTCGAAGCCTTGTCACACTTGATCGTAAGCGAACATGTGCGCGCGTCCTCGGCCGTGTTTGCCTGGATAGTGACTGTCATGTCAACATCGCCGGCGCTTCCCTTAGTCGGGAGGATTGAGAGCCAATCCTTGGGGCCGGTGTACGCAATGCTCGTACTCCAGTTCTGGGTGACGTTGAACTTGACCTCATAGGTCTGAGCCTCGGCCGGGGCGGTAATCCCACTATTGAATATGGCCTCAAAACCGGCCGCGACCGTTATTCTGCCCTCGGCGGGTTGTGGATCCGGTTTGTCCGGGCCATCCGGTTTTGAGGGCTCCGGCTCAGTGCAGGCTGCCGCTAGAAACAAGGCGGCATACATTAATATCTTTCTATAACGCATCATTATTCTGCCTTAAGACGTAATTCGAGAGTTTCCTTGGAACCGTCGGAATAAAAGGTGACGGCGGTGATGATGTGATAGCCCTTAGTGAGCGTGATGGAATCTCCGGACACAGGCTGGCCGTCGAGCGTCCATGTAGCCGAAGTCAGGGTCAAGCCGGCGGCCACGCCTACCTGGAGGGAGAATGTGTCACCCGCCTGATATACGCCGTTGCCGGGATCGGCGATCGCATTGAGGCCGAGGGCCACGAGCGGATCATCGCTGGGGCCGGGGCCTGGATCAGTCCCGCCAATAGGGAAATAGGAGAAATCGATAGGGATTATTTTATTCCACCAGCAGAAGTCAGTCCAGGTGCTGGAGTCATAATCCAGCGGCGAGCAGAAGAAGTTTCCCGGGGCGCCATCTATATCGAACGGGGCCGGGAACTGCGAACCTGCGGCAACATCTGCGGCGAAGCCGACGTAAAGGTCCTTACCTCCGGGGAAGCGGGCGTGCTCGCTTTTCACGTCGATGGTTACCATCTGACCGTAGCGGCCGGTAACATAATTGGACGGAACTTCGAAGGTGAGAATGCGCTCAGTTCCGGCGTCGACTATTACATAATTCTTGCTGGTGCTGACGACAAAGCTGACGCTGCTCACCACACCGCCTCCTGAAGGGAGCTGCGAGGCAGGAATCTTCACCGCGAACATGATCTGGTTGGGGTTGGAGTAGTCTACCTGGGTGTGCATATCGTGGGCACTTAGAGAACTGAGGCCCGTATAACTGGACCAGGTCTGAGGCTCCTGACCCTGACCACCGATAATTATTTCGAGGGTCTGGGTGGGAGAATACATATAAACTGTCTCCGAGTAATCCCCGATATTGATTACAGCTCCTACTACGGGGCCGAGCCTCGGATCGTCGAAGCTGGAATCTATAGTCAGGGTGAATTTACCCTGCGAATCCGTCCTGAGAACCTGGATATCGTGATCAGTGAAATCGTGGGAACCGTTTCCCGCATCGCCAAGAAGCCAAGCCTCAACCGTCTGACCCGCCTGAGGCTCACCTAGTGCGTCGACCACCCTTCCTTCAAGCACACGGGTTGCGCTTATCGTAGTGTTGAACACTATTGCGTCGCCGCTTTTGTGGATGTTGGAGAGCTGGTACATCGTAGGATTGCCCGTCCAGTCCACCGGGTTAAAGGTGCTTATGCTCTTAGATCCGGGGAAGAGGTAATCGGCCAGTAGACCCTGATGATTCCAGTTGGACTGATCGGCGGCGGGGACAAGACACTCGAGAGGGTGTTCGCTGTTCATAGCCACCGAACGGTCGATATGATAAACGAGAAGGCCGGAAGGGATTGCCGCATCCCAGCCAAGGCCGCTACGGTATTCGTAAATGAAGAATTCACCGTACTGGTTGGTGTTCGACCTGAAGGCCGTACCATCTTTTACGGAAGAGATTGTCGTCTGGCCTTCTTTGAGGACCGGAATATCTTTCCAACTGAGCCACCTGAGCTGGTCGCGCTCAACCACAGTCAGATACGGAGGCGTCGCCTCATAGTTGTTGTCACCACCATAGCACATAAGAGCGAAAGACTGGAATTTATAATAGTCCGAAAGTCCGAGAGTGTGCCCGAATTCGTGGCAGATGATGCCGATTCCGGCCATTCGGGAAGCGTCTGTGCTGGTAGTGCTGAGTTCCGGTGAGATGCAGTAGATGAACATCGTTTTATTGTCGAAAACTCTGTTCCCTGCGCTTGAGCTGACAGAGCCCTGATGCGGCTTGATTTTATCCTGTCCACCGCCGACTTTAGCATCCTGTCCGTGACCGGCAAAGATGACCACCACCGGATCTATATATCCGTCGTTGTTATAATCGTACTGAGAAAAATCGACAGAGGAGTCGAGCAGCCTCGCGGCTTCGAGAAGACATTCGTCAGTCTTTTCCTGAGTGGTGCTGCCGGCGCCGTAGTAAGTGGACGCTTTCTCCAGCGTTACCGGGCCGTAGACATCGAAGATTGGAGTAAACTTTCCGCCGGAGTTCTCAACCCAGTAATCCTGGGCGCTACCGGTAGCGTCGTTATCCGAATAACCCTTCTTGTTGAGTAGATCATTAAACGACTGGGCAGGGTTTGATACCGTGAACTTCACATCGGAAAACTGCACAAGGATAGTAGGTATATGACGGGTACCGTTTACCAGTTTCTCGTCCCATTTGCCGGTTCCTCCCTCGGCAAAAGCGGTGATAGCGATTAACGCGAAAAACGCTGCAAGTATAAGTTTCTTCATTGTCTCGTCCTCCCCTACTTTTGGATCCTGAAATAAAGCGTCTTGCTGTTCGCAAGCACGACATAAGTTTCCGTGCTCTCGGTAACCTGAACCTCCGCCTGGTTGTACATGGTAACTCCAGTCTTATCCATACGGAAAAGAACCACCGTCTGGATAGTGCCGACTGCAGCCGTGGGGTCGTAATAAAGTATTCCTATGCAATCTGCCTGAGCGCGATTCATAAGCAGATACTGCAGGCTGCCGTCGTTGCAGACAACGCGGCTGGACTGGTTCCACCCGCCTTCGCCAAGGACGAAATCCACACCGTTGATACCGTAAAGTCCAGGCACTGGGTCGTTCGACGGAGGAGTAGGCTCCACTTCCTTTGCGGCCTGGGTAAACTTAACGCTCTTCGTGAGTTTTCCGGAAGTCACGACAACTGTTCCCTTGCGCTCAGACTCGGAAGTGTTGGGGTCGAAACTGATAGTGAACTTTTTGGGATTACCTGATTTTTTCTCCACCAGAGCCCATGAGGTTTTTTCGAGCTTTACCTCCCAGTCGGCGTCGCATTCGACCGTGCCCTCAATTGTAGTTTCGGTGGCCGCAACGGAGGTCTTATTGAGTTTCACCTCCAGTTTAGTAGGTCCTTCGGGCACACTTGGCTCCGCCGGATCCTCGCAGGAAACGGTGAACGGCAGAGTCAGCGCCCCCGCAACCAGCAAGACGAACAAATAGGTTAGACGTTTTTTCATATACTGTGTGGTTATTTTGCAAATTTAGCATTTTTTTATGAAAGTTTGTGGATGAGCGGAAGGCGGAGGGAACAGATATCCTCGATCTTTGAGATTATCTCCAGACACCGGGCCTTGGGGATACGTATTTCAGTACCGGCTTTGAGAACGTCTTCCAGCGAAGGATCGCCGTGGTAGAAGACCGAGGTTGCGTGTTCGCCGTTTGTGCCCTGAGGGGAATAGGTAATGTCGTAAGCAGGCGCGAGGCTCCACTTACCCTCTATGCACTGGAAGGAGAAGTTCTTGGCGTGGTCGTCTTTGTTGATTGCCACTATATTGAATACCATACGGCGAAACATTTCCTCAACCTGAACGGGGTCCTGGGTAAGGAAGCCGGTAAGGGCCAGGAGATTTGTATAATCTGCGCTTTGATTTTTGAAATCAGTTTTTAGAAGCGCTGAAGCTGTTAGGGTGTGAATCCTCTCTCCGTTGCGGTCGATATCAAAGCGCTCTATCGCGAAATATTTGTCATTTATAAGCTCAATCCGGGGGATGGTAATCCCACATTCCCCTGCAGTCTGCATATAAAGATACTCCTCCCTGCCTATCGACTCCGAATCATATACATGGCGGAACTTGACTATCCAGTGAGTACCGTCAGCCCTCCGGGCAACCACCTTCGGCCTGGCGCCGCCCGAATTAGCGCTGTTGTAGTAAAGCAGCGCCTCATCGCCTTCACCCTTTTCGGACAACACCTTCAACGCTTCTGATTGAAGCAACTCCAGAGCTTCCGGATCGCCCACCTCTTTTTGGCGGCCGACTCCCGGCATCTCAGGAACATACATAAGCGCGCCCATGCCGGCCGTTCCTATAATGGACAGAATCTGCGGCACAGACAGTTCCTTCAACGACGAGCCCTGTTTTTTAAGTATGCGGTCCAGCAGGAAAAGACCATAGCCATCCGGCATGCTGTCTTCGAACACGGCGAAGCCACCGCCGAACTTCTCCGGATCACCGACGAACAAGCCGCTCTTCAAAGGCAACTCAGTCGGCGAAATCGAAAAGCCATCCGCAAGCCACTCTTTATCATACTCAAAGACACAGGCGCCGGTGGAGCCATCCTTCTGGATAGTTCCAACCATACTGTTCCGGTATAGGACATACAATACTTTAATTTCAGGTATCATCTGCCTTTGATTCTGCTTCGGTTGTTGTTGATTTCCTCCAGTTCTTTAGCTGTCGAGTATTTCGTCCTGCCAAGAACGGCGCCGAGTTCATCGAAGTAGTCGAATTCGATAACCAGGCGGCAGAATGACTCAAGGGATATTTTGCCTGTCCTTTCGAATCTTTCGATAGTCGGCGCAGGGATATTTGTCAACTCAGACAACGTCCTTCGACTATACCCTTTCTCCAGTCTCCTCGCCTTACTGTTCTCCGCCAGGCGCATCATCAGAATCTCCGGTTGACGCGAATAATTATCCAATCTATATTCCATATAATATTATTCCAAACGTCGAAATTTTGTTTATTTTACACATTATTGTATGCGAATATAGTGATTTGCTCTCTTAAAAACAACACCAAAGCTACTTTGCCCCCGCCGGAGCAAAGTAACCCCAAAAAGAGCCGAAAACTGAAATCAGCTAGACGAATGTGTCGGGGAGGTCGTTCTCGTAGAGGATTGCGCTACCGGGGGTTGCGAGAACGGTGAGGGACGCCACGGCCTCCGCGAGGGTGTCGACGCAGAGGACGCGGTCTTCGAAAGAGGATTCCCGATCGGAGTCGGGAATGACACTTTTAGCCCCTTCGAGGATAGCCTCGCGGTTGTATTTGTTGACTATGATAAGGATGTCGCAGGAGCGGGCGGCAAGGGCGCCGAGCTCGCGGCAGGCGTCGAACTGGCGGGAGCCCAGTTCGACAAAGCCCGGAGTGACGCAGATGCGCCGCCCGCCCTGAGGAAGTTTCATCGAAGCCAGCACGCCGAGGGCCATAGCGGCTCCGGTGGGATTGGAATTGTAGGCGTCGTCGAGGATAGTGACAGATCCTCGGCGGGACATGCTGAGCCTGTGTTCAACAGGCTGTATTTTGCTGACTGCCAAGGCGATAGATCTGTCCGGAACGCCAAGGTGTTTAGCCAGAACAATAGCTCCGGTAAGGTCCAGAATATTAGCCTCGCCGAGCAACTGAGTCTTAAGATGGAGCGAGCCGGCGGCATCAATTACGTCGAACTCCATCCCTCCGGGAGTATACTCAATCGAAGCAGCGCGGACATCGACTCTATGTGCATCTATTCCGAAACGGACGACCTTACAATCCTGACGGATCCCGCCATAAGAAGCAATCCCGGGAGACTCGAAATTGACTACCCCAAAACCATCAACGGGCAGCGAATCAATCAATTCGAACTTAGTCTTCTGAATATTCTCAAACGAGCCGAAGGTCTCGAGGTGCATCTCGCCTACTGCAGTAACTATACCCATCACGGGGTGTACGAGATCACATATCTCCTTGATATCCCCTACCTCTTTCGCGCCCATCTCGCAGATGAACACTTCGTGGAAGGGCTCCAACTTCTCGCGAATTGTACGAACTACTCCCAGGGTCGTATTATAGTTACCGGGAGTCATCAGAACATTGTATTTCTCGCTGAGGATCCTATACAGATAGTTCTTGGTACTGGTCTTTCCGAAACTGCCGGTAACGCCGATAACGATAAGGTCGGGACGGGAAGCAAGGATACGGCGAGCATCATTGATATACCATCTCGCAATAGCTTTCTCGATCGGGCTGTTGAGCCAATCCGCGACGCACAATTCTAGCGGGCAGAAAAGCACAAAAAGAGCAGACAGCCAGAACACCCCGAAAACGAATGGCACCACGGTCAGCGCCGCAGCCAGCAAAGTAGTAGTAATAGCCAGCCTGATCATTCGAGGAGTAAAGACGAACTTTACCTTCGACTTCCCAAACAGCCTCGGATATGGATTGTCTCCCAACCACTTCAAAAAGCGGTCGCGCCTGTTCGAATTCTGCTGAAACATCTGCAGATAGAAACGCAGATACAACACCCACGCCGCTACCCAAATGACTATGAAACTGACAATTAACGCCGTCATTTCATAAAATTATTAACTACTGATTTGAACAGTCCGGGATCTTCAAGGAACGAAAAGTGAGTTCCGCCCTTGACGGTAATGAGGCCGGAGTCGGGCAGGAGCTTAGCCATCAGCTCGGCATCCGAAAGAGGAGTAGCGGTATCCGCTGTTCCCCAGAAAAGAATGACCGGCACGCTGATCGACGGGAGCAACTTACGCAGATCCTGATTCACTGTCTTGGACAGAACCGCCTTCATCATGGGCGAAGCCGACGCATAATCCGAGGACCCCTTACCTGCGCGCATCTTCTCGAAGCGCTCGGTATCGCGCAGAACTTTCAAAATCCACCACTTCGCCAGCTTATACTTATATACTTTAATATAGTATCCCAACGACCTCTTCGGCTTGATTCCGGCGGCATCTACCAGCATCAGGCGCGATACCTCGCAGCGCGAAGCAAAAACGATAGCAACACGCCCGCCGAAAGAATGGCAGATAATCGAAGGCTTGACGATACCGAGTGAAGCGCAGAACGCCTCCAGCATCTCTTCGTATTCATAGACGCCCCACACATCCGAAGGCTCATCCGACTCCCCGAATCCCGGGAAATCCAGCGCGATCACTCTATGCTTCTTTGCAAACTCGGGGACGAAAGTGTCCCAGACGCTATGCGAACAGCCCCAGCCGTGGAGCAAAAGCAGGTCGGAGCCCTCTCCGCTCACGGTGTAGAATACCCTGGTGCCGTTGTAGTCGAATATCATTCTAATCGAAGAATCCTTCTTCTTCACTGACCGGTTCGAAGTTCTGCTCTTCGTCAGTCTCTATATCGCCGCCCGTGCAACTGAGATCCAGCGTCATACCGCCCGGGGCGTCGAACCTGTCGTAGTCGCTGAATCCGAGGGTCGGGTCCGCGAGACACTTCTTCATGAAGATGCCCCAAACCGGAAGCGCAGTGGCCGAGCCGCTACCCAGCGCTAGTTCCTTGAAGTGGACCATACGGTCTTCGCCGCCGACCCACACGCCGGCCGTGATCTTCGGGGTGTAGCCTATGAACCAGCCGTCAGAGTTATCGTTCGTGGTGCCGGTCTTTCCGGCCATCTCGCCGCGGAGTCCGAAGCGCGAGCGCAGACGGCTGCCGGTGCCGTGGTTCACGACTCCCTGCATAAGGTTGACCATCAGATATGCCGTGTTCGCGCTGATAGCCTCCGTCTGCCTGTTCGTAAAATCAGTGATGAGGTTACCGTCCGCATCCTCGATGCGAGTGATGAACAGAGGCTCGGAGTACACGCCCTTCGAAGGGAAGGTGTTGAACGCCGCCACCATCTCGCAGATAGGCAGGTCCGCCGAGCCGGCACAGAGCGAATAGACTTCGTCTACGTGGCTCTTGATGCCCATCTTCTTCATCATCTTTACCATAGCGGTCGGGCCGAACTGCCTCATCAGATAGGCCGAGATATTGTTCGAACTATGCGTGAGGCCCCACTTCAGGGTCACCGTCTTTCCTATCCATTCGTCGCGGTCCGTGCTTCGCGGAGTCCAGGTCTCGTCGCCCACGATGAAGGTCTGAGGCATATTCACCACGCGGTCGCAAGGGGTCATACCCTCCTGCATGGCGAGCGTGTAGAGGAAAGGCTTGATGGTACTTCCCACCTGGCGCTTGCCCTGACGGACATTGTCGTATTTGAACCAGCGGTAGTTCGGGCCGCCGACATAGGCCTTTACGTGGCCGGTGCCCGGCTCGATGGCCATGAACGCGGCCCTGAGTATGGATTTGTAGTACTTGATGCTGTCGTCCGGAGTCATCAGGGTGTCCACATAGCCCTTTTCATTCCAGGCAAACACCCTCATCGGGGTCTTCACGGAGAACTGCTTCAGGATCTCCTGCTCCGGAACTCCCGCCTTGCGCTGAGTGCGGTAGCGGTCGCTCCATTTGCGCGCCTGACCCATAAGAGTATTATAGGTGCTGTTCTCCATGGTGTCCGGGAACGGCGGGCGCTTGCGGGACTTCATCTCGCGGTTGAACAGCGGCTGGAGGGTCTTCGAGAGTTGCTCGACCACCGCCTCCTCAGCATAGCGCTGCATGCGCGAATCGATGGTCACGTAGATGCGCAGGCCGTCGCGGTCCAGATTGTACTTCTCGCCGTTGGCCTTGCGATATTTGGTCAGCCAGCCGTAGAGGGCGTCGTTCGCCCAGCGGATGGTGTCAGCCGCATATTCTTCTTCGTAGAGATAATTGCTGCGCTTGGGCTCGGAGGCGTTCATTTCGCGGCGTATCATGTCGCGGAAATACGGCGCCAGGCCGGCGTTGTGGTCCTGCACCTGATAACGCAGTTCGATCTCGCTCGCCTGCGCCTCGGCCTTCTGCTCTTCAGTGAGATAACCGGCCTTCTCCATCTGCCCCAGCACGAAATTGCGGCGGCTCAGAGCGAGGTCGTAATGCAGAGTGGGGTTATAACGCGTGGGTTTGTTCACCATACCCACCAGCATAGCGGCCTCCTGCACGTTCAGTTCGGCCGGCGTCTTGGAGAAGAAAGTCTCCGCCGCGGCCTTGATGCCGTACGCGCTGCTGCCGAAAAAGATCGAGTTAAGGTACATCGCCACTATCTCGTCCTTCGTGTAATTGCGCTCCAACTTCACAGCCGTGATCCACTCCTTGAGTTTGATCCAGACCATCGTGCCGGCCTTCACGAACGGATTCTTGCTGCCGGACTCCACACGAGGGTAGAGCGTCTTGGCAAGTTGTTGGGTGATGGTACTTCCACCGCCCTGGCTGGAATCCCTCATAAGAAGGGTCTTGAAGAACACGCGCCCGAGGCCCTTGAAGTCGATTCCGCAGTGTTTGTAGAAGCGGATATCCTCAGTGCTGATCGCGGCGTGGATGACGTTCGGTGAGATGTCTTCGTAGGAAACGTAGGTCCTGTTCTCGATATGGAAGGTGCTCAGGACGACCCCGTCAGAAGAAATAATCTGGGTAGCGAGATTATTGTTCGGATGCTCGAGTTCCTCAAACGACGGAATCTCAGCAAAATACCACACAGAGGCCAGCAGACCGAACACCAGCACGACCGGCGCGACTAGAATAAACCAGAACCAAAAGATTATTTTTTTACGGGTACGTTCCTGCATAACGGAGCAAAAATACTCATTAATTTTTGAAAAATCCCTTAATTGTGATTTTCTTTGCAGTATGAATTTAGTGATAGTAGAGTCCCCGCACAAAGCGGCGACAATCCAGAAGTTCCTTGGCGCAGGCTACAAAGTGGTTTCCTCCAAAGGCCACATCAGGGACCTTCAGGAAAAGGAGCTGGGAGTAGACCTGAACAACAACTTCACCCCCGAGTATGTGGTGCCGGCTGACAAAAAAAGGACGGTCGCCGAACTCAAAAAACTTGCAGAGCAGGCCGAAATGGTCTGGCTCGCGTCCGATGAAGACCGCGAGGGAGAAGCCATTTCGTGGCATCTCACCGAAGCCCTCGGGCTGGACCCCGCGAAAACCAGGCGCATAACCTTCCACGAAATAACGAAGAACGCCATCTTCGAAGCCATTGAGAACCCGAGGACGGTGGATATGAACCTTGTGAACGCGCAGCAGGCCCGCCGTGTGCTGGACCGCCTCGTGGGCTACGAACTCTCGCCGGTGCTCTGGCGCAAGATCCGCCGTGGGCTTTCAGCCGGCCGTGTGCAGTCCGTCGCCCTCCGCCTCACCGTGGACCGCGAAAAGGAGATCATGGCCTTCAAGCCCGAGCCGTTCTACAGAGTGGACGCCGAGTTCTCGGTAGGCCGCTCGAAGGTGCGCGGCACGCTGGACAAGAAGTTCGGCACCGGGATGGCGGCCGAGACCTTCCTCGCAGACTGCATAGGCGCGCGCTACACCGTGGAGAGCATCGAACGCAAGGAGGGCGTACGCGTGCCCGCGGCCCCGTTCACCACATCCACCCTACAGCAGGAAGCCGGCCGCAAACTGCGCTTCCCCGTAAGCCAGACTATGCGCATCGCGCAGAGCCTCTACGAGCACGGACTCATCACTTATATGCGTACGGACTCGACCAACCTGTCGAGCCTCGCAGTGGGCACGGCGAAAAAGTTCATCACCGAGAATTTCGGAGCGGAGTACTCACACCCCAGACAGTATAAAACCCATTCCAAGGGCGCGCAAGAGGCCCACGAAGCCATACGCCCTACCTACATCGAGAACACTTCGATCAACGGCACTCCGCAGGAGCAGAAACTCTACAACCTCATCTGGAAGCGCACTGTCGCCTGCCAGATGACGGAAGCGCGAGTGATGAACACCGGCATCACGATCGACATCGACAAGCGCGGCGAGAAATACGCCGTGCAGGCGGCCGAGATCCTTTTCGACGGCTTCCTTAAACTCTATAAAGAGGGAACGGACGACGAAGCGGACGACGAAGAACTCGCATCCGTGCCGCCGATGAGCATAGGCCAGGAACTCACTCTGAAGGTCGCGAACGCCACCTGCAAGTTTACCCAGGCGCCCCTCCGCTATTCGGAGCCGACCCTCGTGCGCAAACTCGAGGAACTCGGCATCGGCCGTCCGAGCACCTACGCCCCCACCATCACCACCCTCACCACCGAGCGCGGCTACCTGGTCAAGGGCGACAAACTCGGCGAACTCAGGCCGGTGGTGAACTACACCCTGAAGGGCGACAAGATCACCGAGACCCGTTGGAACGAAACGGTGGGCGCGGACAAGGGCAAACTTCTCCCGACCGAAATCGGAATGGTCGTGACGGACTATCTGTGCGACAATTTCGAAGAGATACTCGACTACGGCTTCACGGCCAACGTGGAGAACTCCTTCGACGAGATCGCCGAGGGCAAACTCGACTGGCACAAGTGCATCGGAGACTTCTACTCTCCTTTCCACGCTCAGGTGGAGCAGGCTGTGAGCGACAAGCAGTTTATGAAGGTCGAGCGCGAGTTGGGCATCGACCCTGCGGACGGCAGGATGGTGGTCGCCAAACTCGGCCAGTTCGGACCGTTCGTGCAGAAGGGCGACGGCGACGAGCGCGTGTTCGCTTCGCTGCCCGCAGGCGTGCTGATTGAAAGCATCACGCTCGAGGAGGCTCTCAGGCTCCTCGCCCTGCCGCGCAAGGTGGGCGAATACGAAGGAGTGGAAATCATAGCCACCAAAGGCCGCTTCGGACCGTATCTGAAATACGGCGACCGCAATGTGGGCATGCCGCGCAACGTGGATCCTCTGACCGTCAGCCTTGAAAAGAGCATCGCGCTGATCCAGGCCGAACTCGGCAAGGCGGCCCAGAACCAGGTCATACGAGAATTCCCCGGCGGAATCGCATTGATGAACGGACGCTACGGCCCTTACCTGAAGGCTAACGGGCAGAACTACAAACTCCCCCACGGCACCAAGGCGGAAGACGTGACGGAACAGATGGCCAAAGACATCGTCGCATCCTCCGACCCCACTCAGGCAAAACGCCGTTTCAGCAGACGCAAAAAGTAAAACGACTATATGAGCGAATACAAAATCGACGAAATGGACAGGAAGATCCTGTCGTTTCTGGTCAAAGACGCAAGGATGCCCTTCCTGGAAATCGCGCGTGAGTGCGGTGTGTCCGGCGCGGCCATTCACCAAAGGGTGAACAAACTCGAGGACGCCGGCATCATCACCGGCTTTTCCGCGAGGGTCAAGCCGTCCGCCATGGGCTTCCCGGTGTGCGCGTTCATTATGATGAACATCTCCGAGCCCAACAAGTTCAACGATGTGATCGCCGCTCTGAAGAAGATTCCCGAGGTGGTGGAATGCCACTTCATCACCGGTCACTCATCGATGCTCATCAAACTGTACTGCTCGGATTTCGACCACCTTATGGCAGTCGTTCTTAACTCCATTCAGAAGATACCCGCAGTGGACAGCACCGAGACGATGATTTCGCTCAGTGAGGCCTTCCAGCGTCAGGTCTGGGTGAAGAAATCAAAATAGTTTCTCCGCGAGGTCAAGATCCTCGGGGGTCGTAATCTTGATATTGTACCTCTCTCCTAAGATATAGGTGAGAGGTATATTTGATGCCCGCGCCACCGAAGCGTCGTCCGTGAAAGACTGATCGTAGCCGATTTTGTAGGCTTTCTTTATCTGTTCCGAGAGGAAAAGCTGCGGGGTCTGCGCACCGTAGAGTTTCGAGCGGTCGGGGTCAGGTTCGCCGCTGGCTTTCAATGTTCCGTCGCCTGCCGGGACCAGTGATTTGAGCGTGTCCGTGACGGGAGTGACCGGGATCACGGAGCGCTCGTCGTTCGAGGCGGCGAGAATGCGTTTGATGAGGTCCACGCTGACGAGCGGCCGCACGCCGTCGTGGATGAAGACCATCGCTCCGTCGGGCACCTTCTCGAGCGCGTTGCGTACGGAGTGGAAGCGGGTGATGCCGCCATCCACGACAATCTGCGGCAAATCGAAACGATTCTCCACGCAAAGCCGCTTCCAAGTCTGGATATGATCTACCGGAAGCACCACCACCGGAATGAGTTCCGGGCAGGCGTACATAAACTTCAGAATCGACTGCTGAAGGATGGGGCGGCCGCCGAGTTCAAGAAACTGCTTGGGAACCTCAGTCCCCATCCTGACGCCGCTTCCGCCGGCCACGAACACTCCGTAAACTTTTTTTGACATAATGCTGCAAAATTAACTATTTTTGTAAGGATAAACACACACTTCAAAAATGGCATTTTCTTTTCTGAGCCAGGAACTGGCAATAGACCTCGGCACAGCCAACACCGTCATCTACCAAAACGGACAGATCGTTCTGGACGAGCCCAGCATCGTGGCTCTTGATGTCGCGTCCGGCAAGTGCCTCGCGATAGGCCATCAGGCCAAACTTATGCACGAACGCACGAACCCCGGCATCAAGACGGTCCGCCCTCTGAAGGACGGCGTTATCGCGGACTTCAACGCCGCGGAGATGATGATCAGGGGCTTCATCAAGCAGGTGGGCGGCAAGAGGCACCTCTTCGCCCCTAACCTGAAGGTGGTGATCGGCATCCCTTCCGGAAGTACCGAAGTGGAGATAAGGGCCGTGCGCGACAGCACGGAGCACGCCGGCGGACGCGATGTGTATCTTGTGTTCGAGCCTATGGCGGCAGCCCTCGGTATCGGCCTGGATGTGGAGGCTCCGAAGGGTAATATGGTTGTGGATATCGGCGGCGGAACCACCGAGATCGCGGTCATCTCGCTCGGCGGACTCGTGGAGCAGGAGAGCATCCGCACTGCCGGTGACGTGTTCACGAACGATATTATGTACTATCTGCGCCAGCAGCACAACATCAAGGTCGGCGAGGTCACAGCCGAGCAGATCAAGGTGGGTGTGGGCGCCGTGATAACCGAACTGGACGACGAACCGGAGCCGATGGTGATCAAAGGGCCCAACCTCATGACCGCGCACCCCGTGGAGGCCAGAATCACCTATCAGGAGATCGCCCATTGCTTGGACAAATCCATCGCGAAAATCGAGACTTCGATTCTGCACGTTCTCGAGATGACTCCTCCGGAACTCTATTCGGACATCGTGGAGAACGGCATTTACCTCTCCGGCGGCGGCGCGCTTCTGCGCGGTCTCGCCAAGAGGCTCACGGACAAGGTCAACATCAACTTCATAGTGGCGGAGGATCCGCTCCACGCCGTTGCAAGAGGAACCAACAAGGCGATCAAGAACACTGACCGCTACAAATTCCTTATGCGCTGATGCCGCGCCGCAAGTCCTCGGCAATCGTACTATCGGCAGCAATCTTCATTATCCTGGAGGTTGCTGCCATCGCTATGTTGCACAGTTCGTCCGTGCTTCAGGACATCTGGCTGAACCGCGCGTCGCATCGCGTGTCAGGCTGGCTCTGGGGCGGCGGAAACCGAATCGCCGGATACTTCCAACTGGACTCCCGCAACAAGATGCTCCAAGAGGAAAACGCCCGTCTGGCCGAGGAACTTCGCAAATACCGTGAACTCGAAAAGAGTGAAGAATATCTGTCCAAGGCTCACTCCTCGGACGACGGCTTCGATTACATTTTCGCCCATATAGTAAAAATGGGCACCAAATCGCAGCGGAACTACATAATAGTGGACAAAGGTTTGCTCGAGGGGGTAGGCCCGGACTGCGGAGTGGTCACCTCCGAGGGTGTGGTAGGCGTCATCGACGCCGCGGACGACCATATGGCCTATGGCCGCACGCTGATGAACCCGAACATGCACGTCAGCGTCCGAATCGGTCGCGACGGTGTGGCCGGCCCGCTTTCGTGGAACGGCCGCTCTTCGAAGGGGGCGGTGCTCAGCGGCATCCCGCTCGGATACAAGGCCGAGGTCGGAGACACGCTGTGGACCAGCGGCTACTCCGCCATCTTCCCCGCTGAGATACCGGTGGGCGTGGTAGTGGGCTCGAGCACACGAAGCGGTGCATCCCAGGACGTGCAGGTGGAACTGCTGCAGGATTTCAATGCGCTGGACTATGTGACAGTGGTGCGCAATCGCAACCTTTCGGCGATAGAGTCGCTCGAACAAAAAGCAGAGGAGGAGCAGCGATGAAGAACGGCCGTTATTTCATAGTGTTCGCGATTCTGACGTTGGCGCAGGCACTGATCAGCAACTACTTCCTCTTCTCACAGTACGTGCTCATCAGCCTGCTGCCGCTTCTGATAGTCAGCCTGCCGTCGCGTTACGGAACGCCCGCCGCGCTCGCGCTCGCCTTCGCCGCCGGCTTCGTCGTGGACTTCGTGGGCTCGGGCACGCTCGGACTGACGAGTTGCACCTTGCTCCCGCTCGCGCTGCTGCGCTTCCCTCTCCTGAGGCTGGTCAGCGGCGAGGAAATCTTGACTTATAGGGACGATTCTCCCATCGCGCATCAGGCCACAGCCGAGCAGGCGCTGACGCTCACGCTCGCTTGCGTGCTGTTCTTCGGGCTGTATGTGTGGGTGGATTCGGCAGGCACGAGGCCGTTCTGGTTCAATGCCGTCCGTACTCTTTTATCCACCGGAGTGAGCGCTCTTCTTTGCGTGCTGCTGGGCAATTTCATTTTCGGACGTAACAGGTAATGGAGGCGAGGCGCAAACTGAACACGATCAGGATAGGTCTTGCAATAGCCGCAGTCCTGCTGCTCGCCCGGCTGTTCTACATCCAGATCGTGAACAGCAAGTTCAAGACGGACGCGCTGAACAATTCCATAGTTTACGAGACAATTTACCCGCCGCGCGGGGTCATCTACGACCGCAGCGGCGAGGTGCTGGTGGGCAACCAGGCCACCTACGATATCCTGGTGACCCCGCGCGAAATCAGCGGGCTGGACACTTTGGCGCTGGCTCGCGTTCTGGACATCGACCCGGACTTCGTGCGTGAGAGGCTTGCGTACTACAGGTCATACCGCACGCGCATCGGCTTCAAGACTCTGGTGTTTCTGAAGCACGTGGACGAAGACGTGTATATGCGCTTCAGCGAAGTTGAGTACCGCTTCCCCGGTTTCCGCGGCCAGATACGCACCGAGCGCATGTACCCCTTCAACGCGGGAGGTAACCTGCTGGGCTATGTGTCCGAGGTGGACGCGGACTACATAAGGAAGCATCCGGAGTACAAGGGCGGCGACAATGTGGGCCGTACGGGCCTGGAGGCTGCCCGCGAGGAGGAACTTCGCGGAGAGAAGGGGTATCACATCTATTTGAGGGATTCGCGCAACCGCGTGCTGACTTCCTACAACGACGGCTCCGAAGATAAGCTCGCCGTTCCGGGCAAGGACATACGCACCACGATTGACGCGCATCTCCAGCAGTACGGGCAGGAGTTGATGCAGGGGCGCACGGGCTCGCTGATCGCGATCGAGCCGGCGACCGGCGAGATACTCGCGCTCGTCTCGAGCCCGGGCATCGACGTGGACGTCCTGGCGAATATGGGCAGCAACTACGAAAGACTGTCGAGCGATCCCGGCAAGCCGCTTTTCAACCGTACGGTGCAGGCCAGTTACCCGCCCGGCTCGGTCTTCAAACTGGTGTGCGGCCTGATAGGTATGCAGGAGGGCGTGCTGAATCCGAGGACGCAATACAGCTGTTCGCGAGGCTATGTCTATGCTCCTGGCAAGAAACTCGGCTGCCACGAGCACCGCTCGCCCCTAAACTTTATCGAGGCTGTCCGGATGTCGTGCAACGCATATTTCTGCAACGTGTTCAAGAACGTGCTGGAGAACAAGCGCTATGAGTCCACTGCGGAGGCTTTCGATGCCTGGGAGTCCTACGTTCGCGCTTTCGGCTTCGGCAGCAAGTTGGGGACCGATTATCCGGGAGAATTGGGAGGAACGATTCCAACTTCGGGGTATTACGATAAGGTCTACGGCCACGGGCACTGGAAGTTCTCGTCCGTGGTGTCTTTGGCTATCGGCCAGGGCGAGATAGGCGCCACCCCGCTGCAGATTGCGAATCTCGCCGCTATCATGGCGAACAGGGGGTGGTATGTGACGCCGCACCTGCTTGACGACACCGTTGCTTCTCGCCATGAGACGGGAATCGACCCTCGGCACTTCGAGGCGGCGGTGGAGGGTATGTGGCAGGCCGTGAACATGACGGTCGCTGACGGGTCCACGGCCACGCTCGCGCGGGTTCGCGGGCTGGACATCTGCGGAAAGACGGGCACCGCCCAGAATCCGCACGGCGACGACCACTCCGTGTTCATCTGCTTCGCGCCCCGCGAGAACCCGCAGATCGCCGTGGCCGCATACGTGGAGAACGGAGGATGGGGCGGATCCGTTTCGGCTCCCATCGCGTCGCTGCTGATCGAACAGTATTTGAACGGAGAGATCGCGCCCGAGCGGGCATGGCTCCGCGAATGGATCAAGGTCAAATGATGGAAGGAAGAGTACAGAGAAGCCTGGTGCACACGATCGACTGGTATCTGATCGCGTGCTGGTTCGCGCTCATCGTGATAGGGTGGCTGAGCGTGTACTCTTCGTCGCACTCTGTGGAGGAGTCCGGGATGTTTGCCCTGGCCGGACGCAGCGGAAAGCAGTTGCTCTGGATGGGAATCTCTATGGTCGTCGGCATCGTCATACTCTTCTGGGTGAAACCCTTCATTTGGGAGGAGTTCGCCGTGCCCGGATGGATTTTCGTCGTAATGCTTCTGGGGCTTGTGCTGGTGTTCGGAGTTGTGGTTAACGGTTCGAGGTCGTGGTTCCAACTGGGGCCGGTGAGTTTCCAGCCTTGCGAACTGTCCAAGATTACCACCTCGCTTGTGCTGGCCCACATCATGCGCGCGCCTGGATTCAGGATTGGGAAACTGCGCGACCTGGCTATGGCTCTGGTTGTGGTCGGTGTGCCCGCGGCGCTGATCCTGGCCGGCGGCGAGACCGGAACTCTTCTGGTCTACATCGGTTACGTCTTCATGCTCTACCGCGAGGGCCTTTCCGGCTGGTGGCTGGTGTTCCTGTTCGCGTTCGTCGTGCTGTTCGTGACGTCCATCAGATTCCCTCTCTGGGTGTCGTTCGGTCTTCTGGCCCTGGCTCTCGGGGTTTATTTCCTGGTGGTGAGGAAGCGCGTCCGCGGAATCGTCGCGCGGCGCGATCTGATATGGACTATGGTTTTGGCGGGCGTTGTCGGAGCGCTGATGATACTCTCCACTTCACTCGTGTTCAAATATGTGCTGAAGCCACACCAGCAGACTCGCATCGAGGTTCTCCTCGGAATGAAGGAAGACCCTATGGGCGCAGGGTACAACGTGAACCAGTCGATGATTGCTATCGGCTCTGGCGGCCTCACCGGCAAGGGCTTCCTCCAGGGCACTCAGACCGCCTATGGCTTCGTTCCGGAGCAGAGCACGGACTTCATTTTCTGCACCATTGGCGAGGAGTTCGGCTTCCTCGGCTGCGCAGTTGTGATTTTGCTCTACGTCTTCCTGATCGCCCGAATTTTGGGGCGCGCCGAATATTGCCGAGAACCTTTCGCCCGAATCTACGGCTACTGCCTCGCCGGCTGCTTCTTCATGCACATGATGATCAACATCGGCATGACCATAGGCCTGATGCCAGTCATCGGCATCCCCCTGCCGTTTCTCAGTTACGGCGGCTCCTCGATGTTGTCGTTTACCGTTATGCTATTCATCTTCCTGGCGCTGCTGAAGCAGGAACGCCGATATTTCTAGGGGCATACCCGACCTAAAGAACGTCCTCCCCGACCAGAGGAACGTCCTGCCGTAGCTACCGACTAAACCCAAACACGACAGGGAGCGAGTTACCCACGAGCGACCGGTTCCGCAAGGGGCGAGGCCTGGAGCGAAGCGACGGCACGCCTCAGCGTGCCCGGCGGTGCGGGCACTTTGGCGAAGACAAAGTGCGGGAGCAAGGAGCCGCAGGGGGCTCGGGGGATGCGTCATCCCCCGTATGGAAGACCCGCTCCGACGAGCTCGGCGCCGCGCGATCCTTTGACGACTTTTGCGATTTGATTCACTAGAAGGGCCTTTCATGTACCAAATCCCTTCTCGGAGCCGTTTCGTACACGAAATGAGCCTCTGGTGTACGAAACAGAAAGGGAGGGTATTCCTTTTTCCGAAGAAAACAAGAATTTTTCGTATTTTTGCAGTCGCGTCCGGCGGCTTCGGGCCCACGCTTCGGCTACGGCCCCGCCCCCGACACCAAGCCTTGGTGGTGGAATGGTAGACACGAGGGACTTAGACACAATTTGAGTGCACTTTCTGAAAAGAGAGATGTAGAATGCCGTAAATTCAAGGAAACCTTAACGGGCAAGGCCGAAGGCAATCTTGAGCCAAGCCTCTAAGAAGAGGAAGGTGCAGAGACTAGACACGGCACACCTAACGGGCAGAGCCCCATGGTGAAGGAATAGTCCAGACCACAAACAGAGATGGTGGCGAAAGCCATAGTGGCACGAAAATCCCTTGGCCCGAAAAGGCCGTGCGGGTTCGATTCCCGCCCGAGGCACACAAAAAAGCATCGCTTGCGGCGATGCTTTTTTGGTGCCTTTGGCACTATATTGATTGAGGGGGCGTACCCCCTCAAACTCCCCTGGGTCGGCCTTTGGCCTCCGAATCCTATTTATTATCCCCCAAATTTGGTCACTTTTGGTCACCAGCCTTTATTTTCGGCGACCTCCAGCCCCCCTGAGGGGGCAGCTGACGGAGTCAGCGGGGGTAACGTAGACAGCGTCTCTGCGCGATTCTACTTCTCTTTTACCAGTCGCACGGTGCAGCGATCAATTGAGACGTACATTTCCACGTGCGCTCCGTCGCTTGGCGATGTTGCTGACTGAAACTCTGTCGCGGTGGCTCGCTTGCCATCCCATTCTTCCTTGGAGTCCAGAGTCCAGTTATACACCCTCTTCCCTACGAAATAAGGTAAGCCCTGGGAATACTGTCCCGCCGCAGGCATAAAGATGGCGTTCCCCGTCTTTTTGTTGGTATAAGTAATGCCGTACACTCCGTTCACATTGCCCCAGGAGGCCCGGCAGGGACCGCCGGTGTATTTCCCGTCGCTCGTCTTTACGGAAACGAGCTCTTCGTAGTCGGCCCAGGTGGGAAGATGGCAATCGGAATACTCGTCTCCATAGGAAGCGGTGAGAGGGCTCCACTCCAGATACGAGCCAAATTCGGTGGAATGCAATGCGCCGACATTCATCGTGGCCCACAGGACCTTCGTGCCCATATCCACGAAAACCAGCTGGTCGGTGTTGGTATAATCCTGACCCTGTTCCTGACCTTCCTGATCTCCGCCGCCGGGAGTATCATCTTTGGAAGTGCACGCAAACAGCAGTGCAAATGAAGCAATAGCAAGAATGACTTTTTTCATAAGAGAATGTGTTTTCACAAAGGTAATGCGTATAACAATCATCCTTGCGGCGTATTCCACCACAAAAGCCAAAACAATCATACCAATGAAACGTATATTAGTTCTTGCGCTCGCACTTGAAATGGTATAATAAGTGATTCCATCATAACGTAAATAATATCTTTTTTTGCATAGTGAAATCTTTTTACACCTTTATTATTCTCTTGTTTGGAACACTTTGCTGCATCCGGCCCGAGGCACACAAAATAGCATCGCCGTAAGCGATGCTATTTTGGTACGCATAAGACCCAGATAGAATGCACTGTAGGGCAGGTTTCGTTTTGGTTTTGTGGCGCAACTTCGCGGAAATTAAAATTTGGGTAATTTCCGCCAAGATGAAGCCAAAACACCCATCCCAGAATGGCCTCTAGTGGCTCCGGCCTGGCTTCACAGGCCCATTTCGTCGTGTGAAGCCAACATACCCCTCCTCAGAATATGCTGTAAGGCACATCGCCTGGCTTCATCTTGGCGGAGCAGAGTTGGAGGGTGTGAGTAGTGCCTGTTTCCCTGCCAGATTAGTATTTCCGCAAAGTAGCTGCCAGGGGTACCCCCTCTGGATCGCCATGTAAGGCAGGTAGGCTGGCAGCTACTTGACGGAAATGACTGCGAAAGGCCGACCGGGACCGCGTAATCTATTAGTTCGAGGAAGGTGTGTGTGTTTAGGGTGACACCTTCCGCAAACACAACGTATCTCGGTGAAATAATCACAAAAATTCCGATTTATTACAGATGCCTTTGATAATCCATTTTCTCATGGAGAATACGATCTACCTGGATTGAGCCCTCTTTGTGTTTCTTATAAAAGATAATGTGATGTCCCACCTTAAAACCAAAGAGCCCCGGCTTTATGACGTCATATCTCTTCTCAAGGAAAACAGGCAGATTATTCAATCCTTGGATAGCGCCATATATCTGCCGATAATAGATGATCGCTTGTTCTTCCGACCAGGTTTGGGCGGTATAGTCCCAAATGCCATCCAAATCGGCTATTTCCTTTCTGGATAATCTGATCTTAGCCATTGTTCCTCCGTTTTGCCCTCAACTCCTCCAAGTGGGACTCGAAGTCTTCACCTTCCTCTATGGCAGCACGGAGAGCTGCTATCTTCTGCTCATCTTCTTCCAGCCTCCTTAGCCCGGCACGAATCACCTCGCTGGCGTTCGTGTAGCGGCCGCCAAGAACGCTGGCCTGGACAAATTCGTCAAAATGAGCCCCTAATGCAACAGTTGTTGTTTTCATTTCTATCAGTATTTTCAACAAAGATAAGAAATATTCTTATATGACGCATCGTCTGATCATCATTTATTGATAGATTTTTCGGTCACTTTTGGTCACTTTTGTGTGGTAAACGAACATTGTTAACTCTTTTTTATGAGTCAACTTTTTTCAGGGAAAGACAATCTGTCCACAAAATGGACTATTTGGCACTTCTATGGTGACAAAAAGTCCATCATCCCGGCACTGGTCCCAGTTTTGCAATATCCTTAGGCGTTCCGATGAGGAACCCG
>CAJOJC010000007.1 GCA_905234775.1 uncultured Bacteroidales bacterium | reverse complement strand
TCGGCGATCAGGTCTTCCTGGTTATAGCGGTACTCGTTGTGGCAGCAGAAGTCGCAAGGCGTCGCGTCTGCGAAATGGCAGGTCACGGCAACTCCGGTCTTCTTCCCGAGCTCTTTCGCGCGGACGAGCACGCTCGGCAGATCCGAGCCGTCCGCCGCGGTACCGACATGGCTCTCGGCGGTCTTCTGACCGGCCGCGAGCGCGGTCCCGCCGGCGCCCGAATCCGTGATCAGCCGATCCGTGCACCAAGTGCGCGAAAGACCCACTACGGGGAAGTTGTCAAGATTCAGTTTGCCTTTGTTGAGGACCCAGCCGCAGCTTACCTGCTCGAGGCCCATTCCGTCGCCGATGAAGATGATGACGTTGCGGACATCCGCGTCCTGGGCGGGTTCTGTGACCTTAACTATATCATAGGTACGGTCTGTCTGATAGTATTGAAGGCCTTTTTCCTCCTTACAGGAAACGGCCAGAGCCGCCAGGGCGGCTAAAACGAAGTAAACTTTTCTCATTATTGACGGTCTTCGGGTTTGAGGCCTGTAAACTTAATCTTATAGATAGAAGGGCTGTTGTCGTCGTCGTCGCCGACATAGACAAGGCCGCGTTCGTGGTCGACACAGACCGACTCGTTGTTGCCCGCGAAGGGAACGCGGTAGCTGGCGAGAAGGGTTGTCGCATCGCCGCTAAGGACGTGGACTCTGTGGCTCTCGGAATCGGTAACCCACAGCCAGTCGTTGACGGGATCGTAGCAGAGTCCGCCCACCTCGATAATCTTTGTAGAGAGTTTCTTGAGGCTGACGTAGTCGCCGAGTTTCTCGCCGTCGATGGTATATTTCCAGAGGTTGGCGCCGACCTGGCTTCCTACATAGAGGACGCCATTCCCGTAGTAGGCGATACCTTCGAGGCCGCTGTTGCCGTAGTTACCGTCGATAGCTTCCTGGACCTTGAAGACCTGGGTGTAGGAGGTATAAGGATCGGAGCAGCGATAGACTTTCTGGGAACCTTCGGCCGCGATATACAAATCGCCGGTGTCTGTATCGAGGGTGATGGCCTCTAGGTCGTTGCTGAAGTTCTTGATGTTGGTGACCTTTCCGTCGAAATCTACCTTTGCCAGCTGGCCCTGGTCGCCGACTGCCCAGAGGGCGTCTTTTTCGGCGGTAAGGCAGATGCCGGAGAGTTCCTCTACGTCGACCGAAATCTTCTCGTAGCTTCCCATCACGGGCATCTTTGGCTCGGTAACGGCCGGGCCATCATAATTCTCGAGCGAGGCGGTGATGTCGCCCAGGTCGAGGAGCACTCCGTGGGAGATAGTGACGGCGTTGGGATAACGATAGACCTTAGGATAGGCCTCGCCCTTCTTCAGATAGAGGCTGAAGCCCTTTTCGCCGAAAGCGGTCTTTACGGGGAGGAAGGCGATTCCGCCGCCGTTTTCTACAGCTCCGCGATAGAAGCGGTGGCCTTCGCCGGCGTCCTGGCGGAAGAGTTCCTGCTTACTCGTAACCTGGGTCACGAGGAAGTCGAATACCAGCTCTTCGCTGGTGTTTCCTACTACCACGAAACTGTCGCAGGGCTCGCTTACGGAGAAGGCTATTGCTCCCGTAATATACTGGAACGCAAACTTGCTGTCGTCGGTAAGATAGGCCGTCATGAGCATCTCATTGTTCGGGATGAAGCGGGTCTGCGCGTCACACATCGAGGCTATGAACTCGACATTGTCTGCCGGGTAGGCTGCGTAGAGTTTGTCCGGAGCTGCGCCCGAAGCGGGGACTTCCTTCAGCTCTACAGTAGCGGTCTTTCCGTCTGCAGAGATATTGGCCGCCTCGAGGGTTACCGTAATCGAAGAAGGGGCGTAGTTGCCGTGGACGAGGATCTGATCTCCCGCCTCCCAGGTGGTCTTTCCGTAGGAAACGCCGCTCTTGACGGTATAGTCCGGCATCACGAAAGTGTAGGTGCCGGGCTTGGGTGTGTAGTCGACTTCTTCCTGTTTCTCTTTGTCCTTCTCAGGCTTTTTCTCCTTTTCGGGAGTCTCAGGCTGGCAGGCGAATACTAATGCGCAAGCCAACAGTGCAAATAATGATTTCTTCATCATAGCGTTGCTGTAGTATATGACTTTTCGATTATTCCTTCAGAATTCACTACAAAGTAGAACGGGGCGGCGCTGATATCGTATACGCTGTCCGTTTCGGTCGCCCTCAGGAACTCCCAGTCGGTTCTGTCCGGGAGGGTTGCGGGTCCGCTGCAGAGGGCTATGTGGCGGGCCTCGGGATACTTCTTGCTAAGTTTGTCGAGCGCCTTGAGGCAGCTGGGACAGGAGAGGTCGACTACAAGGAAGAGGATGGGCTCTCCGGACTCAATAACGACATCGTTTCCACGGCGGTCGTTAAGAGGGGGAAGTACAAGCGCAGTTCCTTCTTTATTGGTATTGCAGGCGGTAACGAGGCGCTCGTAGAGTTCGGCGTCGTACCCGTCTACTATACCGTCTTTCAGGACGTGACTCGTCATCGCATAGCTGAAAAGAGCGCAGTCGCGGCAGGGCGAAGCGGGGGAGTAGAACGCCGAAACCATCCACTCCGAATAGACGAAGTACGCTACCTCGTTCGCCTTAAGTTGCCCGAACAGCCGGTCAATCTCCTCCCTCGCCTCCTGCTCGGGACTCTTAACCGCCAGTTCGGCAAACGCGGCGAACTCGTTTTCTGCCGCCCGTATATCAGTAATATCGGGCGTATGATTCTCCCAATACCCCTTGACGGACGGGCTCTTGCAGGAAACTGCGAGAGCCAGGACCGCCAGAATAACTGCAACCAGTCTCAGTCTCATTTCAGTTCGAACAGTTTGTTAAGGCCGGTCTTGCTGTCGAAGACATTCTTGTTTGCGAAAGCGATGCTGTAGTTCGGATTATCCGGCAGCAGCGGGTCGTTGAGGTTCATATAAACCGTTCCCTTCGCTGCAGGAAGCTTGATCGAAGTAAGAACCGTGTGAGCACCGGGTTGCCACTTGCGAGGATCGGAAGCGACAGGGAATACGGTCTGCTTTCCGTCGGGCTCCACGAATACCAGCTGGACGAGGCGCGGGTTCATCGGGGCTGCATAGCCGTCGTTGCGGAAGTTGATAGCGATATCAAGATCCTGGCCTGCAGCGGCTCCGGTCTTATGCTCTACGTTTTCGAGCACGAGGCGGTAACCCAGCCTCTTTACGATCTCGTTGTAGCAGTTGTTGGTCTTCCAGCCGTTGATAACTCCGGTGTGGTAATCGATGTTGAGATAGGTCCAGTGATAGTCGACCATATCCTTAGTCGAAGCCTGGCAGGTGCAGTAGTCGGAGACGTTGCAGGTCTCGCCGCCCATAATGGTGTAGCGGGTCTCGGCTTTCCAGAAAGCGCGGTCATTGGATTCGTTGTCGAAGGTTCCCCAGTCGTCTGCAGCTGCGCCGAAGCAGTCGTTGTGGCCTGCGAGACGGTCAAGGGTCTGGCCCTTGTGGGCCGTAGCGGCGGTAAGGGTATCCTTAACGGTAAGCCCATACATCCTCATCTTGAACTGAGGGGTACGGAGCTCCACCTGGCGGGATGCGGGAAGCGCATCAAGCAGCGCCTCGGCAACCCTCTTGCGAGGGAGATAATCGTCGTTGGTCCGAGGCTGGAACTTGAAGTTGGTCGTGTAGTACCACTCTCCCCAAACACCCACGAAGCCTGCCTGCATTACGAAGATAACGTCCTCGTTTTTCTGGAGGATAGGCTTGAGCTGGGCGATATGCCTCATTACGATCTCCTCGGTAGGATCCCAGGGCTTGGCCTTTTCGCTGTCGCTTTCCTTATAGCAGAAACGTATGACACACTTTCCGCCTCCTTCGCGAAGGGCGTCCATCGTGTCCTGAATCTTCTTCAGGTAGCTTTCGGAGATGTCGCCGTTCATAAAGTCGGTGAGGTAGAAACCGCAATAGTACAGGGTACGGCCTTCAGCCCTTTGGGCCTTAACGGCCGAAGCCTTAAGCGCAGAGGTAGAACTCTTGAAGTCCTGATACTTCATAAAGCCCCTCTCAGGATTGGCGATAACATCGGTAGACTCTTCGAAGTTGTATTTAACTCCGGTCCAGTCGTATCCGCCAGGTTTGTCGTCGCCCGTGTTGTCCGGGACCTCCGGCTTCTCTTCCGGCTTTTCCTCTTCGGTCTTATCCTTGTCGCCGTTCGGCTTGAAACCGAAATTCGGCATCTGGAAATCATCACATGCGCAGAGCAGCGCTGCCGCTGCGAAAAGCGTAAGCAAACGTTTCATATTACTTTCTATAATCTTTCAAATACAGGTAAACGGTCGAGCGGAACGTCAATCGTATGTTCGCCGCCCTCATAGACTTTACCGTCGTCGGCCTTCCAGCTGCCTGCCGGAAGAACGACCGCGCGGGAAGTGCCGCTCTCCTGCATGGGGGCGACAAGATAGCGCTCTCCGAGCATGAACTCGTCTACGATCTGGGCCAGTCCTTCGCCGGGGAACACATACTCGAGCGGGGCGACGATGGGTTCGCCGGTCTTCGCGGCACGCTCGAACAGGGCCTCGATTTCGGGCAGCAGCTTGTGCCTGATTTCGACCGCTTTCAAGACGGCGGCGTATTCCTCCTTACCCAGCACTCTCCACGGCGCGAGCGAGAACTGCATCATCGGCATCAGCGCATGGACCTGGGCCGAGCGGACGATCAGCTCGGTGTCTGTCTTCCCGCTGAGGAAGGTTCCGAAGCTGCCGCCGCCTACCATATCCGGGCAGCAGAAGCTGAAGCCCATCAGGCTCTCGGCCATCATCTCGGGGATGAGCTTCCGAAGGTCGGTCCAGCTGTGGTCCTTGTCATGGAGACGGTTTACAACCGGGCGGCCTGCATTGCGCCATCCGGCGCGCAGCTCGTTGTAGGGATAGTTAGTCGCATGGTCCACGAAAAGCGAGCACTGCTCCCACGCGGGGACCTTGCCTCCCTTCGCGAGCGCGTCTGACGGATAGTAGTCGAAATCGCCGGCGTCGAACTTGAATCCGTCGACCCCGAACTCGTCCGTCAGTCTCTTAAGCTGAGCGTCGAACCACTCAACGGCCGCTTCGTTCGAGAAATCGAGCACGGCCGAGGTCCCGTTCCACCACCTGACGGGGTACGGCTCGCTGGCCTCTTCCCAGGTCGGGGCGTCCGTGAGAAGGAAGCCCTTTCCCTTCATAATCTCGCGGCATATCTGATACTGGTCCATGCTCACGAACGGGCATATCCACAGCATCAGCTTGAAGCCCATTTTGTGGAGCTGGTCACACATCGCCTTCGGATTGGGGAAACGGCCGGGGTGGAAGACCCACTTTCCGTAGTCTTCCTGCCAGGTATCGTCGATCATGATGATTCCCGGAGGAAGTCCGTTGTCCAGAATACCCTTCGCATAGTTCAGTACGCCTTCCTGATTCTGATCGTACATAAGTTCGATCCAGGTATTGTACTGAGGCATCTCGAAGAACTCTTTCGGGGGGAGCTGCCCGTCGGCGGGGAAGAACTTCGCCGAGGCGGCCTTGAAGGCCTCGGCGAGAGTAGCCCCTGCCTTCTCGGTCTGAATCTCCGCTATGTGTGAGGTAATGACTATCTTGTTCTCTTCGATGCGGAAAGAGAACGGAGCTTCGCTCCAGACATACTGTCCTTTTGAAGTAAGGAGAAGGGGGTTGACCTGGTTGGAGAGGTTGTACTCCAGCGAGGTCTCGAATCCTGGCGCGAACGGCATCAGCGAGCCGTCCTTGATGTGGCCGCCCCATACTGCCTCACCCTCTTCTAGCGGGATGCGCAGGTCTTTCTGACCGCAGCCGGCGAAGATGGGGAGAACTAGGGCCAAAAGGGCTAAGAGATGCCGTGTCCTGGACATAATATTTTATTTTACAGCGGTTACTGTAAGGCCGGCGTCTTCGACGGGGAGTTTGCCGATGATGCTCCAGTTGGAGTCTTCGACGATTGCGCCGATAGTAAATGTGTCACCGAGGTCGGGAAGTACCATCATCTGCTTGATCATGCGCATCTCAACCTGGATGATTTCGTCGCTCTTGGCGAAGATAGCGGAGGTTGTGAAGTTCTGGCCGGCCTCGTCGATCCACGTCCATTCGGTTCCGCCGGGAGTTCCTCCGTATACGCGGACGATAGGATTGAAGATGCCTGCGTCCTTCATATCGTCGTGGAATGAAGCCTGGAGAAGAACCTCTGCTCCCATCTCAGGCCAGTTGGCGGTCTGTCCGGTAGCCTTGTCGTTGTCGAGGTCGATGAAAAGATCCATCGTAGCGAGGGTGCTGCGGTCGATCTCGAAATAGAAGAAGATGTAATCCGCATCTGCGTAGCCCTTGAAGACCTTCAGAGCATCAAAAGGAATTTCTCCGCTGGAAGGGAGAACGACAGAAGCGACGCCTTCGAGGCCTGCCCAGTCGGCGAATTCGCCGTCGATCTGGATCTTGCTGTTGTCTACTTCTTCTTCATCTTCGATTTCTTCTTCATCGCCGGGGTTGTCCTGCTTGCAGGAAACGAAAAGGAGTGCTGCTGCAGCGGCTGCCGCTGCAAGGATAAATCTGAATTTCATATTTATTGTACGTTAATAGTTGTTATCTTGTTGTATCCGGTAGCCTCGTCCCAGACGTCTTTGTTGGCGAGCTGAATCGAGTAGAAAGGATTGTTCCTCAGGGTAGGCTGAGGATCAGGCAGATTCAGGCTGACGGTGTATTCTCCCTCGGAGAGGGCTGGAATCGTAATGTCGAGGGTGGTTGTAGCTCCAGCGAACCAGGTTCTGGGATCGACATCGAGTTTAACCACGGTGTCGTGGCCGCTCTTGTCGGTGATGACGAGCTCGGCATCGCGGGGATTCTGAGGGGCTGCGAAGCCTTCGTTCTTGATTTGAAGAACCAGGCGGGACTCGGTTCCAGAGGCGATCTTCGGGCTGATGAATGCCTTTTCGATAGTGAGCCTGTAGCCCAGTCTGAGCGCCACTTCGTCGTAGCATTTTTCGGTACGCCAGCGGCCGAGCACTGAGGTGTGGTAGGCGCTGTTAAGGTAAGTCCAGTGATAGTCTGCGAGGTCCTTGAGGGCGTTGTCGCAGGCGCAGTACTGGGAAGGATTACACGACTCGCCGCCCATGATAGTGTAGCGGGTGTCGGCTTTCCAGAGGGTGCGGTCGGTATCGCCGTGGAAGGTTCCCGTATCGTTGATGGATGCGAGGAAGCAGTCGTTGTGGCCTCCGACTCTGGATTTGTCGCTTTCGTTGTGGGCGGTAGCGATTGTAATTGTGTCAGCGAGGCTGACATTCATCAGTCGCATCTTGAACTCAGGAGTACGAAGCTGGACCTGCCTGCTCTTCGGGACTGCCTGAAGCAGGGCGTTCAGAACGTGTTTCCTGGGTTCATAAGATGCGTCGGATGAAGGATTCATGTTGAAGTTTGTGGTGTAGTACCACTCACCCCAAACGCCAACGAAACCGGCCTGGAGTACGAAGAGGACATCCTCGTACTCCTGAAGAATAGGAGTTACTTGCTCGATATGGCGCATAACCCACTCTTCTGTAGCGTCCCATGGACGGTCGTTTTCGCTGTTTTTGTAGGCGAAGCGGACGATAGCCTTACCGCCGCCTTCGCGAAGATTATTAAAGCACTCCGTAATCTTGTCGAGATATGCCTGTTCTATGTCAGACTCCATATAGTCTGTAAGATAGAATTCGAGCAGCATCAGCGAGAATCCGAACTTACGAAGGTTGGTTACCGTGGTCGGATAAAACGCGACAGCATCTGCCGAGTGGATTTCGACCGGACGGTAGAAACCCCTTTCGGGATTGGCAAAGTTCTCATCCGTAGGTTTGAATTCAATTTTATTAAGACCCTTGTAAGGATCCGGCTGATCAGGCTTGCAACCAATCAGCAACGCTGCAAGAACGATAAGAATAGGGAGTGCCCTTTTCATATTTTTTTAAAGTTTGATTTCTGCAATAGTGTTAAGTCCGGTTTCCTCATCCCAGATGCCCTTGTTGGCAAGACGGATGCTGAAACGAGGGTTGTCGTGGATGGTAGGCTCCGGGTCGGGCAGGTTCAGGCAGACCTTGTAGGTTCCTGAAGGCAGGTTGTCCGGAAGCGTAACCTTCATATCGAGAGTAGACTCTTCGTCCTCGAACCAGAAACGGGGATCGGCGTCGATATCGAAGACCTTCTTTTCAGGTCCTACGAGGACGAGCTCGACCTTTCTCGGGTTCATCGGGGCTGCATAACCTACGTTGTGGATCTGCAGGGCTACCCTCAGTTCCTTGCCCTTTTCGGGTTTGGGGGTGATGAAAGCGCGGTCGATCAGCAGACGGTATCCGATGTGAAACGAAATCTCGTTGAAGCAACCTTCCTCAGCCCAACGATTGAGAACTTTCTTGTTGTAATCGTTGTTGAGGTAAGTCATGTGGTGTTTCTTAGACATTACGAGAGAGTTCTCGCAGTGGCCGGCAAGGGCCAGGCTGCAGGTTTCTCCGCCCCAGATCGTATACTTGGAGTTGTGATAGACGAACTCACGCTGAGCGTTTCCGTGGTATGTTCCTACATCGTCATTGGAAGAGACGAAGCAGTCGTTGTGGTGGGCCAGACGGGAAAGGATGGATCCGTCGTGGGCCGTCTTTCTTGTAAGGGTGTCGGCAGGGTCGATGTTGAGCATGCCGATGATGGCGCCGGGGTAGCGGATTGCTATCTGACGCTTTGCGGGAAGAGCCGCAAGGAGCTTGTCGAGAAGCTCGCGGCGGGGGATATAATCCTCGACTGTCTTAGGGTCGAAGTTGAAGTGGTCAGTGTAATACCACTCGCCATAAGAACCGATGAAGCCGGCTTCGAGGACGAAGATGACATCGGCAAATTCCTGGAAGATAGGCTTTAACTGCTCGATATGTCCGTACATTACCTCGCGCTCGGGATCCCACGGGTGACCTTTCTCACTCCAGTCTCTCTTGTAGGCAAACCTGAGGACACACTTGAATCCAGTGTTCCTGAGAACAGTAAGGTTCGCTCTGATGTAGTTCAGGAAGTCATCCGAAATAGGTGACTCGAAGAACAGATCAAGATAGTAGATAGTGTAGATGAGCGTTCTTCCGAGTGCCCTCTGGGCTTCCATTGTGCTTTCCGACAGTACTCCGGGATTGCGCGAGGCATTGAACTCGGGATGGGTGAACCAACCTCTTTCCGGGTTGGGGAATTCGGTTTCGTCGACCTGGAAATCCAATCTGGTCAACGACGCAAAGTCCGCATCAGGGTCCTTTACCCCGTTACCGCCCTTGTCGCAGGAGATGCAGCAAGAGGCCATCAGAGCCAGGAACAAGATGGAGAAGAGAAAGCTTTTCTTCATGGTTGTTGGTTGTTAGCTGTGTGGGCTTTTTTTAATGAAAAAGGCCATAGCCACCTTTGTGTGGCGGCTATGGCCGGTAAAATCATGCCGATTGATTATTCGTCGATGGTAACGTCGAGCATGTTGGCAAGACCGTTGGGGTTGTCGTCGGTGCTGGCTGCGTTAGGAAGCCATGCAATCGAGCTCCAGTTCTGCTGGATGTCGATACCTACGCCGAAGGTCTTTGCGAAAGGTGAGTTGGGAAGCATTTCGCGGAGAATCTGGATCTCGTAAGCGTTGCCGCTACCCATACCGTGGGAGATACCTTCGCCTTCGCCGATCTCTGCACCCCACTTGTTAGCCTCGGAGGTGTCTGCGCCGGGTGCTGTCCACTCCCAACCGGTTCCGTTGGCCTCTCCCCACCAGTGCCAGTAGGAAGCGTTCCAGTCGTTCCACTGACCGCCGCTGAAGATAGCGGTCTCGAGCATTGAGTCTACACAAGCGTCTGCGAACTCATCACCGTATCCGCCGGTAGCCTTGTCGCCATCGTAGTTCAGATAGACGTGGACTGCGGGCCATTCCTTGTCAACGATCTGAGCGTCGTCGAACTCGAAGTAGATGTTGAGGTAAACCTTGTCAGCGTAAGCCTTGAGAACCTTAAGAGCGTTCTTTTCAGAGTTCTTGTTCTCTGCTACTGCAACCTTAGCTGCGGGAAGAGCAGCCCAGTCTGCGAAGTCGCCGTCGACCTTGATAGGAGATACGAACTCGTCCTCCGGATCGTCGATCTCCTCGCCTCCATTTTTCTCACCGCATGAGCTGAAGCCCATGGTCAGAGCTGCGAAAAGAGCAGCATAGTAGAAGAATTTCTTCATGATTGAATTGTTTTTTGGGTTAATAAAAAATGTTGTTATGTAGGTTTTGGTTTTATTTGTTGCTTGTCACACCACTGGCTGCGGTCTCAGCGTAAGGGATACAAACCGGGAAAGTAGTGTCGAGGGTGGCGTTGGGGATGATCTCCCATTTGTGGACACCTGCATACTTGCGGAAGATATCCTTACCGTTACGATAGAGGTCGTATCCGCGGAAGCCTTCGTACATGAGTTCGATCCTCCTTTCGTCGAGGACTGCGTCAAGGACAGTGGTATAACCGCTGTCAGCTATGTTGGTAGTAGTATAGAGAGCATCTCCGGTAAGACCGGCGCGGGCCCTGACGTAGTTCATGTATTTGACTGCATTGACTGCGTCGTCTTTGTGGGCATAGGCCTCTGCTGCGTTAAGTATAGTCTCGCCATAGCGGAAGAAAACATTCGAGCTGAGGAGCTCCTCGTCTGTACCGGGCTTTCCTGCGAACTTGGTGTTCATGTAAGCGGGCATCGTAAGACGGGTTCCCTTTGCGTTGTCCTGAGCGGTACGGACGAATACGCGGGTTCCGCCGACGATGTCATCATCATCTTCGGCATCTGTTGCGTAGCCTTCGATATAGTACTTGACATCCTTGTTGACGGTAGTCTTCTTGATAGTGTAGTTCTTACCTCCGGTTGTGACTGAATAGGTTCCGTCGCCGTTGTCGATGACGTTGGGAGTATAAGTTCCGTCGTCGTTCTTGCTGGAGGTGACCATTACGTCGAGACGATAGTCAAGACCGCCCTTAGCGTCCGGCCAGCTTACCATCATTTGTCCTTCGATAGGAGCGGCATATGCGAAGTAAGCCTTGCGGCGTCCGTCATCGGGCCAGCGGAAGAGAAGGTCGAGGAGCTGCTCTGAAGAGTAGATCTCGCACCAGCCGATACCGCCGACGCCGGTTGATGAGTAGTACATGGAGCCGAGCTGGGCGTGCTGAGAGAACTGATAGTCGGTAAGGCGGCGATTGATACACCAGATGGTTTCCTTGGAATCTTCTGCGTTCACGAAGTAGTTCGCGAGGTCCGGATCGAGTTTGCTTGCAGGGTCAGCGCCGAGAAGCTGCTCGGAAACCTCAATACACTTGTCCCAATCACCCTTGTAGAGGTATAGGCGGGAAAGGAGGGCAAGAGGAGCCTCTTCGCCTACGAATCCCTTGTTGCCTCTGCGGGCCTTGCCCTGGAGAAGCTGATATGCTTTCTGGCAATCCTTTTCTACCTGTTCGTAGACCTGGCCTACTGTAGCCTTCTCGGTCTTCGAGCAGTCCGTGCTGTTGCGAAGAACAACGCAAGGCTCGTTCTCGTTGGTTCCGCGGCCCTGTACATAGTAAGGCTTGGCGTAGATATTGGCGAGAGCGAAGTGGACGAATGCACGGATGAAATAGTTTTCTCCGAGGAGAAGGTCTCCTTCAGCGGTAGTGCCTTCCTGGATGGCTTCGATATTTGAGTTGGCTCCGAAGAGGATCTTGTACGAGACATACCAGAAATAACCGAGGTTATAGAGGGTATTGTCGTCGTCGTAGTTCATGATGTTGGTGAACGGGTCTTCGGATGCACGTCCCTGGGCTACATTATCTCCGCGGAACTCTGTGAGCTGGAAGTAATGCTTAACCCAAGTGTTGTTCGAATACTCGGTTCCTTCAAAGAGAAGGACATCCTTGAACATTGAATACAGACCGTCGGTAGTGTATACGGCTGCGCCGGGATCGGCCTTGAGCATTGTGGAGGTCATAGTGTCCGAACGATAGAAATCCATTTCGCACGCTGCGACCATTATTGTTGCTGCGAGTATGTATAAAACTTTCTTCATAATTCGACCGGTCTTTAGAATTTAATGTCAATACCTGCTACTACAGAGAACGGAACAGGATAGTTCATCGAGTAGGTTCCTGCGAGCTGCCAGTCTGATCCTTCGAGCTGGACCTCAGGGTCCATTCCGGAGAACTTGCTGAGAGTAAGGATGTTGTCTGCAGAGACATAGACCTTTGCAGCCTTCATCTTAAGATTGTCGGTAAGGCTCTTCGGGAGGTTGTAACCTACGGTTACGTTCCTTACGCGGAAGAAGCTGCCGTCTTCGAGGAAACGGGAAGAGATCTGACCGCCCTTTCCACCGAGGTCGATTCTCGGGTGTGTGGCAACGTCTCCAGCTTTTTCCCAACGCTTCCAGCCGAGGCCATTGTCGATAGACATAAGGTTGTGTGTAGCATCGCTACCGTCGTTATCCATCGAGGTACGGGTGCTGTTGAAGACCTTGTTTCCGTAGATGAAGCTACCGTTGGCGCTGAAGAAGAAGCCCTTCCAGGTGAGGGAAGTGTTGATACCGCCGCTCATCAGAGGAGAAGCCGATCCGCAGGTCTGCATGGTAGCGTCTGCGTAGACGTTAGTGGTAGTAATCTTACCGTCGGCGCCAACTACTTCCCAGAGAGGATCACCGTTTGCGGGATCGACTCCGGCCCACTTCTTCATGTACCAGGTGTAGAGGTCCTGACCGACCTTGACCTGCTGTGCCTCGCCGGAAGACACCTTCTGGAGGAAGTCTCCGTTCGGGAGATAAACAACCTCGTTTTTGTTGAGGCCTACGTTGAAGCCTGCGTCCCAGCGGAAGTCCTTGGTCTTGATGATGGGAGCGTCGATAACGAATTCGACACCCATGTTGCGGATCTTACCTACGTTCTGAGTATAGGCGGTGAAGCCGGTGCTCGGGGGAACGGGAACGTCGAGAAGGAGGTTGGTATTGAGGGTATGATACAGGTCGATACCGATGTTGATGTCGTGTTTGGTGGTGAGTTCCAGACCAAGGCTGCTCATGTAAGCCTCCTCCCAGCCGAGGTTGGGGTTGGACTGGCGAACCATCACGGCACCTACGTTTCCTCCATAAGTCTTGGAGAGTTCGTATGCGTCCTGATAGAGGAATTCCTGGATGTTGTTGTTACCGGTCTTACCGTAACCTGCGCGAAGTTTGAGGAACTTGAGGGCCTCTACTTCGTTCATGAAGTCTTCCTGGGAGATGATCCATGCTCCGGAAACGCCAGGGAAGTAACCGCCGCGGGTCTTGGGAGCGAAACGGGAAGTTTCATCATAACGGATGGAAGCAGTAACGACATACTTTCCGAGGTATGCCCACTGGGCCTGGGCGAGCCATGCCCATGAGCGGCTCTGATACTGATAGCCGGTCACATCGGTGATGGTAGGGCAGGCGCTGAGAGAGGCCTGGCCTGCGGGCATTCCGGTACCGGTTGCGGTATTAGCGCGGGTGAAGCCGCCGCCGTACTCGATACCTGCGATTGCGCTGATGTTGTGATCTCCGAGCTGCTTGATGAACTTGAGGAGATTCGTAGTACCGAATCCGCTCCAGCTGGAATTGGAGTTGTAGAGTCTACCCTTTCCGTAGTAGCTGGGGATGTTAGTACGAGGATCATAGTACTCCTCCCAGAAGCTGTTCGAAGAATCGTAACGGGTCGTACTGGTGAAGATGAGCCAGTCTGTAATGTTCCAGTTGAGCTGGAGGTCTGCGGTGATATTCTCGCCGTGTCCTATTGCATAGTTGTAAAGCTCGTTGTGGAAGATGTTGTAGCGGTTTCCTGAGTACCAGTCCTTACCGTTGTCTGAACGGGAACCGGAATCAACGAGGAGCGGCTCTCCGGTATTTACGTCGTACGGGTTATCGAAAGGAAGCATGTAGTATGCACTCTCGAGAGTTACGTATGACGACGTTCCCTGCTCCTTCGACTTGTTGTATGCAGCGCGGAAGTTGAGGGTTACGTTATCGAAGATTGCGGTGCTGAGGTTGACCCTTGCGGAGCCTTTGTTGAATGCAGTATTGATAAGGGAGCCCTGTTCGTCGTAGTAATCAAGGCTTACGAAGTAAGAGGTCTTACCGGATTTTCCGGAGACGGATGCGTAGTAGTCCTGAACCACACCGGTACGGAACGAAGCGTTCATCCAGTCGAATGACTGATTCTTCAACTCCTTCGGATAGAGGGCGTTGAAAACTGTTGATGAATAAGCTTTCTTGAGGACTGAGAGGAGCTCCTTCGAGTTCATCGGGCGGAAGCGGCCGGAAAGGGCCTTCTTCATACCGCCGCTGACCTTGAAGTTGACTTCGCTGACATCCTTGGCCTGCTTTGTGGTAACGACGATAACGCCGCCTGCTGCAGAGGCACCGTAAAGAGCGGTTGCGGAAGCATCCTTCAGAATTGTAATGGTCTCTACGTCGTTAGGGTTGAAAGAACCGCCTGCTACGCCGTCGACAACATACAGAGGGTCTGCGCTTGCGGAGATAGAGCCCGTTCCGCGGATACGGATCTGAGCTGCGTCACCAGGCTGGCCGGAGGCGTTGAGTACGAGAACACCGGCAGCTTTACCCTGAAGCATGTTACCTACGTCCGGGGTAGTGATGTTGGTGAGTTCTTCGCCGCTCATCGTGACAACCGAGCTGGAGAGCTCGTTTTTCTTCTGAGTTGTGTAACCGAGAACGACAACTTCTTCGAGAAGCTGAGCGTCTTCAGACATAACTACGTCGATGACAGCGCGTCCTGCTACACTTTCGACCACGTCTTTATAGCTGAGGCAGCTGAAAGTAAGGGTCGAGTTGGAAGGCACCTGAATGGTGTACTTTCCGTCGAGGTCGGTGATTGTTCCGCCGCCCGCAGAGCATGCGACTGCGACTCCCATCATAGGGGATCCGTCCGCAGCATCGGTAACGGTACCCTTGACTGTAAGAGTCTGAGCACCGGCCGTCAGCGCGGTCAGGGACATAATCAACATAACCGAAACGGCCTGGAGAACAGTTTTAAAATTCATAAGGCTGAATCTTTAGTTGTTAAATGTAACTTCCAAATATAATAATTAAAAACGATATACGACCTATAAAATGTCATTTAGCCCGATCAGGTTGAACGCGCGGAAATACTTATCCATGTCGCGCTCGATCCTGCCGAGAACAACTGTCTCGGGATTCATTCCGAGACGCTCGAGATTTGCGAAGAGGAAGCCGCGGGCTGCCAGCGTACGGGGCTGCTGCCAGATGTAGCGGCAGCAGGTCGCTACGATCCAGTCCTGGCGCTCGGGAGTCAGCTCGTGGAGGTCGAGGGTCTTCTCGTCTTCGTGGAGCCACTTCTCCCAGCGGTGGGATTCGTGGACCTCCTCGAGAAGGGTTTCCTTCATATGAGAGAGAACTCCGACCTTGCCTTCGGCGTGGAACTTCTTCTCAAGTTCTTCGAGCTCGCAGAGCGCGCGATACTCGCTGATGGTGAATTCGGGACCTACGTTGGCGGCGCCCATTCCGCAGAGCGGATAGTCCTGAGGATTGGAGACATCGTCTGTATAGTGGCCTTTGATATAGCTGCCGAGAGGGCGCACCTTTGCGGTAAGGGTCTTCGCGACTTCGGTGTCGAAGAGGGTCGTATCGAGGTCTGTTCCGACCTTGCCTACGATGAAGCAGGGCCATACGTCCTCGAGCCCGACGGCCTTCAGGCCGGCCTTGAGGTCGGAGATGAAGGTGTCGAAGGTTGTTTCGTCTGCCAGTCCGCCATGGACCTCCTCGGTTCCGACTTCGTACGAGATGGGGGCGATTCCGTTGGCCTTGCGGAATTTCTCCGTATGAGCGATGAGCTCTACCGTACGGGCGGCGACGAGATGGATGTCGATGATCTCGCCCTTGGGGACGTTGATGTCTACAGTCGGGTCTACATGGATAAGATCATAGCCCGCGAGGACCGCTGCCTCGAACGACTTCTTCACGCCGTTCATGGCGTCTTCTACCGACCATTTTTCTACCCTCTGCTTATCCTTGAGCCAGGGGCCGCCATGGTCGATCGCGATGATGCAGGGGCCGGTGAAGTTGACCCTTTCGCACTCGAATCTGACGGTGCGGACGAAGTCTGCCTGGGTCATTCCGGTATAACCGCCGTCGCAGTCGATCTGATTCAGGGTCGCTGCGAAATAGATGGGGGCATTGTTGCGTTTCGCCGCCTGGATGGAGGCACGGATGACGGTAGGGGAGTTCGGGCATGCCGCGAAAATAGTGCGGGGGATGCCGGTCTCTTTCTGAAGCTCGTCGATGCGATGGAGGAGCTGTTCGGTCTTTTTCATATTATATATAAAGTATTACGCCTTCTACGACCCGGGAGATATTGCCGGAGACCGAGGGGGCGTCCGGGCTGAGGCCCATGTCGATGCTCTTGAAGCATCCGAGCATCTGTGCTACGAAGATGTTGCCGACTGCCGAATAGCGGGCGGGCATATTCCGAGCTCGACCAACAGGTCGATATAGTCTGTCTTAAGATCGTGGTCCTTCTGACACACGGCGACTGTCGCGGTGACCTTATTGTTGGCGGCTACCTGGGCGATGAGGTCCAGTTCGTAGCGGCGCACCTTCGGGTCGGGGGAGATGTAGTATACGAGCAGGCAGTCTTCGTGGACGACGGCCTTAGGACCATGGCGGAAGCCGAGGAATGAGTCGAACGCACACATGATCGCGCCGTCCGTAAGTTCCTGGAGCTTCAGCCTTGACTCTTCTGCCACTCCCTTGAGGGCGCCGGATCCGAGGAATACTGCCCTCTGGAACGGGCGGCCTGCGATTTCGTTCAGCTTGTCTTCGTACTTGGCCATCGCCGCCTCGACTGCGTCTGCCAGGGTCTCGACCGACTTCTTGTCCGCTTCGATCGCATCGATATTGGCGATCATGGAGCAGACGAGGAACATGGTCGAATAGCTGCTGGTCATCGCGAGCGAAAGATCGTTGGTCTCCGGAGGGAGAAGGAGGCAGAGGACGTTGTCCCCGGTCTTCTTCGCGAGCTCACCCTTCTCGTTGCAGGTGATGAAGACGTGAGCCACGCTGCCGGCGGTCTGCTCTACGGCCTTTATCGCTCCGATGCTCTCAGGGCTGTTTCCGCTGCGGGCGAAGGAGATAAGGAGGACCTTACTGTCTTTGCCGAAGAAGAGTTCGGGGGCGGTGATGATGTCTGTAGTGGCGATAGAGTTCGCTCCCTTAAGGAGGGTGTCCCGAAGGGCGCATTCGAGGGCGTCTCCGATATAGGCGGAGGTTCCTGCGCCTGTAAGAACTACAGAATATCCGTTGTCAACATATTTGTGAAGAAATGCAGAGATCTCTTTCTTGCGCTCGCAGACGATTCCGTATGCTGCTTTCCAAACACGCGGCTGCTGCTTGATCTCTTTGTAGGTGTGGTAGTTAAGTGTCATCTGGTCTTAAAAACAGTTTGCGCAAATCTACAAACTATTGATGTTATTCGTTTCGTTTTCGTTGCGTTTTGCTAAATAAAACGTTTCAGACGCTTTCGTTTTGTTTACACATCTACGGTTTCTACGTTGATATTCAGGGCTTTAAGCTGGTTTCGAACGCTTGGATTCAGGTGGTAATCCGTAATAACCGTATTGATCTTGTCCGGCATGGCGATGAAGGCAAGAGCCCTCTTGTTGAACTTGGAAGAATCGAAGACAGCGTAGACCTCGCGCGCCCTGGAAATCATCACCTGATTGGTGCTCGCTTCCTCGATGCTGGGGGTCGACAGACCGGCTTCTACGGAGATACTGTCTACTCCGAGGAAGAGCTTGTCGCAGTAGAAAAGCTTGAGGTTCGACTCGGTAAGCGCGCCTACCGTAGAGAGGGAAGTCTCGCGGACGTTTCCTCCGAGCAGGACAACCTTGAAGCGTTTGTATTTGATTGCCTCCAGCATTGCGTGGACCGAGTTTGTAATAATGGTAAGATCCGTAAAGGAGTCGAGATTCTTTACAATCTCGAGAGCCGTAGTTCCCGAGTCTACCATTATAGTGTCTCCGTTTCGGATGTGGGCAGCGGCGGCGCGGCCAATCGCCTTCTTTTCCTTGACGTTGACCATCTGTTTGTATTTGAAGTTCCTCTCTTCCGGGTCAGTCTCTGAGTTGGGAGCGACCATTATGGCTCCGCCGTGGACCCTGAGCAGGAGCTTGCGCTCCTGGAGTATCCTGAGGTCCTTACGGATCGTTACTTCAGATACTTTAAATATCTCGCTGAGCTGGGTGACGTTGACAGTAGAGTCTTCTCTGAGTTTCTGTAAAATCGCGGAGCGGCGGCCCTGCGCGGAATCGTAAATATCCATAGGTTATCAATTATAATGTTTCGCAAAGGTAATGCTTTTTTGCAAGTGAAACAAAACGAAATACATTTTTAGGCAAAAACGAAACCCTACTGAAAGATTTTTGGCGGTTTTTTCGCATATTCGTAGACTGAACCTTAGTAACATTATAATTATGAGCCAATATCAGATAGCAGCCATCGGAGAGCTCAATGTCGACATCATTCTAAACAGGATAGACGGCGAGCCCGAAATCGGGAAGGAAAAATTCGCAAAAGATATGACCGTTACCCTCGGCAGCAGTACCGCAATTTTTGCGGCCAACGCGGCGGCCCTGGGCAGTAAGGTATGTTTCGTAGGCCTCGTGGGTCGCGACTCCTTCGGTGATCTCGTGAAGAAATCCCTCGCAGCTAAAAAGGTAGACACCCGCTTCATAATGGAAGGAGACACCCCTACCGGCGCTACTATCTGTATGAACTATGGAGAAGACAGAGCTAACATTACCTATCAGGGCAGTATGGATGTAATGGGCTACGATGATATTGACCCTTCGGTGTTCGATTCCTGCCAGCACATCCATCTTTCCTCCCTGTTCATGCAGTCCGCCCTCCTTCGCGACGTCCAGAAAGTTCTGGATATCGCCGTCAAAAAGGGAATCACCGTCTCTCTGGATACTCAGTGGGATCCGGCAGAGACCTGGAAGCTGGACTACAAATCGGTTCTCCCTAAGGTGACTATCTTTATGCCTAACGAAAAAGAGCTGCAGGCCCTTACCGGTAAGCCTAACCTCGAGAGCGCTATCGCCGAGGTTCAGCCTTACCTTGGTAAAGCAATGCTTGTCAAGTGCGGCTCCAAAGGTTCAATATTGGTGTACAAAGACGGTAAGAGAGTAGAGCTTCCCGCTTTCCTCAATAAAGACGTAGTGGATGCAATCGGCGCAGGAGACAGCTTCAACGCCGGATTTGTCAGCGCGTTCGTCAAGGGCCTTTCGCTGGAAGACTGCCAGATCACAGGTAATCTCACCGGCGCAGTGAATACTACCGCCGCAGGCGGAACCGGAGCCTTCACCTCGCTGGAGGCGGTCCGCGAAATAGTCCGTACTAAGTTTGGCCAGGACTTCAAGCTTTAATATGAGAAGAATCTTTACGATACTTTCGGCGGCCCTGCTGCTCGCGTCCTGCTGTGGTGCCCCTGTCCCCCAGGACAGGCTCCTCGGCCCGGACGGTAAGCCGCTGGCCGGAATCGAAGTCAGCGTCTGCGCGACCGCTCCCGAGGGCTTCCCGGGGATGACGGTCCGTACCGTGACGTTTACGAATGCGGGCGAGCAGCCCGTGCTCGTGGGCGCGATGGAAACCTCCCGAATCGAGTTCAAGAGCGGTAAGCTATGGGCGCTGGAGCCCATGACCTACGAAGACCGCCGCGACTGGGTAAAACCGGTCGGCAGGGGACATTATCAGGATAATTTCCTCGGCATGCACGCCTCCGACTACGGCGGGGGAACCCCGGTCGTCTCGCTCTGGAACGCAGACCGCAATGTGACCGTGGGCCTCGTGGAACCCCGCCTGAGAATAGTCTCGATCCCGGTTCGCCGCAGGGGAGACCTGACTACCGCCGTGGTCCGCAAGGACTACGAAACGCCGGTGGAGCTGGGGCCGGGCGAGTCCCTCACCAGCTACGCGAACTTTATCATCGAGGGCACGGGCGATTTCTTCGGCCCGCTGCGCGAGTTCTCCGAATACATGCAGGCGAACTGCGGTTTCGTCGCCCCCGTCTCGCCGGACGATGCCTATGACCCCGTCTGGTGTGCATGGGGCTACGAGCGCGAATTCACGGTCGACGAAGTGATCGGGACCCTGCCCAAGGTGGCCGAGCTCGGCTTTAAGTGGGTGGATGTCGACGACGGATTCCAGATCTGCGAAGGCGACTGGCAGGCCAACGACCGAATCGGCCCCGACGGAATGAGGCGCATGACGGACGCAATCCACGCCGCCGGAATGAAGGCGAAGCTGTGGTGGGCGCCGCTGCTCGCGGACTCTACCAGCCGCGCGGTCGCCGAACACCCCGAGATGATGCTGATCCAGAAAGACGGCTCACACGAATTCGTGAGCTGGTGGGACAGCTGGTATCTCTCGCCGGTGAACCCGGCGTCATGGGCCTTCACGGCCGAGGTGGTCGACCTCTTCCTCAAGGACTGGGGCTTCGACGGCTTCAAGATGGACGGCCAGCAGCTGAACCTCTCCGCGCCCGATTATAACCCCGCGAGCGGCCTTGCCTATCCCGAGGAAGCGCAGGAGCGCCACGACGAATATTTCCAGAAGATCTACGAGCGTGCGAACGCCCTGAAGCCCGGCTGCGTGCTGCAGATCTGCCCGTGCGGATGCGCGATCAACTATTTCTACATGCCCTGGATGAACCAGGCGGTCGCGTCCGATCCTACCTCCAGCCTGCAGATCCGCCAGAAACGTAAGGTGATCGCGGCCCTCTGCCCGGACCTCGCATACTATGCAGACCATGTCGAGCTGAGCGACGGCGGCCTCGATTTCCCCTCGCAGATCGGCGTGGGCGGAATTATCGGAACGAAGTTCACATGGCCTAAGCCCAATCCCCACGCCCTCCAGAACGGCGGCAGCCTGCTGACCCCGGAAAAGGAGGAACTGCTGCGTAAGTGGGTGCCTATCTATACCGATAAGATGCTCTCGAAGGGTAAGTACCTGGGGCTGTATTCCTACGGCTTCGATCTCCCGGAGACCCATGTAATTGAGAAAGACGGCGCGATGTACTACGCGTTCTATGCCCCGAAGTGGGAAGGCGGCGCGATCGAACTCCGTGGCCTCGAGCCCGGTCGTAAATACACGGTTACCGAATATGCCGCAGACGAGCCACGCTCCTACGAGATCGACGGTTCGAACCCTGTGATTAAACCTGTTTTCAAGAATAATTATCTAATTGAAGTTAAATAATACTAAACACCATGAAGAAGTTATTTTGGGCATTAATTCTTGCCATTCCGATGTTTGTTGCCTGCGGCGGAGATGAGCCTCAGGAAAAACCCGGTCCCAAGGTAGACCCGGAACTCAACGTTACCAGCGAGACAGAGTTTACTCTGGGCTATCCTGCCGAGAGTGTAACCGTCACCTTCACAGCCAATACAGACTGGAGGGTCGCTACAAACGATCTTTGGATTACCGCTACTCCCGCAGAGGGAGCCGGCTCCGAGTCCCCGATCAGCGTTACTCTCGCTTGCGCGGAGAACGAATCGCTCGACGCCAGGACAGGTAAAGTCTACATCTTCGTAGGTAAGCTGAACGCCACGATCACCGTTACCCAGGCCGGCAACCCCATGTTCGGCGCTGCTGAGGAAATCGTGAGCGGATCGACCGTCCTTGCTACAAACCCCAACGTGGAGAAGTATCTTACCGAGGCCCATTACGAGGATCGCGACGGTTGGAAGACCACCCAGATTCTCGACTACTACGGCGGCTTCAACGGCAAAGCCTACAACGAGAACGGCGAGGAAGATCCCAACGGAACAGTCCTCAGCTGGGGAAATCAGCCCACCTCCGATCAGCCTAAGACCTACAGCATCCGCTGGAAGCCGGAAGACCTGGTCGCCGGAAAGGATATGACCCTTCTCCTTGAAGACAAGCTCGGATGGAGCGCAAATGTAGCCATCCCCGCCGGTTCTTACTATGTCAACATCTCCAACCTGGTCCCGAACGACACCTATACTTATAAGGTAACTGTCGACGGAGACGGTAAGATTCTTGCCCAGGGCAACTTCAACACTACCGGACACCTCCACCAGGTATTCTTCAAGAAAGCCTGCCGTAACGGACGCGACCTCGGTGGTTGGGCTACTATCGACGGAAAACACGTCAAGTATCGTAAGGTCTACCGTGGCGGCCGTATGCAGAGCGAGACCCTTACTCTCCCCGGACAGGAAGAAGTTAAGATGGAAGGTATCGGCGCTCAGCTCGACCTTCGCGGCAAGTCAGACGTTCTCAGCGCCCCTGCAATCGACGGTTTCGAGTTCTGTGCTCCCGTTATCGAAGAGGGTGGATCTGCCATGCTTAAGAACGATAAGGCTAAGACAAAGCAGTGCTTCGAGTTCGTGGTTGAGAATGTCCGTGCAGGAAGGGGTGTCTACTTCCACTGCTCGCTCGGCCGCGACCGTACCGGTACTCTTGACATCCTCCTTCTCGGTCTTCTCGGTGTTCGCGAGGGCGACATCAGCAAGGCCTATGAGGTTACTTACTTTGCTCCTGTAGGATACAGCGTTTCTTCTTCCGAGAAAGACAGCAACCCGAAGCCTATCTTCAAGAACACCCGTTGTGCATGGGTCTACAGCGACGTAGTTCCTTATTTCTGGAGTCTCGCAGACGAGACCGAAGGCAAGACCTTCGCAGACGGTGTCGAGAAGTATCTCCTCGAGGTCGCCGGAGTATCCCAGAAAGATATCGACGATTTCCGTTCACTGATGCTTGAATAATATGAAAAGGATTTTAGGAATACTGGCTGCAGTCGCAGTCGCTGCGCTGGCAGTTTCATGTAACTGTGCTGGCGATTATGGATACAAAGTCAAAGGTAACCAGATCGTTTACAATACCCCCGCCCGTCCGGCAGACCAGCAGTCGATGCTCGGATTCGCCGCGGAGCCTATCGAACACGTCCGCGTGGGCCTCATCGGCCTTGGCGACCGTGGAACCGGCGCAGTCTGGCGCTTCCCTTATCTCAAGGACGCGACTATCGTAGCCCTTTGCGATCTCTATCAGGATCGTATCGACAGGGCCCAGGGCATCCTCGAGGAGCTCGGCGCTCCCCGCGCTAAGTATGAGTTCAGCGGCCCCGAAGGCTACAAAGAGCTCTGCGAACTTCCCGATGTAGACCTGGTTTACCTCGCAGTTCCATGGCAGCTTCACACCCCTATCGCAGTTTATGCGATGGAGCATGGCAAACATGCCGCCATCGAGGTGCCTGCTGCTACCTCCATCAAGGAGTGCTGGGATCTCGTGAACACTTCCGAGCGTACCCGCAAACACTGCATGATGCTCGAGAACTGCTGCTACGACTTCTTCGAGCTCACCTGCCTGAATATGATCCAGCAGGGTCTGTTCGGCGAGGTGGTCCATGTCGAAGGCTCCTACTGCCACAACCTCGAGCCCTACTGGGACAACTATCAGGGCGACTGGCGCATGACCTATAACAAGGATCACCACGGCGACGTTTATCCTACCCACGGCATCGGCCCCGTCTGCCAGGACCTCAATATCCACCGCGGAGACAAGATGGACGTTCTAGTTTCGATGGATACCGATGCTTTCGCAGGCCAGGACAAGGCAGACGAGCGCTATGGAAAGGGTGTAGTGGAGAAGTACGCCAACGGCGACAACACCTCTACTTTAATCCGCACGCGCAAGGGTAAGACTATCCTTATCGAACACCGCGTCGTTACCCCTCAGCCCTATAGCCGTATGTACCAGATCCAGGGTACTAAGGGTTATGCCAACAAATATCCCAACGAGGGCCTCGCTCTCGGAGGCGCCGAACTTAAGGACGTCGCTTACGACAACCTCGACGCAGAGGAGTTCATGAGCGACAAGGAGCGCGACGCCCTGATGGAGGCTTACAAGTATCCTTTCGTTGAGGAGATCGAAGACCTTGCCCGCAAGGTCGGCGGCCACGGCGGAATGGACTTCATCATGGATTATCGCCTTATCTATTGCCTCCACCACGGTCTTCCGCTCGATCAGGACGTCTACGACGCCGCCGAGTGGAGCTCGCTCGTAGAGCTTACCGAGGTCTCCATCAACCACGGCTCCATGCCGGTCGTGATGCCCGACTTCACCCGCGGCGAGTGGGATAAGGTAGACGGCCTTACCTTCGCAGTCGCGAAGTAATCCCAGCGATACTACACAAAAAAAGACCGGCCAGTTGGTCGGTCTTTTTTATTCTCCACCTCTCCTCTCCTCTTCTCTCTCCTCTCTTTCCTCTCTTTCCTCTCTCCCTCCCTCATTCCTCCTCTCCCCCGCGCCCCCGTGCTCCTCGCTCCGTGGGGAATAACTCCCCTATAATCAGCCGATTAATTAAAGTAGGTCCCTATTTTTTGTGCCTCCTCTTTCGCGTAAGCCACTAGAATTCAGACGGTTATCTCCCACGGCTTATTGATGTGAATCGCAGATAAGGATTACTTGTCGCGTCTCATTGTCTAATACAACATCCTAGTAATCAAAAGGTTAACATTAAATAATTATTCATAGAATTGTTGATATAATCCTTTTGTTATTACATTCAGATAATTATATTCGTGCTATCTATGAGAAACGCAACACATATTTTTCAAAGGGGGCAGGAAGGAGTGGTTATATTCTATACCCGGCAAGATTATCTCGTGTATTATACGATTTTTTCCGTATACGCAGATAAATACGGATTGAAAGTTCTAGGGTTGGCTATTATGTACAATCATCTTCACATCCTGGTAGTTGGGGGAGACTCGGCAAAAATAAAAAGGTTTATGACAGTAGTAACCTCAGTATTTGCCAGAGAATATAATTTAGATGCTGCCTTGAGCGGGCCTGTTTTCCAAGGACCATTTGGCAGTTCAATAAAATATGGAGAAAAAGAAATTAGAACGGCCTGCGGGTACCTTTATAATAATCATACAAATAACAGATTATGCGAGAAGGCCGAACAAATCAGGTGGAACTTTCTGTCATATGCCCATAACGATCACCCTTTTTCTCAATTTATTCCTCTTAGATCGGCGAGGATGGTTTTTAGGAGGGCAATCAAAATGGTAAGAGCTGCAAAAGAACGCGGGGATTATTTGAACTATGCTGCGCTGAGAAGGATATACGGGGGACTGACAAAAGATGAAAAAGAATCTATCACCGACTATATCATAACAACCTACAATATTATTGATTATAAAACGCTTGAGAGTCTGTATCCATCATATGAAGAAATGATTTATTCCTTTAACGCTAATACATACCACGATTATAATATTCCCGAATCTGAAGACGATCGAAATAGTGATGATCGCATATACCAGACTCTTTCCAAATTAGTTCTTAAATCAGCAACCATTAATAGTCTCAAACAGGTACTCCTTTTATCCGAAGATGAGAGAATAAGGCTTGCACTAATGTTACAGGCAAGAACGGGCGCATCACTTAAGAAGATTTGCGCGTTCTTCCGGGTAAAGATAGTTTTTTCGAAGACCCTCCCAGACAAGCGTGGGAGATAAGTCTCTTGTAATCAACAAATTGCATGAAAGAGGTCCGCTAAAAAATGCGGACCTCTTTTGCTTAATTATTTGACTGTCAATTAGTTAGCCCCCACGCGACTTATTTAATTCGAGCCTTGAAGAAGTTCCACATTTTGGTAGTCCAGTCTGAAGGGATGGAGTGCCCCATATCCGGGTAGAAGTAGTACTCCTTGTCCGTAGTCGCCAGGTTATTGAACGGGGCGATGTTGGTGTGGGGCGGGCAGGTTCCGTCCAGCAGACCGCTGCAGGCGATTACTGCAGTTGAAGCAGGGATTCTGGTCGCGAGGTTCTTGGTGTCGAAGTACGACAGGAATGCGTACATCTCTTCGTCCGTCATGCTGCCCTGTTTTTCTTTGGCGGTGTTGGCCGGCCAGCCTACGATCTGGAAGTAGTCGGGGAAGTCGCCGAGGAAGGCAACGCACGGGGCGATTGCGGTGAAGGGGTAGTCGCTAAGCGACGCGGCGGCATACGAGAGCGCGCCTCCCTGGCTGGAGCCTTCTGCAAAGAGGTTGTCCATGTCGCTCGTCATTCTCGATGCCATGAAACGGATGGCCTGTACACAGTCGATAAATGCGCCGCGATAGTAGTAGGCGTCTCTCTGGCCGAAATTGAAGCCGAACCAGTCGCCGTAGATGTTGACGAAGTCTCCTTTTCCGTCTGGCTCCCTCTTATCTGCGGTACGGTTGTTCACGACCTGGCCGCGGGTAGACAAGTAGAACTCGGCGTAATTGGAAGTCCCGCCATAAGGACAATCCGCCTTGGAGGTCGGGTTCTGACTGTCATAACCGTAGAAGTGCATTAGGACCGGGTGCTTTTTATGGTCCTGAGGCTCGGCATAGTAGCCGCGGACTATCACCGGCTCTCCTGTCAGTCCGTCGGGGATAGACTGCATTTCTACAAGGTAGATCTTTCTGGTTTCCGAACTTCTGTGGGTTATTTCGGTAAGTTCGGCTTTCATGTCAATCGCATCGAGCTGGGCCTTAGCATCGTCCCAGAACTGGTTGAAGTCTGCCTGATAATCCGGCGCTGAAACAATCTTGAAGGGAGAAATACCGAAAGAAAAAGGTTTGTGGACCCTGCCCACGAAGAGTGATATCTTGTAGAAGCCCGGCTCCAGATCTGCCTTAGAGGTAATCTCCAAATCCATTCCCTTTGCGGGAATCTCTATATCTCTTTCCTCAGTAAGCGCGGGTATCGCTTCTTCGTTCTTGTCCTTGAAATACAAGACCCTGAGCTTTTCGGTAATCTTGAAGTCGTTGGGATTGTTAATCTTCAAAGTGAATGTCGGTCTCTCGTCGAAGATTCTGTCTCCCACTATCGGAATGTCAAGTTTTACGGGCTGGACGTTCTTAAGCTGTTCGGGAGTCGGCTCTTCCGGGTCGGTATTATTCGGTTCGCAGCTCTGCAGGCCCAAACACATAAGCGTCGCCGCCGCAAACAAAATCAGGAAATACTTTTTCATAATTTCAGCGTTATTCTCCTACAAAGAAACGCAAAACTCTCGAGAAATGAAACCCCTCCCAAACCAATCCAGTTGACCCCCACGCCTCTTGTCGTTTTTGCGGAAGGTCCCACCCATATTTGCGGAAGGTGTGTTTTTATCCCGCACACCTTCCGCGGTCATATCGCCCTACAGGTACCTAGCACACCTTCCGCAAACGACCGGCACACCGTCCTCAAATCCACATGGTAAAGGAAATAATCGTCTACCCTGTGAGTTTTTGACGCAGGTGGAGCCCAAGAGAGCCTCGACCTGTGAGAAATAGCCACAGGTGGAACCCCAAAACGCCTCCACCTGCGACTATTTCTATCATTTTATCTGTTCGGCGACCGAAACCGATTAACAGTGACACCTTGCTCGCCAACGCCCTACCCTGGATCGCGCTGCGCCGAGCTCGAGTGAGCGGCTCAGCTTGCGCGATGGGTGCTTTGATGAGGAGAGTCGTAGTAATAATGATTGGAGTCGGGCCCCGGCAACCCCGAAGCCGGGGCCCTCTTTAGCCCGGGCGCTCGCGAGCGTAACTCGCGCCCTCAGCCGCACCTCCTCCGCCGGGCAGGCCGGCGGTTCGTGCGGTAGGTCAGTCGAATTAATCATACCAAGCGGAGACTCCCGCCAGCGACCCACTAATCGCGTCAGAGAGACCTCACGCCACTCGCGCGGTATCTCTCCCGCTCGGCGAGAAAACGCCCCCAAAACTCGCCGAATGGCACCAAAATCCCCAATCCGGCGAGAAAACACCCCGAAAACTCGCCGGAGCAAAGTAACCAACATAACCGCCCGCGGCAAAAGTCACGGCCCGGCCGGTCGGCTGATGCCGACTACGTCGCTCCGCTCCTCTAGCGCCCCCGCACTTCCGCGATAGGTCAGTCGAGTGTTAGCACTACCTGTCGAATATATATAATCCCTCTGCAGGGCCGCTCCCCGCGGAGGGTAGCCCGCAGTCATCGCACTTTCGCTTCACTCGCGGCGTCAGAAACAGCTCCCGACCTATTTTCGCAGCGTCAGCGAGCATAAGCTCGCGCAGCAGCAAATAGGGAGTCGCGGACACTCACGCACGCGACCCACTATTCGCGTGGAGCGGCCGTACGCCAACCGAACGGTCTCTCCCGCTCGGCGAAAAGAAAGAAGACGAAACGAAAAATACCAGCGAAACGCCGAAATCAGAGTTTCCGCAGGGCGCGGGCGAGCTGGTCGGGGCAGGAGGTGCCGCGGGCCTTGCAGTCGATACCGGAGAGGCGGTCAATAACGTCCCCGACCTTCATGCCCGCGCAGAGGCGGCCGAGGCCCTGGGTGTTTCCGTGGCAGCCTTTCACATATTGGACGCTGCGGATAATATCGCCTTCGGTTTCGATATCTATCTGCTCAGAACAGACAGCTTCGCAAGTCTTGAAGGAAGTCTTGCGAATACTTCCCTCGCGCGTATCACTTATAAGAGTAACATCGAACATACAGGAACAAAAGTAAGAAAAATCAGTAAATTTGTGAATATGGAAGTCACCAACCTGTTGGACATAACGACCCGCGAAGAACTCTATCGTTGGTACACACAAAACAGTACTACCGCGAAGGATTTCTGGGTAAGGGTGAACCGCGCCTCAACTCCGACAAAAGAAGCTATCGGCTACATAGACGCAGTCGAGGTAGCGTTATGTTTCGGTTGGATAGACAGCACCCAGAAGAGGATAGACGACGGAAAACCCGTCCAGCATTTCACCCCGAGGCGCAAACGCAGCAACTGGTGTGAACGCAATCTTATCCGCTGCCGCAATCTGGTAGAAAGCGGTGAGATGACCCCGGCTGGCCTTGCAGTAGCCCCCGACCTGGATCCCGCGAAGTTCGTCTATGAAAAATGGTACTTAGAAGCCATCAAAGCAGACAAAGAGGCCTGGGCGAACTACAAAAGCTTCCCGGAAAACTACCGCCGCATCAAGGCAGATGTCATCCAGCACTACTTCCACACCGACCGCGAAGAATACGGCAGGAAGGTTCTGAATAAATTCATCCAAGACTGCAAAAAAGGCAAACTCCAACCCGGCTGGGACGACAATGGCCGAATCAAATAAGATGAAACGATTACTTCTCATAGCGGCTCTGGGCGCGGCACTCACCGCGCAGGCGCAAAACATACTGGTAGGAACATACACCCAAAAGACGGACGCCGAAGGGGTGTACCTTTACTCCTACAACCCCGAGACAGCAGAAACCGAACTGAAATCCGTAGCGAAATCCGGCAACCCCTCCTTCGTCATCGCGACCAAAGACGGCTCAATGGCCTACTCCGTCAACGAGTTTTATGACGCCCGCCAGGGAGTGAGCGCCTATACTATTAAAGACCAGGTAATCGAAAAGGTAGACAGCCTCATCATCCCCAGGGATATCGTCGACGGTGCAGACCCTTGCAACTTGCTGCTTCTGGACGACGCCCTGATCTCCACCAACTACACCGGCGGCTCGGTAACCGCCTTCAGGCTTCGCGACGACGGACGCTTCAACGGCATCGCCCAATACTTTTCCTACGCGGTAGAGCATGTCAGGAATTATTCCGGAGTAGTGACCTCCACAGACATCGCCCACATGCACTGCGCCGTTCTTTCCCCCGACGGAAAGTACATCTTCGTGACTAACCTTGGAAACGACTGCATACACCGTTTCGAACTGGGAGAAAACGATAACCCCTTAAAGCGCAGTGAAATAGCATGGGAAAACAAAGGCCTTCTCACTAAGGTCGGCCCCCGCCACATGATCTTCAGCGCCGACGGACGCTATGCCTACCTTCTAGGCGAACTCAGCGACAGGCTCATAGTCTTCGGCTACCACGACGGCAATCTCTTCCCGGTACAGGACATCAAAGCCTACAAAGGCCGCGGCAAGGGCAGCGCAGACATCCATCTCTCCCCCGACGGGCGCTTCCTCTACACCAGCCACCGCCTGAAGAAAGACGGAATTGCAATATTCAAGGTGAATCAGACGAACGGCCAGGTCGTCGCGGCGGGCTACCAGCCCACCGGCCGTCACCCCCGTAACTTCGCGATCTCGCCCGACGGCCGCTACCTCCTGGCAGCCTGCCGCCGCATCGAAATCTATTCAATCGACAAAGAAACCGGCCTCCTGACACTGACAGACAAGACGATCGAAGTCCCCGCCCCCGTCTGCGTCCAATTTCTATAGGAACAGCCCGAACAGCAGATAACCCAGCCAGGCGCAGGCCCAGGCGATCAAGCACTGGAACACAATCACGAACACGGCGGCGCGACGCCCGAGCTCACGGCGTATCGAGGCGATGGCCGCGACGCACGGCGTGTAAAGCAGGCAGAAGATAAGCATCGGTACCGCGGTCAGAGTCGTCAGAGCCGCGGTCACGCCCGTGAGCTCCATAGTCGCGACGACACTCTCCTTCGCCAGGAATCCCGAAATCAGCGAGGTCACGATACGCCAGTCGCCCAGCCCCAGAGGGCTGAACAGCGGTGCGACCCAACCTGCCACAATCGCCAGCATCGAAGTCTCCGGCGCATCGGCCACATAAGCCAGCCTGAAATCGAACGACTGCAGGAACCAGATCACTAGCGTGGCCAGGAAGATAACGGTGAACGCGCGTTCCACGAAGTCCTTGGTCTTGTCCCAGAGCAGGTGCCCGACGTTCTTAGCCTGCGGCAGACGGTAGGTCGGCAGCTCCATCACGAACGGCGAAGGTTCATGGCCCCTGCGAATCTTCTTCATCACCAGCGCGACCAGCACACCCACGACGATGCCCAGAACATAGAGCAGCGTCATCACCAGCCCCGCGCGCCCAGGGAAGAACGCGGCCACGAAGAAGCCGTAGATCGCGATCTTGGCCGAGCAACTCATGAACGGGGTCAGCAGAATCGTCAGACGACGGTCGCGGGCCGAGGGCAGCGTACGTGCGGCCATGACGCCGGGGACCGTGCATCCGAAGGAAATGAGCATGGGGACGATGCTTCGCCCGGAAAGGCCGATCTTTCGAAGCAGGCTGTCAGAGACGAAGGCGATTCGGGCCATGTAGCCGCTGTCTTCGAGCAGCGAAAGGAAGAAGAACAGCACCACGATCAGCGGCACGAACGAAAGCACGGTCCCGACTCCGCCGAAGATCGCGTCGCCGACCAGCGACTGGACCGGCGGGGCTACATCGAGCGAGGCCATCCATGCGGCCACCCGCTCCCCCAGCGCCGAGATTCCCTCGTCGAAGAGGTCCTGGAGCCGCGCGCCGATTACATCGAACGTGAGCCAGAAGACCAGACCGAGAATAGCGATGAACGCCGGGATCGCGGTCCACTTGCCGGTGAGCACGCGGTCGATGCGGTCTGAGCGCAGGCGCTCTTTCGAGACGCTCGGCTTGCTGACCGTTTCCGCGCAGAGGCGGTGGATAAAGCTGTAGCGCATCTCGGCCATCGCGGCATGGCGGTCCATTCCGCGCTCCTCCTCCATCTGGAGGATGAGGTGCTCGAGGGTCTCAAGCTCGTTTTCGGAGAGCTGCAGCTGGCTCAGGATGTCTTCGTCGCCCTCGACCAGGCGGCTGGCCGCGAATCGGCGCGGGATGCCGGCTCGCTGGGCATGGTCCTCGACGAGGTGCATGATGCTGTGAAGGCAGCGGTGGACCGCACCGCCATGGTCGTCCGGGCTGCAGAAATCCAGCCGGGCGGGCGTCTCCTGGTACTTGGCGATATGGATCGCATGGTCCACGAGCTCGCCGATACCCTCGTTCTTCGCGGCGCTGATCGCGACCACCGGCAGTCCGAGGGCCTTCTCCATCTCGTTGATGCGGACCGAGCCGCCGTTGCCGCGAAGCTCATCCATCATGTTCAGAGCAAGAACCACCGGGATGTCGAGCTCCATGAGCTGAATCGTCAGGTAGAGATTGCGCTCGATGTTGGTAGCGTCGACTATGTTGATTATGGCTCGGGGGTGGCTCTTGATCAGGTAATTGCGGCTGACCAGCTCTTCCTGGGTGTAAGTTGAGAGCGAATAAATGCCGGGCAGGTCGGTGACGACCGTGTCTTTATGGCCTTTAATAGGGCCGTCTTTACGGTCTACGGTAACGCCCGGGAAGTTTCCTACGTGTTGGTTTGACCCTGTAAGCTGGTTGAAGAGGGTTGTCTTACCGCTGTTCTGCTGGCCTGCGAGGGCGAAGGAGAGCATTGTGTCCTCCGGCAGCGGGTGTTCGTGTTCTTTCTGGTGATACTTTCCCTCTTCGCCGAAGCCCGGGTGTTCGATCTCAGAGACCTTCTCAAGCGGTTCGGCCTGATGGGCCGAGGGCGCCTCGGTCTGCCGCACCTCGATCTTGTCCGCCTCCGCTCCCCTGAGGGTGAGCGAGTAGCCCTGGACAAGAATCTCGAGCGGGTCGCCCATCGGCGCCCGCTTTATCATCTTTACAGCAGTCCCGGGGATAATCCCCATATCCAGAAAGTGTTGGCGAAGAGTGCCTTCGCCGCCGACGGCGAGGACCTCTCCCCAGCAACCCAACTTCAATTCTTTCAGAGTCATATTTTTCACGGTACAAAATTACCCCGCCTTTTCAGACGGGGCAATCCCTAATATTTGGTATTTTGTCTATCGGGGGTTGATAGGAATACCGCTGACAGAACTCTCGTCCACGGGAATCTGATACTGGACTCTCAGGTCGTTGTGGGAGATAACTTCATATTTTGTGTAGCTCGGGTAACGACGGTCTATATCCTTTCCGTTACGTACGAGGTCGATCAGACGGAAGCCTTCGAGGAAGAGCTCCATCTTACGCTCGTCCAGAACCGCGTCGAGAGCGGTCGGATAACCGCGGCCAGCCATATTGGCGGTAGTCATCAATGCTGTTCCGGAAAGACCGGCCCTCTGACGGATGGTGTTGACATCTGCAAGAGCCTTGTCGTCGTTGCCGCCGAGGTGGGCATAGGCCTCAGCTCTGTTGAGGAGAACCTCACCGTAGCGAATCATAATATAAGAAGTATTGAGGTCGTAAGCGGAACCCTCCCTGTAGCTGAGCTTATTGCAGAACCAGGTAGGATAGTTTCCGCCGGGACGTACGCTTCCCATATTTATAGCCCAGACTGCATTGCCGTCGCTGATGATCGGACTGGGCATCTTGTGGCGGACGTAGCACCTGGTGTTCGATCCATCGTTGAGGATGTATCCGGGGAACTCGTCGCAGATCTTGGAGGCGGTGTTGTCCGGGATAGCCTTCAGAGCCTTTCCGTCGTAGGTGAAGGAATAAGTTCCGTCGCCATTGTCGGTAACGCTGGAGGCTATAGTCTTGTTTGTCATATCTGTGACGGTAGGATAGACGTTGGCGTTGGTGTAACACTGGTTCAATTCGTCGTAGACACCCCAGGTGACGAACAGGCCGTCCTGTGCGTTGTGGAGACGTACAAGGTCTTCGAAACGCTTATCGCCGGGGAAGCGGGTAAGCAGGTCGAGAAGAGGATCGGCTACATAGAGTTCTCCCCAGCCCTTGCCCTGAGTTCCGTCAGGGGAATCGAACATACTGGCTACGAGACCCTTGGTAGACCAACCGGCGATGTCGGCGTCTGTAAGGTCAACACACCAGAGGACTTCCTTGTTGGTCTGCGACTTGGAATAGATGTCCTTGACTTCGGCCTCGAGGTGTGTCATCGGGGTATCGCCGAGAATTGCGGAGCAGATGTCGATGCAGTCCTGCCACTTTCCTTCGTAGAGATAAACTCTTCCGAGAAGGGCCTGGGCGGCCTCCTTGCTGGCGTAGCCATTGTCACCCTTGTATCTTCTAGTGGAAGGATCCATCAGCCTGATGGCTTCCTTGAGGTCTTCCTCGATGCCGGCGTAGACCTCGCCTACGGTAGCGCGCTTAGTATCGGAATAGTCCGTACTTCTGCGGATAATGATACCAGGATTGTCTACACCTGCAGAGTAAGGCTTCGCAAAGAGGTTGCAGAGCATAAGGTGGAAGAATGCGCGAAGGAAATAGTTCTCTCCCTTGAGCTGGTTCTGTTCGCTCGGAGTTTCCGTCTCGACAAGACCGTTGATGTTTGCGTTGGTCGCAAAGATCATCTTATAGCAGGCGACCCACATATAAGCTGCGTCTGCAGAGTTTGCATCGTCGAGATACTGGGCTGAAGTCCAGAACGGGTCGGTACTCGTAAGGGAGAAGCAGAAGTTATCGGACTTCACCTCGTTCAGAACGAAGTACTGGCGCACGAAAGTATTGTTCTGGCTGATTCCCCCGCGGAACTCCAGCATATCCTTCATCATCGAGTAAACACCGTCTGTAGTATAGATAGCGGCAGCGGGGTTGCTCGCCAGCGCGGAGCTGGTAAGAGAGTCTGAAGGGATGATGTCGAGATTGACACAACCTGTGATAAGCAGGGGAAGGAATATGATTGATAAGAATTTATTTTTCATGGCTTCCTCGTTTTAGAATTTAAGATCAATTCCAAAGATGAATGCTCTCGGAACCGGGTAGTTGTCTCCAAATACACCGGCGAGCGATGAACCGCTGCCTTCGAGCTGGACTTCAGGGTCTGCTCCTGAGAACTTCGTAAGAGTAAAGACATTGTCTGCCGTAAAGTAGATGCGTCCGCCCTGGACAAAGCCACCAAAGAGAGGCTTATTGAGGTTGTAGGCCAGGGTAACGTTTTTCAGACGCAGGAAGCTGCCGTCTTCAAGGTAACGGGTAGAGTAGCTGTTACTCTTCTGGTTACCGTTGAGCATCGGACGAGGGTGAGTAGCGATGGCGTGGGTAGACTCGTCTTTCGGATCCCAGCGAACCCAGCCGAGGCCGTTGTCAAGGCTCATCATGTTGTAGTCTACATAGCCGCCGTCGGAGTCTGCTGTAACGCGGGAACGGTTGAATACCTTGTTGCCGTAGACGACGAAGAGCTGAGCTCCGAGAGACCAGTTGCCCCACCTGAGGTCGGAAGTAAGACCGCCGGTGAACTTAGGAGTTGCCGTTCCGGCCATCCTGTAGTCTGCGTCGGAATACTTGTTGGTCTTCGACCTGTTTCCGGTATAGACGGGGTAGAGGGTAGCGTCTGTACTCTTCTGGTCTGTAGGGTTGCCGTGGGCGTCTACTACGTAGTAGAGGGGATTGCCCTCGCCGTCGACTTCTTTCTCATAGGTCCACCACTGCGGGTCACCGTTTTCAGGGTTGACACCGGCCCACTCGGGCATGTACCAGGTATAGATGTCGTGGCCTTCGGCAACGATCTGCTCAACCTTCGGGGTGCCGTAGCCGCGCCTGAACGCTCCGTTGGGGAGGTAGACGACGGTGTTGCGGTTGAGGCCGAAGTTGAAGCCTACGTTCCACTTCCAGTCGCCGGACTTGATGATGTCTGCATCAGCCGCGATTTCGATACCCTTGTTGTTGATGGTACCGACATTGGCCATATAGGTAGTAAAGCCGGAAGACGGGGCCTGAGGGACCTCGAGAAGCAGGTCTTTGTTGTTGGTATTGTAGAGGTCGAGGGAGACGTTGACACGGTCAAACATGCGGGCCTCGAGACCAAGGCTGGCCATATAGGCAACCTCCCATCCGAGGTGGTCGTTGGCCATTCTTTCTGCGACGGCGACTACCTTATTATTATAGTTGGAGCCGGTCGAGAAGGTATCCATATAAAGGAAAGCGGAGATATCCGAGTTACCGGTCTTACCGTAACCTACGCGAAGTTTCAGGAGGTTGAACATTGAAAGATCCTCCATGAAGGGTTCCTTGTTGATGATCCATGCTGCCGAGACGCCGGGGAAGAAACCGCCGCGGTTCTTGGGAGCGAACTTGTAGGTCTTGTCGTAGCGGATGGAGGCGGTAGCGATGTACTTCTCTGCATAGGAGTACTGGGCCTGGGCGAGAACTGCCCATGCCGCAGACTGCCAGTCGCTTCCGGAGACGGACATGCCTTCGGAACCTACGCTGTTGAGAACCTCCATACCTGTAGGCATAAAGCCGCCGCCTGCGCCCAGGTCGCCGCCGCTGCCCCAACCGACCTCATAGCCGACGATTCCGTTGAGGGAGTGGTCGCCGAAGGTTTTATGGGCCTTGAGGAGTTCGGTGAGGCCTACGCTGGAGCCGATGCCGGCGCCCTGCCAGATGGAACCTGTGCCCTTGGCGCTGGTGTTGGTACGGCTGTCGTAGTAGGATTTGTTGGTCCAGTTGGATGAGCCGAAGCGGCTGGTGCTGGAGAAGGTGAGCCAGTCGGTGATGTTCCAGTTTATCTGGAGGTCGGCGACTATGTCTTCGCTGGTGCCGTAGCTCTTGTTGTAGAGGAGGCTGTGGAAGGGGTTGTACTGCTCCTTTCCGTACCAGACACCGTCGAAGGCGGGGGTACCGACTGCCTTGGGGTTGCCGTCTTTGTCGAACGGGTTGTCCCACGGCAGACCCTGATAGGCCATCGAGGTGTCCAGCCAGCTGGTAGAGTAGTTGCTCTTAGCGCGGTTGTAGGCGAGGCGGAGGTTGAACATAACCTTCTCGCCGATAGGAGCGCTGAGGTTGACGCGGGCTGAGTTGCGGTTGAAAGCGGTTCCGATAAGGGATCCCTGCTCGTCGTAGTGGTCGATACTGGCGAAGTAGTTGACTCGGCCGCTGATTCCGGCTACGGAGATGTAGTAGTCCTGGACTACCGCTTTCTTAAAGATGGCGTTGTACCAGTCGAAGTCCTCGTCGAGGATGCTCTTCGGACGCATTGACGAGAAGACTGCAGGCTGCATCATCGATTTCTGGAGTTTGTAGAGCTCACGGCTGCCCATATTGTGGTAGCGGCCGGAGAGAGCCTGCTTGATACCGGCGCTGGCCTTGAAGTTGACGTCGGTCCTGGTGCGGTCCTTTGCGCTCTTGGTTGTGATGACGATGACGCCGCCGGCTGCGGAAGCTCCGTAAAGAGCGGTGGCGGAAGCGTCCTTAAGGATGGTGACGCTCTCGACGTCGTTGGGGTTGAAGCTGCCGCCGGCGATTCCGTCGACTACGTAGAGCGGGTCAGCGCTCGCGGAGATGGAGCCCGTTCCGCGGATGCGGATCTGCGCTCCTTCTCCGGGCTGACCGCTAGCGTTCATTACTACAACGCCGGCTGCTTTACCCTGGATCATCGTTCCGAGGTCGGAGGTACTGTTGTCCAGCAGTTCTTCGCTCTTAAGGGAAACGACAGAGCTTGAGAGCTCGTTCTTTTTCTGAGAGGTGTAGCCGAGGACGACCACCTCTTCGAGGAGGCTGACATCTTCATTCATGAAGACATCGATCCTGCCGCGGTTGTTTACCTTCTCGACTACGTCTTTGTAGCCTAAGATGTTGAAGGTAATAGTTGCATCGGGGCCTACAGAGACACTGTAGTTACCGTCAAGGTCGGTAATAGTACCGCCGCCGGTAGAGACGATGACTCCCACTCCTACGAGGGGCTCGTCTGTAACGGCATCCTTCACCGTACCCTTCACCACATTCTGCGCATAAGCGCCGAAGGCCGCGAGGACCAGAAAGAGGATTAAGGATAGTTTTTTCATTACTAATTATATGATCTGTTGATTAGAAGCGGACGTAGGTCATGAACCAGAGTTCGTTGTAACCGGGAACCGCGAGAGTCTGATCTTCGTGGCGGCGGTACTCGAGCTGGAAGTTGAGGTTCTTGTGGAGACGGAAGTTCGCGCAGCATGAATAAATGTCGTGGGAGGTTGCGGCATTGCCGGCTCCACGGAATTCATCCCACTTTACGTAGACCTTGAACCAATCCTGAAGAGGAATACCGGCGGTGATGTAAAGAGCGTCTGCGGTATTGTCTCCGTTCTGACGGGTCTCGGCGCCGAATGTTGCGGCGTATTCAGCCCTGAATGTCCAGTTGTCTTTGTCGTAGAAAACACCTGCGCTGACGCGGTCGCGGTCCCAACTGTTACCTGCGCCGTCGATCCAGGTACCCTTCCATCCGAACACACCGACCTTGAGACCCTTGATAGGCTGGACCTGAACGGTTCCGATGATGTCCTTGGTCTTGTCCTTATCGGCCTGGTTGATACCCTGACCATTCCAGACACCGAGCTGGTAGTGGATAAGGTTGTGTTTGTCTTCTCCGATGGGGAGGAAGTCGCCCTGGACCTGAAGTCCCTGGTCACGTCCGCCCATATTGGCTTCGCCCAGCCTGTCACCGAATCCGGCGAACTTCTGGACTACGAGTGAGTAATCACCCACACCTACATCCCAGGGGTTCATCGGGTTCTCAAAGGTGAAAGCCCTCTTGAACTGACCGATCTTTACGGTGAAAGCCTTGTACTTCACCCACTCGAGGTAGTAGTCCTTTACGTGGGGATTGGCACCGTTGACCTGAAGCTGGAGCCTGTACTTGAAATCGTTGAAGATGGTACCGTCTACATAGAGACGAATAAGCCTGGCGTTGAAGCCTGGGCCACCGTTGGCACCATCCTTATCGGAGTATTTGTATCCTCCGATCATGTAAGCGCCCACCTTGGGGGTGCTCATGTAACCGGTCTGCTTGTAGCCGTATTCTATCTGCTCCTGCTGAGCCTCCTCCTGAGCGAAGGCGGCGAAACCGATAAGCAGAGCGGCAAAAATGAATAGTATCTTTTTCATAATATAAAGATGCCCGGTCGAAGCCGGGCATGACGAACAGCTCGGCCTCTACCGGGCATTATTTTTAGAACGGGAAAATCTTTGTGAGCCAGAAGAATCCGAAGATGAAACCGACTACACCAATTACAATACCGACCCGGGCCATATCCTTGGTCTCCACGAGTCCGGTCGAAGATGCGATAGCATTCGGAGGAGTAGAGATCGGGAAGAGCATGGCGATAGAGGCGCAGGTTGCGATGAAGATGATCATTGCCTGGGTGCCGCCGAAGGCCATGAACGATGAGTGGCTGGCTGCTGCGGGATCTGCCATGCCGGCTGCGACCACGATAAGAATCGGGATAAGCAGAGCGGCAGTAGCGGAGTTCGAAATGAAGTTCGAAAGGAAGTAGCAGACGAGACCGGCGATCACGATAACGAGGACGACGGACATCTCACCGAACGGGATAGCCTCAATAAGGACCTTCGCAAGACCGGTGTCCTGCAGAGCATATCCGAGGGCGAATCCTCCGGCTACGAGCCAGAGGACGTTCCAGTTGATTTCCTTTATTTCCTCCTTTCCGAAGAGTCCGGTTGCAGTAAAGACTGCGAGCGGAACGAAAGCCACGATGTTGGAGTTGATCTTGGTGATCTGCTCGGTTGCCCAGAGGAGGATGGTTCCGATGAAGGTGATCCACACGAGGACATATTTCCAATCTTTCTTCTTGTCGTTGGCAGGGATCTCAAGCTTGAGTTCCTTGGTCTTGAAGGGGAAGAAGAGCTGGAGAAGGATCCATGCGACCACGAGCATGATCAGAACGTAAGGAATCATATGCACGCACCACTCACCGAAGGTGACGTCGATGCCGGCCTGCTCGAGATAACCCTTCGCAGTTGCGTTCGGAGGAGTTCCGATAGGGGTTCCGATACCGCCGAGGTTGGCGGCGACGGGGATCGAGAGCGCAAGGCCGATCTTACCCTTATCGTCTACGGGGAGCTTCGAGAGCACAGGGGCGAGAAGCGTAAGCATCATAGCGGCGGTTGCGGTGTTGCTCATGAACATGGAGAACACGGCGATAATCAGAAGGAAGCCCAGAAGCACGAAGCGAGGGTTCGTTCCGAAGAGCTTAAGCAGTGCGCGGGCAATCACAACGTCGAGGCCATAGCGCTCGGCCATGATTGCGAGCACGAAGCCGCCGAGGAACAGCATAACTACGGGGTCTGCCATACTCGACATGATGCGTGCGGGCTTCATCAGCGTTCCGAACTCGGGGTTGCAGAGGAAGCCGATACCCTTTGTAGACACTGTCAAAAGCAATATCGTAATAACTAAAAGAGACGTAGTCCAGTTGGGGATGATTTCGAAAATCCACATGAGGGCCGCGAAAACGAACAGAGCGATAACACGCTGCTGCACTACCGTGAGGGCTGCGATGCCGAAGAAATCTACGGGCACGACCCACAGGAAGATTGTGACGATCAGCACTATAGGCAGAAGGACACAATACTTAACGTTAAATTTAGAGTTTGACATACACTATTTAAGGTAATACACTATCAGATAATACCCTGCTCGAGCATCGCGGTTGCGACTTTCATGAAGCCGGCGATGTTGGCGCCCTTCACGTAGTCAACCGAGCCGTCGGGCTGGGTGCCGTACTTGACACACTGTTCGTGGATGCTGTGCATGATCCAGTGGAGCTTTTCGTCCACTTCCTTGCCGCTCCAGCTGATGTGCTCGGCATTCTGGGTCATCTCCAGGCCGCTCGTCGCAACTCCGCCGGCGTTGACCGCCTTACCGGGAGCGAAGAGGATGTGGTTGGTCTGGAAGTAGTGGATGGCACCGGGCTGGCAGCCCATGTTGCTGACTTCGCAGCAGCACCAGCAGCCGTTCTCGACGAGCTCGCGGGCGTCGTCTTCAGACAGCTCGTTCTGGAATGCGCACGGCAGGGCGATGTCGCAAGGGACGCTCCATGCCTTCTTTCCTGCATGGAAGACGGCCAGATCGGGGAAACGGTCGACCATGTCCTGGGCGCGGTCGTGGTTCGACGCGCGCATAACGAGCATATAGTCGATCATTTCGGGGGTGATGCCGTTCGGGATCTCGCAGCAGCCGTCGGGGCCGGAGATGGTCACGACCTTTGCGCCGAGCTCAACGGCCTTCTTCGCTGCACCCCAGGCCACGTTGCCGAAGCCAGAGAGAGCTACGCGCTTGCCTTTGATGTCCTTTCCCGCCTTCTCGAGGAGGTGCTGGGTAAAGTACAGTGCGCCGAATCCGGTAGCCTCGGGCCTGAGGACGGAACCGCCCCAGGTAGAGCCCTTGCCGGTGAGGACGCCCGTATTGTACTCGCGGGCGAGTTTCTTGTACATTCCGTAGAGGTAGCCGATCTCGCGACCGCCAACTCCTACGTCGCCGGCAGGGATATCCTGATCGGGGCCGATGCACTGCCAAAGTTCGGTCATGAAGGCCTGGCAGAAGCGCATGATTTCGGCGTCGCTCCTACCGCGAGGGTTGAAGTCCGAGCCGCCCTTCGCTCCGCCCATCGGCAGAGTAGTAAGAGCGTTCTTGAAAGTCTGCTCGAAACCGAGGAACTTAAGCATCGAAGGGGTTACGGCTTTGTGGAAGCGGAGTCCGCCCTTGTAGGGGCCGATAGCGCTGTTGAACTGCACGCGGTAACCTGTGTTGGTCTGAACCTGTCCTTCGTCGTCGATCCATGTAACGCGGAAAGTGAAGATTCGGTCGGGCTCGACCATCCTCTCCACTATCTTGGCCTGTTCGAATTCAGGATGCTGGTTGTAAACTTCCTCTACAGATTCGAGGACTTCCTGTACTGCCTGCAAATACTCGCTCTCTCCGGGATACTTCGCCTGGAGAGTCGCCATAATTTCAGATGTCTTCATAGGTTTTAGTTATTGTTGTTTGTTTTATTGCTGCTGTGCGGCCATCTCCTGCTGGAGGGTCTCGAGGGTCCTGCCTTCTTTAATTCCGAGAGCCTTGCGGGCTGCGGGGGTGAGGTCTACGCTCTGGGCGGGATCGAAGTAGAGAAGCTGGGAAACATCGAAAACATAGACGAAGCCGTCTTTCTTGGCGAGGTCGTTAACGGTGTCCATAGCCTTCTTCTGGATAGGGGCCATCAGGCTCTGCTGCTGCTGGGCAAGTTCCTGCTGAACAGAAGCCTCGAAAGTCTGGATGCGCTGCTGAATCTCGGTGAGCTCCTTCTCCTTGCTGTCGCGGATGGCGGGAGTCCAGGTGCTGACTTTCTGCTGATAGGTCTGGTATTTCGAGTTGAATTCTTCAACCATCGCCTGATAGGTTTCCTGTGCTTCCTGGCTTGAAGCCTGGATTGTTGCGCGGGCCTGGTCGGCTTCGGGCATGAGCTGAACGAGCTCGGTGAAGTTGACGTGTGCGAATTTAGGCTGCGCCATTGCAGCGAGGCTCACGAGAGCTGCGGCTGCGATCACTAATACTTTCTTCATAATATTGTTCTTCATTATTGATTATTCTAGAATTGCTGTCCGATCACGAAGTGGAACTGGCTTCCGCCCTTGCTGGGGCTGTCGAAACCGTAGCCCCAGTCGACTCCGAGCAGACCGACCATCGGCAGGAAGATCCTGACACCGACACCGGCTGAACGGTAGAACTGGAATGGATTGAATTTACGTATATCATCCCAGCAGTTACCTCCCTCGAGGAAGCCGAGGACGTATATTGTAGAGGTGGGCTGGAGAATAACAGGGTAACGGAGCTCGAGGGTAAACTTGTCGTAGACGTTTCCTGCATAGGCGTATCCATTCGAGTTGTACGTCGTATTCTGATACGGCGTAAGGGAGTAGTTGGTGTAACCGCGAAGGGAAACCACCTCCGAACCGTATGTACTGTAGCCCGACATACCGTCACCACCCACGAGGAAGCCCTCGAACGGGGAGTAGCCCCAGTTTCTGTTGTAATATCCAAGATATCCGAACTGGGCGCGGGCCATAAGGACGAGGTCGCCGGCGAGCTTGATGTACTGCGAGGCGGACAGCTTCCATTTGTGGTACTCGATCCACCTGTAGCGGTTGTCTGCGCTCCAGTTACTGTAGTCTACGTCTTTGTAGGACTGGACCTGATATTTGTTGCCGCTGTTGTCGAAGTCATACTTCCTGAACAGGGAGTACGGAGGCGTTACTGCCAGACTGGCCGAGAACTCGGATCCCTGACGGGGGTAGATCTGCTGGTCTGTACTGTTCCTCATCAGGTTGATCGTGTAGCTCAGGTTGTTTGCGAGACCGTCGTCGAAGATGAAGTAACCGGAATACCAGTTTGTCAGTTTATATGTCTGCCAGCTGAGGCCGTTGTAGAGGACGAAGTAGCTGTCCGGCCACTTAAGGCGCTTACCGAGCGAGGCGGATGCGCCGAAGACCTCCATCTGGCGGTCGTGGCTGAGGATATTGAGCGCCAGGTATGAGTTGGTCTGACGGGTATAGTAGGCCGACAGGTTCAGCGAAGTAGGCTTCTTTCCGAAGAGCCAGGGCTCGGTGAAGCTGGCGGTAAGGGCCGTGTAGTAAGTACCGTTGGTCTGGAAGCGGAACGCGAGGCTCTGGGCATCTCCCAGCGGAACCGGACGCCATGCGTCTTTATCGAAGAAGCGATGGGTCGAGAAGTTGTTGAAGCTGACGCCGACCGTAGCCACGAAAGTATTTCCGCCCCAACCTCCGGAGAGCTCGAGCTGGCTCGAAGGCTTCTCGGTGACGTTGTAGACTACATCTACGGTATTGTCGCGCGAGTTCGGGAGGATACTGTAGCCGCTCGTAGGATCCATGATCGCTTCGGCGTCGAACTGACCGAGGGAGGCGATTTCACGAACGGACCTCTCAAAGTCTGACTGGCTGAAGAGGTAGCCCGGGCGGGTGAAGACCTGACGGCGGACGACCTTCTCGTTTGTAAGGTCGTTGCCGTTGATGATGATATTGTTCAGGGTAGCCTGCTTGCCTTCCGTAATACGGAGCTCGACGTCTACCGAGTCGTTCTGGATGTTGGTTTCGACCGGGGTAATCTGGAAGAAAAGATAGCCGTTGTCGCGATAGAGCTTAGAGATGTCGTAATCCGTCTGCTTTCCGCCGCCGTAGAGCCTCTTTTCCATCGAGACCACGTCGTAGACGTCTCCTTTCTTGATGTTCAGGATATTGTTCAGAGACTCCGTAGTATAGACCGAGTTTCCAGTCCAGGTGACATCGCGGAAGTAGTACCTCTTTCCCTCGTCGATATTGAGGTCGATGTTCATGCGCTTCTTAACCTTACCGTTTTTCTTGACGACGTCTACTATGTAGAGACTGTCGCTGACGATGCGCGCATCCCTGTAACCAGCCTCCTTGAAGGCTTCTACGAGGAGTTTTTTATCGTTGGGGTACTCTTTTTCGTTGAATTTCTTGCTGCTGAAGAAGTTGTAGATCTTGTTCGATTTAGTCTTCTTCATCGAGCGGGCGAGCTTGAAGTCCTTGACGTTTTCGTTGCCGTTGAAGTTGATGTCCTTGATCTTCACCTTAGGGCCGCGGTCTACCGCGAAGTTGACCCTGATGGCGTTACGGACTACGGTATCTTTCTGGACTTCCGCCTTTACGTCGCAGAGGAGGTAGCCTTTCTCAGCATAGTATCTCTTGATGATGCCTATGGAGGTACTCTCTACATATTTCGAGAAATCTCCGCCTCGGCGGATGTGGAGCCTGTCCTGAAGCTCTTTCTTATCTCCAGACTTCACTCCGGAGAAGGTCCAGCGCGAAATACGCGGGCGCTCCTGAAGTTCGATCCTGAACCAGACGGTATCGCGGGTTGCGTTGAGATGATCGATATAGATTCCTACATCCTCGAAATAGTTCTGGAGGGTAAGTTTCTTAAGGACAGCCGAGATATCGTCTCCGGGGACGGTAATCTCACGGCCCTGGACGAGACCGGACTGCTGGACGATCTGCTGATCGGAGAAATAAGTATTTCCTTCGACGGAGACTCCGCCGATGATATATTTTTGGGGTCGAGAGTAATCCACTTCCACCTGCGCGCGTGCGGAAAGAGCAACGGCGGCGCAGAAGATGGTGGTTAACAGAATCCGGCCTATTCTCATACTAGTTCTAAAAAAGCCCACAAAGATAGTTAAACTATTTCACTTTTCCGAAGCGGCGATCGCGGCGGGAATACTCCTCGATCGCGGCCAGGAGACTATCCTTTCTAAAATCAGGCCAAAGTGTTTCGGTGAATACGAACTCGGTGTAGGCGGTCTGCCAGAGCATGTAGTTACTGATGCGCTGTTCGCCGGAAGTTCTGATAAGAAGTTCGGGATCGGGGACGCCGGCGGTCACCAGAGCGCCGTCGATATCTTCCATCGTAATCTCCTCGGGGCTCTTCCCGGAGGCAGCAAGTTTACGGGTCGCCTGGAGGATGTCCCACTTCCCACTGTAGCTCAGCATTATAAGCATCGTAGTGTTAGGATTGTTTTCCGTAGCTTTCTCCAGATTCGCTATCGCCTCCGCAAGGTCCGGGGCCAGCCTCGAGCGGTTGCCGAGAACGCGGAAGCGCACGCCGTTGTCCATGAGGGTGTCGTACTCATTGATCATACACTTCGCCAGAAGCGACATGAGGGCCGAGACTTCCTCGGTAGGGCGGTTCCAGTTTTCTTCGGAGAAGGCGTAGAGCGAGAGATATTTTACTCCGAGCTCGACACACTTTTCGGTAACGGCGCGGACGCTCTTCACGCCCTCGATATGGCCCTGAACGCGGTCTAAGCCGCGCTGTTTGGCCCAACGGCCGTTGCCGTCCATGATGATGCTTATGTGTTGGGGAACGATCATTTACCTTGTGTTGCGGACGTCCTCACCCCAGAAAAGCTTGGAGCGGAGGGCGTCGATGAAACTTGATTTGCCGAAGGTGACCCTCTTCAGCGAGAAGGGTGCGCAGCCTACCTTGATACGGGCGCCGGCGGGCAGGACATAGTCTTTGTTGTCTACCGACAGGAGCACCGAACGGTTCTTACGGTCGATAGCTTCCAGCTCCACGGCCGAGTCTTTCGAGACTACGAGCGGGCGGACATTGAGGTTGTGGGGCGCGATAGGGGCGATTATCAGAACCTCCACGTCCGGAGGGCAGATAGGGCCGCCGACGCTCAGCGAATATGCGGTACTGCCAGTACTGGTAGAGACCAGAAGGCCGTCGCACCAGTATGTCGGGAGCTCGGCGCCATCCAGCTTAAGGCCCACTCCGAGGGTTCCGGCTCCGCTCCTGCGGAAGGCGACCTCGTTAAGGGCATAGGGGTAGACGGCTGAAGAATCCGCGCCTTCTACTTTTATCTCGAGCATCTCGCGCTCCTCTATCTTATAATTACCGGCAAGCAGCGGTTCGAGTACCGAGCCGAGTTCGTTGTCTGATAGGAAGCCCATCCTACCAAGGTTGATTCCGAGGATCGGGACGCCGGCTTCGCAGACTATCCTGGAGGCCGTAAGGAAGGTTCCGTCTCCGCCGAAAGCAATCAGCATATCGGTTCCGGGGGCGAGCCCGCCGGAGACGTCGTACGTCTCGGCGCCGGAGGCGGCAAGGTCTTTGAGAAAAGACCTGACGGCGGGGTCGGCCTGGAGGCCGGATTTCTTTATGAAATATGCAATTTTCATATGGAGCCTCAAATTTAGCATTTTTATTTGTATTTTTGCGCGTTTGGATGACAAGGCTTAGCGTAAATATCAACAAGATCGCGACCCTTCGCAACGCCCGTGGCGGAAACCTCCCGGACGTAGAGAAGGCGGCCGTGGATATCGAGCGTTTCGGCGCGGAGGGGATTACCGTCCACCCCCGTCCGGACGAGCGCCACATCCGCTATTCAGACGTCCGACTCCTGAGGCCCCTCGTCAAGACGGAGTTCAATATCGAAGGGAACCCGGAGCCGTCGTTCCGCGAGCTGGTGCTCGAGGTTGTGCCGGATCAGGTGACCCTGGTCCCGGACGGCCACGACGCCATCACCTCCAACGCAGGCTGGAATGTAATCGCGAACCGCGCCTTCCTCACCGATATGTGCGACTTGTTCCATTCAAAGGGAATCAGAGTGTCGATCTTCATCGACCCGGTCCCCGAGATGGCCCTCGCCGCGAAAGAATGCGGAGCAGACAGGGTGGAGCTGTATACCGCGGCCTATGCCCATGACTACAGCGCCGGTCCTGAAAAAGCGATTGAGTCCTATCTCGCGACCGCTCTCGCAGCGCGCGAATGCGGCCTCGGCCTCAACGCAGGCCACGACCTCAGCCTCGAGAACCTGGAGTATTTCGTCAAGACGATTCCATGGACGGACGAGGTCTCGATCGGCCATGCCCTTATAAGCGACGCCCTTTACATGGGCCTCGAAAAAACAGTAGCGGAGTACCTCCGCCTCACCCACGCAAACAAATAAAACAGTATTATAGAAATGAAAAAGACTCCCCTTATCCTGAGCATCTGCGCACTCGTACTTGCATGCGCCGCTCTCGTGCTTAACATCGTTCCTTTCAATAAGGCCAGCCAGGCAGAAGCCGCCGCCGAAGAGGCAGAGGCTGCAGCCATCAATATCGCATACTTCTGTGTCGACGAAGTAGTCGCCGGCTATCAGATGGCCATCGACCTCAACGCCTCCTTCGAGAAGAAGGCAAAAGGCATCAACGACGACCTCGAGCGCCGCAACAAAAAGCTCGAGAACGAGCAGAAAGAACTCGCCGACAAACTTAACAAGGGCCTTGTAACCCGCAGCACAGCCGAAGTTCAGTATGGTAAGCTTCAGGAGAAAGTCGCTTCTTTCCAGCAGCTTCTCCAGCAGAAGAACAACGAACTCGCCGAGGAGCAGCAGGTCATGCTCAACAACGTAGCCAACGCTATCGGTGAGTATGTAAAGAAGTACAACGAAGAGAAGGGCTTCACGATGATCTTCTCCACTACCAGCGGACTCCTCAGCCAGCCCGTGGTAGATGCAGACGCGGCTCTCAACATCACCGCCGAACTCATCGAAGGCCTCAACAAGGAATATCAGGATACCAAGAAAAAGTAAGCTTTGCGCAGATTCGTCCTCATAGTCTCGGCCCTTTTGGCATGGGGCTTCGGCGCCGCCGCCCAGACTTCCGGTGAGTTCATCCCGGAGAAAGTGACGGTCACAACCGACATGGTCCGCCGTGGAGACCACCTCTTCTACGCCCACGTCGTTCTGGCGCGCCAGACCCTCTATTCGATTGGTAAAGCCTATGGGGTCTCGACCCTCGATATTATCGACGCGAACCCGAAGCTGGACCTGCGCAACAGGCCCATCCATCCCGGAGACGTCCTGCTGATCCCGGCCCGCCTGCGCGACCTCAAGCCCGCGACAGACAGCGTCGGCGCGCCAAAAGACACGGTCTTGGAGTCCTCTGACTCCGTTGTGGCCCCGCGCGACACTACCGTCGTCCATCAGGATTCGGTGACAGTGCCCGTCGTGCCCGCGGTCCCCACCCGTCCGACTTACGTATATGAGGGCGTCGATAAAGTCAGGGTTGCGCTGCTGCTGCCCCTTTCGGCCGACGGCAACCCGAACTCATACTATCTGAACTTCTACTTCGGCGCGATGTTGGCCGCCCGCGACCTTGGAAACGCGGGAGTCGATATCGACGTAACCGTTCTCGACGTCAATTCTTCGAAGGACTTCTCGAAAGTCGGTAAGACTCTCGAACAGAGCGACGTCATAATCGGCCCCGTCAGCACGAAAGACATCGAGCGGACGCTGCCCCACCTGCCGGCAGGCAAGTTCATCGTCTCGCCGATGGATCCGAAGACCGAGCCACTGACCGAGGAACACTCCGTCATCCTCGCCGCCACCCCCGTGAGCACGCAGATCGAGGATGCGGTCGAATGGATGAAGAGCAACATGAGCCCGGCCGATTCGCTGATTATCGTCAAGGAGGCCGGCCAGCAGATGAGCGCCAATTCCCAGTATCTTATCGATCAGATCAATCCCGCTGCGCTGGGTAAGACGATCACGGTCTCATACGCGCTGTCGGAGGGAATCAAGATGAACGAAGACTTCTTCGTCCACCACACCCATCTGAAAGATACCGTTACATGGGTTGTTGCCGCTTCCGAACACGACGTTTTCGTGACCGACGTGATCAGGAACGTAGCGCTCCAGAACTATCTGAACCACAACGTCTATATATACGGTCCCGCCAGGACAAAGAGCTCCGACATGGAAGAAATGTGTGGGGCCCGCCTCCACCAAAGCGCGACCTACTTCATCGACTACGACAATCCCGCGGTCATCCGCTTCATCAAGGATTACCGCGCGCTCTTCCAGACCGAGCCGGACAACTTCGCATTCCACGGCTACGATACCTTCAAGTATTTCGTGTTGGCTTGCGACAATTACGGCCGCAACTGGGAGTATAAGTTGGATGCGTACAAGATGTCCGGTCTCCAGACCAACTTCAAGTTCTACTGGGATCCCTACAGCAAGGGCTACGTAAACGCCGGTATTCGCCGGGTGGTCTACTCCCCCGGTTTCAAGGTGGAAATCGTAAAATAGTTTAGTCGCGCAGCAGAGCTTCTGCGTTTGCAAGAGCCTCCGGAGTGATAGTCGCTCCGGAGAGAAGGCGTGCGATCTCGGTAACGCGGTCGGCGCCGGTGACTTCGCGTATAGATGAGACCGTGCGGCCGGAAGGGTCGTCGGACTTTTCGACTACATAGTGGGCCGAGCCCTTGGCCGCTACCTGCGGGAGGTGAGTAATCGCGAAGACCTGCATGTCGCGGCCCATCTCGCAGATGAGAGCGCCCATTTTGTGGGCCGCGCTGCCGGAGACTCCGGTGTCGATTTCGTCGAAGATCATAGTGGGCATGCCGGTATAGCGGGCCATCATAGCCTTAAGGCAGAGCATTATGCGGCTGATTTCGCCGCCGGAGGCGCAGCGGGCGAGGTCGACGGGCGCGGTCTTGCCGGTTGAGCTGAAGCAGAAGACCACGGTGTCCGTTCCGAACGGGCCGGGCTTTCCTTCGCTCAGCTCGACCGTGAACAGCGCCTTGTCGAGTTCGAGCCCGCGGATGGAGGCCTCGATCTCGGAGGCCAGCGACGGGGCTGCCTTCTCGCGGCCGGCGTGGAGCTTCAATCGCAGGGCGTCGTACTCCTTTTCGGCAGCGGCGACCTCATTTTCGAGGGCGGCGACTTTCTCTTCGAGCGATGAGCCGTCGAACAGGGCTTCACTATATTTCTCGCGCACTTCGATGAGCTCGGCGACCGAGCGAACGTCGTGTTTGCGCATCAGCTGAAGGATCGTCGAAATACGATCTTCCACCTCGGCCAGGCGCTCCTGTGAGAGCACGACCGATGAGCCGATGCGCTCGATCTCTGCGCAGATATCCTCAATCTCGATACGCGCGGAATTGAGCCTCTCGCCAAGTTCAGAGAGGGCCGGGATAAAACGGGCGGTCTTCTCGATCAGGCGACATGACTCGCGAACCGCAGATGGGAGGTTGATGGCCTCGCCTGATTCGGAACTGAGCAATGACAGTGATTCCGCGAGATTAGTCTTTATCTCCTCGGCATTCGCAAGCTGCTTCTGCTCTTCTTCGAGCTCTTCAAGTTCGCCGTCGCGCAGGGCGGCGCGGTCGAGCTGGTCGAACTGGGCGCGATTGTAGTCGTATTCCGCCGACAGGCGGCTCAGACGATCGCGCGCCTCGACCAGCGAAGAGCGCGCCGCCTGCAGCCTCTGCCAGGAGGCCGAGCACTCGCTCCGAAGCTCGCCGAGCCCGGCATAATTGTCGAGCAGCGAGAGCTGGAACGAGCGGCTTGTCAGCATCAGGCTTTGATGCTGGGAATGAATGTCCACCAGTTGTCCGGCGAGCTCGGAGAGCAGCTGGACCTGGACGGGCGAATCGTTCACGAACGAACGCGAACGGCCGGTTGAGTGGACTACTCGGCGAATCAGAAGATTGCCGCCTTCCCACTCGACGTCCGCCTCTTCGAGCAGCGAGCGCAGCTCGGGCGAATCGTCTACCGTAAACTCCGCTTCTACTACGCAGCTATCGGCGCCGGCCGAGATTATCGAGGCGTCGGCCTTGGCGCCCGTAAGGAGCGACAAGGCACCCAGCAAGATACTCTTGCCGGCGCCGGTCTGACCGGTGATGATCACCAGACCCTCCGGGAACGTGATGTCCAGAGAGTCTATGAGCACATAATTCCTGACGCTGAGAGAGCGGAGCATGGCCCGAAAGAATTAGCCTTCGAGATCGTCTTTGGCTGAGCCTGCCGTGCGGTAATAGAGTTCGCCGGCTTTGAATTCCTCAATAGCGATGAGGTCCGGTTTAGGAAGGCGCTCGTAGTACTTGGAGATTTCGATCTGCTCCTTATTCTCGAACACTTCTTCCATATTGTCGCGCTCGTTGCGGAAGTCTTCGAGTTTCTTCGAGATTTCCTTCTTTTCTTCGAGTGCGATCTGGTTTGCCCTCTTGGAGAGGATGACGACTGTTTCGTAAAGATTGCCGGTCGGAGCCGCGAGTTCCTTGGTGTCGCGGGTGACGGTGTTGGTAGGTACTTCCCTGATATCCATAATAAAAAAAATGTTTTCTATTAGAGATACCGAAGCGGGGGTTCAGAAAGTTTCAAATTATTTATTTCTGACTTTTTTGTAGAGAGAATCGAGTTCCTTGCGGTAGTGGGAATCAGGGTACTCGCCGATGAAGTTCAGATAGTCGTCCATGAAGACGATATAGCGCTCTTTCTGCTTCTCAGGTACGCTCAGACGGGCATAGTGATACGAAGACATAGCCGCATAGTAGAGGATGTCTTCCCTGTAATTATTCTCGGAGTCGTCTTTCAGAACGTTTTTCAATGCTACGCGCGCGGCCTTGTAATCCTCCATCTTATAATAGAGCTTCGCATTCTCGTAGGCCTTAAGGTCGAGCCTGTCTGAAAGATCGTCGAGCATCTTCTCGCAGATGGGCCTGTTGGCCGAACGGGGATGGGCCAGGAGATATTCGCTGATAGCGGTAATTGCGGTATAGGTAGGGGTCTGGTCCAGCTCATAGCGGAGAGTTGAGCGGTAGAGGCAGTCGATCCTCAGGAACTCGGCGCTTTCGGTAAACTCGCTGGCCGGGAAGTTCTCCACGAAGTGTTTGAAGTTAGCCTCTGCGGAGTAGTAATCCTGCTGGTTGTAGTTGCTGAGGCCCCAATAATACTGGACGGTATCGTCGCGCTCCGTTCCGGAAGTAAGCATCGAAAGCGACTCGAACAGCTGGGCCGAGCGCTGGAATTTACCTTTATTGAAATACTCGAAGGCGGCGGCGTACTTGGCGTCGGTGTCTCCGCTTTCGAGGAGCATTTCATACTGCGACTTGCAACCGACGCCGACCAGCGCCGCCGCTGCAAACGCGATGAGAATAAACCTATATTTCATTCTTCAAATATTTTTCTGCTTCAAGCGCGGCCCGGCATCCGTCTGCGGCCGCTGTAATCGCCTGCCTGAAATCTGTTCCGCGGACATCTCCCGCTACGAACACTCCCCCACGCGAAGTACGGACTCCGTCCGAAACTATGTATCCGTCTTGATCCGTCTCCAACTGGCCTCCGAGCCATTCGGTGTTCGGGTGACGCCCGATAGCGAGGAAAAAGCCGTCGAGAGCAATATCAAAAACCTCGCCATTCTTCTCGAAACGAGCGCCCGTCACTCCGTTTTCATCTCCCAGAATTTCGCGTGTAACGGTCTCGAAGTGGACTGTAATATTGGGAGTCGCGAAAACGCGGGCCTGGCTGGCCTTGGATGCCCTCAAATAGGGTTTACGGACTATCATGTGGACCTCGGAAGCCAGACCGCTAAGATACATTGCCTCTTCGCAGGCGGTGTCTCCGCCTCCTACGACCGCGACCACCTTCCTTCTGTAGAAGAAACCGTCGCAGGTCGCACACGCGGAGACGCCGAGCCCCCTGAACTTCTTCTCGGAAGGCAGCCCGAGGTACTTGGCGCTCGCGCCGGTAGCCACGATAACCGTCGAGGCTTCCAGTACGCTTCCGTCTTCGAGAGTGAACTTCTTCGCGGCGAGATCGCAGCTGACTACCCTGCCGCGCATGAACTTGGCTCCGAGATTCTCCGCCTGAGCCTTCATAGCCGCCATCAGTTCGTTGGCGTCGACTCCGTCGCGGAAGCCAGGATAATTCTCAACGAGGGTAGTTGTCGTCAGCTGGCCGCCGGGCTCGGGACCCTCGACAACGACCGGATCCATCGCCGCGCGGGCGGCGTAGATTGCGGCCGTACAACCGGCGGGACCTCCTCCTATTATCAGACACTTAATCATACCGCGCAAAGATAATAAAAACGTCACTAATGTGCACAAGGTGGAAACTTACGGGAGGGACCTTGTTCATTAGATGGTCTGTAATTGGGTTTTACGCACAAGGTCCCAGGGGTAAAGTTCCACCTTGTGCGAAAAACTAAACAAGTTCACACAAAAGCGTGGCCTGGGTGCAGTCGCGGACGCGGACGCGGACGTAGTCTCCGGCGCGGTGCTCCTGATCTGCCCAGACGCACATTTTGCTGTTTCCCGCGCGGCCGCACAGCTCGTCCGGGTTGCGCTTCGACGGCCCTTCGACCAGGACCTCGAACTCCTTGCCGAGGTCGCGCCTGTTGCTCTCGAGCGAGAGCCTGTTCTGCAGCTCGATTATCTCGTTGAGCCGGCGGGTCTTCACCTCGATCGGCACGTCGTCTGGATACTTGCGCGCAGCGAGAGTCCCCGGGCGCTCGGAATAATAGAACATGAACGCGGCGTCAAACCCCACCTTCTCGAAGAGATCGAGCGTCATCTTATGATCCTCCTCCGTCTCCGAGCAGAAGCCCGCGATCACGTCGGTAGTGATGGCGCAGTCCGGCATCAGCTCGCGGATCTTGGCGACCCGCTCGAGATACCACTCGGCCGTGTAGCGCCGGCGCATTTTCTCGAGGATGCGGTCGGACCCGGACTGGACCGGGAGATGGATATGGTGGCAGATATTGGGATACGCGGCCATGGTCTCGAGAACCTCGTCCGAAATGTCCTGCGGGTTCGAGGTCGAGAAGCGCACTCGCAGGGCGGGGCTGACCTCCGCGACCATCGCGAGCAGCCGTGCGAACGAAGTCCCTTCGAAATTGTACGAGTCCACGTTCTGGCCCAGCAGCGTCACCTCTTTATAGCCCTTTTGGACGCAGTCGCATGCCTCGCGAACGATCGAGCGGGCATCGCGGCTCCTCTCCACCCCGCGGGTGTATGGGACCACGCAGTACGAGCAGACATTGTTGCACCCGCGCATGATCGAGATGAACGCGGACACACCGTTCGAGTCCAGGCGGACGGGGGTGATATCGGCATAAGTCTCCTCGCGCGAGAGGATCACGTCGATCTGGGGGTGACCGTCGGAAGCGGCTGCGAGAAGCTCGGGCAGGCGGCGGTAGGCGTCCGGACCGGCCACGACGTCGACCTTGCCCCCTTCGAGCAGCTGCTCTTTCATTCGCTCGGCCATGCAGCCGAGTATTCCGATCACGACCGGCCTGCTGCGGCGCTGGAGCGAGAACTGCCCTATCCGGCCGAGTATCCTCTGCTCGGCGTTATCGCGCACGGAGCAGGTGTTGGCCATTATTACGTCGGCTTCGTCCATGTTCTCGGTGCGGGTGTATCCATGCTTTCCGAGGATGGAAAAAACCACCTCCGTATCGGCTACGTTCATTTGGCAGCCGTAGGTTTCTATGTATACCTTTTTATTCACGTTCGCAAAGATAGACAAAAAGTTAGTATCTTTGGGGACGTGAAAAAATTTGTACACATACTGTTCGCGGTAGTTATAGCCGCCATGTTATCCGGCTGCGCGAACTCCGGCAACAAGTTTGCAGTTACCGGCGGGGGCGTGGAGTCCCTCCATATGGGAAGCACGATTACCGCCGTTGCGAACCTCAATTTCACTAACCCCTCACACAAAGTGAAGGTAAGCGATATCAGCGGAGTAGTCAAGAACGGCGAAACGGCCCTGCTGGGCCTCAGCGCCGAAGACTTCGAGATTCCGGCGAGATCGGCCTCGACGGTCGCGGTGCCGGTGGAAGCGAGCCTGGAGCCGGGAGTCGGTCTGTTCAGCATTATGAGAATAGTTTCCAACGGAGACTATGAGAACCTTACGGCAGACCTTACTTTTACCGCTACGGGATTCCTCGGGATCAAGAAGACCCAGACTATTAAGGACATCCCCGTCAAGGATTTAATGAAACTGTTATGAGAAGATTTCTGTTGTCTTTCGCTATGTTGCTGCTGTCGGTTTGCGCTTTTGCTCAGACCCAGGAGCCGCCTAAGGAAGGTTACAAATATATAGACACCGTAATCTACAAAGCGGTGCCCCGCTTGAATACTTCCCTGGTAGGGAAATCGATTACTGATATCCTCCCCTGGAGGGTTAAGCTCCACCAGAGCGCTTCCATCAAGAGCGCCGCAGACTCCAGGATCCATAAGAACAAGGATATTCAGACCGAGGGTTTCCGTATCAGGATCTATTTCGACAACAAGCAGAACGCGCGCTCAGCCTCCCTCGAGAGCGAGCAGCGCTTCCAGCGCCTCTTCCCCGGCTACAATACCTACCGCACCTTCACCAATCCTTATTTCAAGGTGACCGTAGGAGACTTCAGAACTAAGGCGGACGCCCAGATAGCCCTCCAGAAGATTTCGAGGGTATTCCCGGACGCCTTTATCGTAAGCGAGAAGATGAAGTTCCCTGTAATCTCAGACCAAGTCCGCGTGACAGCAGATACGGTCAGGATGCAGGTTCCGATAGCTCCCCCGGCCCAGAATGAATAAACAAGGTCTAGCGTTAACCCAGCAGCAGGTTCAGAAGCTCTCCCCCCTGCAGATCCAGACCATCAAGCTCATCGAGCTTCCGGTTCAGGATCTTGAGCAGCGCGTTCGCCAGGAGCTCGAAGAGAACCCCGTGCTGGACGACACGCCGGACCCCGAATCGCCCGAGCAGGAGTCGAAGGAAGTATCCCTCGATTCGCTCCAGGACGACTATATCCCCGAATATAAGACCCGCGTCAACAACTGGGGAAAGGACCCCAGACCCGAGTACAATACCTTCTCGGTTAAGACCGGCTTCCGCGAGAGTCTGCTGGACCAGCTCGGTTTCCGCCATCTCTCCCAGCACGAAAAGGAGGTGGCTTCGTTCATAGTCGGCTCGCTCGACGACGACGGCTACCTCCGCCGTGACCTCGACTCGCTGGTCGATGACCTCGCGTTCCGCGCGAATATCGAGAGCGACCGCGAGGAGGTGGAACGCCTGCTGGCCGTGGTCCAGACCTTCGATCCGGCGGGAGTGGGCGCGCGCGATCTCCGCGAGTGTCTGCTGCTCCAGCTCAAGGCTGCGACCCAGACCCCCGAAACCGTCAATGCCCGCAGGATACTCGAAGACTGCTTCACCGACTTTACCGGGAAGCACTTCTCCCGCATACTTTCCCGGCTCGGGATTACCGAAGAAGAGCTGAAGGCCGCCATGAAGCGCATCTCGCGCCTCAATCCTTCGCCCGGCGGCCAGGTAGACGATTCGTACTCCGACGTTGCCGAGCAGATCATCCCGGACTTCGTCCTGAAGCTGGGCGACGACGGCGAGGTCACCTTCGAGATGCCGCGCTTCAACATCCCCGAGCTGCGGGTGAATAAGAAGTACGCCGATATGCTCGCGAAGGCAGAGGGCGGGTCGGACCGCGAAAAGAAGGAGGCCGCTACTTTCGTGAAGGAGAAGCTGGACAGCGCGAAGTGGTTCATCGAGGCGCTGAAACAGCGCTACAATACCCTCTCCAAGACCATGCAGGCGCTGCTCGACTACCAACACGACTTCTTCATCAGCGGCGACGAACGCGACCTGCGCCCCATGATCCTCGAAGACATCGCGAAGATTACCGGCTTCGATATTTCGACCATCTCGCGAGTGGTGAACAGTAAGTACATAGATACTCCTTACGGAGTCTATCCGCTGAAGTATTTCTTCTCCGAGGGCCTGGTGAATCAGGCTGGAGAAGAGGTCTCTACCCGCGAACTTAAGAAGGTTCTTCAGGAGATAGTGGACACCGAAGACAAACACAAACCGCTTACGGACGAGCAGCTAGTCTCCGAGCTTGCCGCCAAGGGCTATATTGTCGCCCGCCGCACTATCGCGAAATACCGCGACCAGCTGGGTATTCCGCTGGCCCGTCTGCGTAAAGAAATTTAACCGTCATTCCGGACTTGATCCGGAATCTACAGTTTCGGACCGTAGCAAAGGTCACCCGCATCGCCCAGACCGGGAACGATGTAGGAGTGGCTTGTAAGCTCAGGGTCGATTGCGGCTACCCAGAGGACGGTGTCCTTAGGCATCTTCTTATTGAGGTAGTCGATGGCTTGAACGCTGGCGAAGGGGCAGACGAGGTGGAGTTTCGCAAACTTTCCGCCTTCTTTCAGAAGGACCTCGTAAGCAACTTCGATGGAAGAACCTGTAGCGAGCATCGTATCGGTAAGAATCACGGTCTTTCCTACGAGGTCGGGGCAGGTGCAGTATTCGGTGTGGATATGGAAGGTACCTTCGCTGTCATACTTGCGGTATGCGGCTACGAAAGCGTTCTCGGCGGCATCGAAGCAGCTGAGAATTCCTTCGTGGAGCGGAAGGCCTGCGCGCATGATGGTGGCAACTACCACCTGCTCGTCGGGGACGTTGAGACGAGCGATGCCCAGAGGGGTCACCACTTCACGCTCCCTGGAGGCGAGAGTCTTGCTGATCTCGTATCCGAA
>CAJOJC010000006.1 GCA_905234775.1 uncultured Bacteroidales bacterium | reverse complement strand
GGGGCTGGCAAAGGGTCGAGTTCAACCCGACCACTGCCGCCAGGCCCATTCCTGCCGCCGCCTCGCCCGGGAGGTTCGGAGGCGGGACCTTCGCACCTTGACGCCGGAGACACTTAACATAATCCGAATTGTGTAATCAGCTGCCCTGTAGGACGTTTTTGCGGGGAACGGGAGTACGCTATACGACTCTCTTGATGCGGAGAGCTGACGGTGCTGGCGGCTGTTACACAATTCCGATGGGATTATGTTAAGTGCCCGGACTCTGGGCACTGACGTTCGCGCCGGTACTCCGCCCCCCCCCGGGCGATTATTCTCTCCCCGTGGGGAGCCGGAGGGGCATTAACCAGCAAGAGTCTGTGGTCGGCCTCGCCGGGCACAGTCTCTTGACCGCTTATCTCTCCAATTGATTATTGAAGCAATTATTGATCCGCACTCCTCCGCCATAGTGCTTTAACATAGAGAGCACCAAGAGGTGGCTAGCGCCGCCCACTAATAATGGTTCTATCTACGATATTAAACTGCCGATTTCTTCTTTTGTCTGTCTAAGTCTTTCCTCAATATCACGTATTTGCCCTTTTAATTGTAGATAATTGGAATGGTTTTTATCCCACTCCGCATATGCTTTTTCCCTGCGGCTTTTCTTGCGATCTTCTGAGTTAAGAGTTAAAGATGCCGCAATTAAAATACCGCCCAAAGGTACAAGAGACAACTCCCACGAATTGATTTTCAGTACATTGGTCATATCTAATATTACAAGTGCGACAAACGCGAGAATAGAAGCAATTCCCGAAATCATGAGAATCCAGGGAATCCTATATTTATAGAAATCACTACGCTCCTTCTCCAAAGGTGCCAGCGTCGCCTTTAGATGGACTAACTTATTAGAAAGATCATCCCTATCGCCATAGAGAGTGTTCAGTCTATCTGATTGCTCCTTCTCTATTTTCAACCTCGCTTTCTCTGCATTTGAAGAATGGAGTTCTTTTTTTGCATCCTTAAGGTCAGAAGCCAACTTGCTATTTTGATCGGCCAGTTCTTCATTCTTCTCCCTCAAACTCCCAATCTCTTGAGACTTTAGCTCTGATTCTTTTGACAAGACTGTAAGTTCTTTCCCCTGCTGAAGCATTTTACCCTCTAGTGATTCTTTCTCACGGCTTATTTCACTGTTAACTGCCTCATAGTGCGACTGGTCCTCCCTGATGGAGTCTTGAAGCTTCTGCGCAAATGCCTTAGAATCTCCTTCGGGAACCTGATCTACCGCAGCTACAACATTGCGCGCTCTACGGTAAAGAAGTCGCAAGAACTCATTATACACCTCAGGAGCTACTTCTTCTTTATTGCGGTTGAAGAATCGGGCCACCTCATGTAATTTTGCTCGCACCTTTGATCTATGCAAATCCAGGCAACGCGCCATGGTTTCCGTAAGTGCGCTGGCGGAAACTTTTGCTGGCTGGGCGTTATGCATCCAGAGTTCCAGTATTACCTTACCGGTTGAAATCATGAAACTCGCATCCATATGCCTATTCTTGCAAAAATTAATAAGGTCTATATTTGTCGTGAGAAAATATACATTCTCCTTGTCGTTTCTTACTTTTCTCTGCTCTTGAATATAGTCATCCATAAAAATATCATGAGCCTCTCGGAACTGATCTGAGAAATAAAGGCTCTGAACGACCTCCGTTCCAACATTTTCATTCCGAATAGCTGCAAGTTCTCGCAGAACAGGTTTCCCCTTATATCGACTCATCACCTGTCGTCGGCAATCCGGCAAAGAAGAAGGAAAGATCTGTACACCTTTTGACTCAATCGCCTTTTGAAGATTGAGACGAATCTTTGTAATCTCCGGAGCAAGAAGATTCCTTCTAAAGCAGGCATTAGCGATACTAGTACCTGGATAAGGACCATTTTGAGCGACTGATTCCAAAATAGCCTTCATCTCCTCTATCGTCACGGGATGTATTTTTAATATTCCTCCTGAAGACTTAATTATATCACAAACGTCACGAGCACTCAATTCGTTCTCCGGTGTAGAAAGATCTAACAAGCCCAATGCAATAGATGTATCTAGATAGAACTCCGACTCGCATCCTCTTTCTTCGTCATGAACATTAGGGCGGTCACTCTGGAGGAAGGCAGCTATTACACTTCCCCAAAACAGCTGGTTAGCAGTCTTATACAGTTCACGGTTTTCACGATTCAGGTATTCAAGGAAAAACACTATGGATGTATATTGTTCTTCTACTCGTTCCTCAGAGTCGTTTTCAAAATAACCGAGAATATTGTCTGTGTTATTCGAAATAAACTCTGTAAAGGTCTTACCATTATCGCATATGCCCTCTCGTTCAACAAATGCTTTGTATTCAGATTCAATCTCAACCAGATGCTTGTTAAAGGAAGACTCACGTTCTTTAAATGTAATCTCGTCTTCATCAAAAAACGCACTTGTAATTTGGAATGTATTCCCCTCCTCAAACACATTCAGCCTAATGCTGTCGGTCTCAGTGAGCGACAACTTTAGTACTGTCTTTGCGATTACGACATGTGGGATTCTAATTCCAAAGAGCTCAAAGACAACCTTTTGGACATCATCGGAGGTTGCATAATGATCACCAGTATCCTTACTGCCGAAGATTTTAACAATGGCATATTTTATAATCGGGAAGTAGATGTCCGAATACAGACCTCTAGTCTTGTCGGCATACAAAGCCGAAATAAGTGCATAGTTTGAACGTGCCATTTGATATAAAACTATAAAATACGCGTAGCTCTTCTTATAAGTGACAATACTTCTAATATCCTTGTCTTTGAATGATGCTCCGAATACTTATCCAGCAAATTAAATCCTTATATCCATTCCTTCAATTGCCAGATTTCCCATTCTTTTGGAGTTGATCGATGCTTTCAATAACACATATTTGATAAAGCATTTATTCCCATTACTGTATTGTAAAAACCAAAAATAACTCCATACAATGCTTATCAAGAACCTCCACCGTACATATCAAAAACGGCCTTTAAGACACCAATAGTCCGATACTCGCTATCGCCATTAAGGGATAAATCTATCGTATCATAATCTGGATTAAGTGGCAATAATTGAATACTAGTATGTTGCCAATTATCATCTGATATCAGTTTTTCGCTATGGTAACGCTTGATGGTGTATTTGCCGTCATAATCCGGGTCATAATCGCTGCTTTGCGTGAGTACAATTTCTCCCTCACGCGAACCGCTTTTGTACCATTCAAATACACAAAGATCGCCATCATGTATTTTGGGTATCATGGAATCTCCTTTGGCGTAGATAACGAAATGCTTATCCTTGTCTGGGGAGAAACCGAGTCCAGACGCATCGATCCAGCCTTCAACTTCGGGCACCTCATCATTCTCAAAACGGCCGCATGCGGCTCGAAGAGAATAGATGGGAATATAACCGGGGCGATAATTCGGGAAAATAGGATAAACCTTCTTCTTTGCTGGAGAATCCACCTCTTTGTTTACCACGCCACGAGTTGTTTCAAGGTTGCGTTCCGTGTATTTGGCCACATCCTCGATGACTATCTTCTGAAGAGCCCCGACGAGGGCCTCCATCTTCTGTAAATCAGGCTGTCCAGATTCATTGACGGGAAGGGTAATGTATTTGTTTTTGACCACATGCCAGCCGCCTAATTTATTCTTATATGAGAATACAGGTAAATCCGTGACCTTGTTTATGCTTGCGACAAGGAACAAGTATTGCTTAGAATTAAGTTGGACGCTTTCATCTTTCCATCGAATGGCGTAGGCATCCGAGAGGACGGTAAAATCATTTGACTGATAATATGCCCTATATACGTCGCTATTTGATGGTATCGAGATTACGTTTCTCAGTATTGTGGCTCCGGTAATGGGGGCATAGTAATTCAACCCTTGGTTCATAAAACTGGACGTCAGGCAAGGGAGAATATTACTACCCTGTGGCTCAGAAGGAAGGTCTTTTGCTTTGTAAGGTAGTTTCTTTGTTTTAATCCTTTCGAACAAGTCTTGCATCCGGAACTGTCCCCAACGGAAGTCATTGAACTCTTCAATGGCAGAGTGGTCAGAGGCAGTAAGAATATAATCTTTAAGCCCGGTGGCGGATAAATATGCCTCAAGTTTGCGCATGCGCATTTCTACGAGTTCGTGCACAAAACCCTCCATAAACTTGAAGTCAATCCCACCATCATTGTTTATAGGAATACTGATTGTGGAATTTCTAAAAGTATCATCAACATTGCGCACGAGCACCTGCAACAACTTGTGTTTCAGCATATTAAGCAACGCTTGAAAGAACAATCTTGCTCCACTTGAAATACTAATCTTGGGAGTGATTTTTCGCACAAATTGACCTGCATACCACGGCTTGTTACGGTAAAAGAAATCCATTTGCAGCAGTCCAAGACTCCAAGTGCCTGCAGGATTGATGTTCTCTTGATTAACGAAGCCTGTGGAACAGAGTACTCCTTGATTCAAAGAAGTACGTGTCACATAATCATACGTGCTACCATAGGTAAGCCTGTCCGCATTGAAACTATTTGTGCTACTAATCTCAAAGAGGTCTCCGAGCTTAAATTCGCCCCACTTAACTATCTTGAGCCTATCGTCAAGTGGGGCTATAGTTTTCCCAGGCTGTCCTCCGTTTTATTTTTCAGTAAATTAGAAACTTCCCAAGCCAGATAATCAGAAATTGTGCGATTGATATCTTCCAGTTTTGGACGAGTATCAACAGGTGCCGTCTGGTTCCAATCTGAGCCACTTAACGGATCGATATGGCCTTCATAAAAGTCTTTTTCTTCGATATAATGAAGTGCAGCCCTCCCGTTTCTCACAAGGCTGACGACTTCTTGGTATTTCTGACGTGCGTTATCTGTGTCACGAAGATTTACGGCTGCCTTTTTGCGGTTAGAACGAGTATACCCATCGTTACTAAAATCAATAAAGCGAACGATATCATCTTTTTGATGGGCCTCACCAACGCGAAAAACATAAATGTTGGTTTGGACAGAACTTTTCCCAATAAACAAGTCTATCGGCATTTTAATGCTCGCGAGTAGAGAAGAGTGCTTTAAAATGCGACGATTATAATCGGCAGCCTTTCCATTACCAGCAGAATTCTGGATAATAATAGCCGCATAGCCATGGCTCATCATTGACAATGCTTTTTCCACGAAGACCATTCCGTTCCCTGGGGCCGAGTACGGCGGATTAAGCACAAACGCATCCGCTGGGAATTCCTCATTCGTATTACCGAAACCATATTTACCATCGAAATCCTGAAGGGAATCCTTATTAAGGATGTTCGAAGAACCGTCTCCCATGAGAATCATGTTAAGGATAGCCAGCATGTAGATGTTCTCCAGAATCTCAAGTCCAAGCAGTTGCTTTGCTTTGATAGTGGCTTCTTTGACCAGAAGTTCTTCAGGCGAATGGATGTTATCCTTGGCGTCGGCAAGCATTTCATTCATCGCCGCCACGAGCAAACCTGCGCTACCCGTTGCGAAATCCCAGACATAGCTATTTCTATTCACACGCGCTAGACGAACCAAAAGCGTTGCCACATATGATGGTGTCAAAACCACATCATTAAGCTTGTCTTGAGTGAATCCAAGCCACTGGTACATCTCGTTGAACAGACGTCCGGTAAAGTCCGTAGACAATCCAATTTTGTAATAGATGCCCAGGTCATCTACAATTTTGCAGAATACCCTTTTTAGCTGACTTTCTCCATCAACAGGACGGTTAATGTTGTCAGTGGTAAGCGTGTTTTGCAGCGTACGGACAATAAGCCCCTGCTTGTCTTTGGGGATATTCTTCTCCGAAAGAAATGCTTCGATTTTCCGGACGATTATATCGCCATCACGATTCCCTTGCTCTTTGCTTGATTTGAGATCGGCCTTCTCTAGAGGCTTGACCTTTCCCGGAATACCAAGCGTTGCAATAATAGTCGCTGCCACTAGATAAACCCTTCCGCTTTCGGAAATACCCTTCTCACTCTGGTAGATGTCATTATTCAGCTTTACGAGACTGATATTGATTTCTTGTTCGCGACGCTGTTTGAGTTTCTCGAGTTCCTCTGGGGTGAGGCTTAAGTTTCTGACCTTTTCGATGAATTCCTCAAAATGCTTCTGGGCGAGAAATGAAAGGTCTGTATAATTGTCTACTCGCTGGCCAGCACCGTAGTTGTTTTTGCCGACATAATATACGCCAATCTCATGGTGCAGCTCTTTTGTTGCCTCATCCCGGTAACCGGTTATTCCAATAGCAATAACGTGTTCGTACGTTGTATAATGCAAAATTGCATTTGCATAATGAACGGCACCGTTTACAGCATATTGACTGATATTCTTGTATTCGGGCTGCCCCTTTGCATTACGATTAGCCACATGGCCTTCGGAGTCCAATTTGGCAAGTTTATCTTTATGGCCTTTATATTCAATGAGAATCGGCCACCATTTACCCTCGCTGTCTTGCAGTATCAAATTGCAATCGGGCCTGTTTCCTCCTGATCCCCCTTGTTTGGATTCATATTCCTGCAGAGCATTTTTAATCTCTGCATTGGGTGCATCCTGCTCGATGAAATATTTGAGCTTGTATTGCTTAAGCCAGCCGTTTGCAAGGTCGGCTATCTGGGGTTCTACGGATTGGGCCATTATTTTTCGCGCTGTGTTATGATGACAAATTTAGCGATTTTCCCCGAAATAATTGGAAATTATACGCAAGGGATTGATTAACACACAGTTATAATTTCCGCTTCCTATACTTCCCTCTCACCACCTTCTCCAAGCTTGTTCCTGTCCAGGCGCGAATATAGCGCTCGGCGGTGGGGATGGTTAGACCTATGGAAGAGGCAATCTCTTTGAAGTCCTTAGCTTCAAACTCATCGGGGAGATTATCCCAGAAGGTTTGGAGGAGGATGGTATCTTTGGTCTGGCCGACGGGAATCCGGGGCGTTGTTTTCTTGGGCAGTTCGCTGATGACTCGGAGCATGTGCTGCTGAAGGACGGAGCTGATGGTCATGGCGGTGGTGTAGTCATCGTCCCGGACGTGGCGGAGGGCGGAGAAGTCACAGTCTTCCATCATCCGAAGGGCAGTGAGAATCATAGTGATGCGGAATGTGCTTACCGCCAGGCGGCGGACGGAAGCGATGGTATCGTCCCCAAAGATGGCATAGTATTCGGTCTGGACCTGGTCGAAGTGCTTGTTGAAGTCATAGCCCTGCTCTGCCGTAAGGCGAATCTTGATGCGGGCGTTCTTCTGCAGGCTGTGATAGAAAGCGAAGAATTGGCTGCCAAGGACTTTGAAATGGTCGTCCAGGGGCTCTCCATTTCCTTCGTCCAGGACATCGAGCCAGACGAGGGGTTTGTCCAGGCAATAGAAGAGGAAGCGAGAGAAGAGACCGTTCTCCACACTGGTCATCAGGTTGGTAACCTGCTGGGGCGTACCGGAGAGGATGGTGGAGATACGGGGCTGCTTGATGCAGACGTATTCCCTTTCCGTGCGGCGAAGGTAAGAGATAGGCTCGTTCTGGAAGCCTTGGCGGAGGCCCTGGGAGAAATCGCCAAAGTCCTGACCGAAACTGGCGGCAAGGACGTCGCCTTCGGTCTCGAAGAGGAGGCCCTGGCCGTCGTTCTCGTTGAGGGCCTGGTAGACGGCGGTAGCGCTGCTGTTGGCCGGGATAAAGAGAAGGCGGATGGGTGGTGGCGTGGGTTCCGGGATGCCATCTCCTTTCTTCTGGCGCTTGTATTGCTCCTTTTCTAGCCGGAACTGTTCTTCCAGACGATTACTCTCGGCCCTCAGCTCTTCGTGGATGGGGTCCACAATGGCACGGCAGAGGGAGAGTCGGCCTTTGCCGCTGCCGGCGCGGGCGGTGACGAAGAGGTAGAGGTTGGTGAAGAGTTCCCGGCGTGCGTAGATGGCATAGATGTTGGGCAGGCAGGCCGATATGGCTGCAAGGGTGCCCAGGATTAGCATATCTGCATCAGCCTCTGAGTCGCTGATATCGGCTACTTTCTGGAGGAAGGGCGGAAGCTGGTCCTTAACCTTGCTGTAGAAAGTGGGCATGAGGATGTTCCCATCGTTTCCATCAGTTCCATCATTGGCATCAAGGGAGTCTTCCTGATACTGATTCCCGGAGAGGGCCGGTGATGGAGATGATGGTTTTGATGGTAGTGATGGATTTCCTTTGGCTTTGGCGGCCCATTCGGCCTCGGCCTTCTCTATCTCCGCCGTGATGGCGGCGATGGGATCAATATCGTTGAGACTCATTACTTGGCCCTCCGCTGGTTAAAGAGTTCCAGAGCTTTATCGGCATCGACCACAATCTTCCTTCCGTTCTGGCTGACGGCACCGCTGATGACGTGGTCTTTGTAGTACTGGGCGCTCTTGTGGGAGCAACCCAGGAGTTCCTGAATGCCACGAAGTCCGTAGACAAGGTGCTTTTGCACTACGCCGGTCTGAGCGGGCATGGTCTGGCTGTTATCGGTGCGAAGGTGTTCATCAAACATCTCCAGGAATTCCCCTATTGTCATTGCACCCAGGGGACGGGCGAGGTCAAATCCGTGTGTCATAGTTTAAGTAGGACTTGATGGTGTGCGTGCCAGGGCGCTGAGTGATTCGCCTGGTTTTGCACTTGGCTTTCTTCATCCGGTTCGGCACTCATCTTCCCCGGAGGATTGCTGGCACAAAGGAAACTATGATGAACGAAAACGGCATCTATCGGGGCCAAGAATAGACCAAGATAGATGCCGAATAGATTCGAATAGACTTGATTATCAGAACTGTCCGCGAGCCTGAAGGTCTTGGTAGGTTTGAGCCAGTTGATCGGCTGAAATGGGCACTCCGGTGCGCCAGTCATTGAGAACATTGTCCATTACCTTCCAATTCTCCTTCCGGTATGATTTGAAGTAACCGTTCTTCACTATGAAGCGGACAAAATCGGAACGCGGGACCTGGAGGCGGTTGTCCTCGTCGATGAGGTCTTCTTTTCTGGCTTTTTCCAGGATGGCGGCATAGGGCTTGGGGTTCTGGGGTTGAGCAGGAGATGGATTGTCCATATCAATCTTCCGGATGTCCATGATATACCCGGGAATCTGGAGACCGGCGACAAGAAGGGCAAAGACAATGATGAAAAACACTTGCCAGCCTCGGCTAATGAAACTGCCACCAAGCCGGCCGAAAAGCCACATGAGCGACAGGCCGACGGCCAGCACGAACAGGGCCGCCAACACCATCTTGATTACGAACTTGTAGGTCCGTAGGAGCTTTTGGTAATGTTTGTCGTTGTGGGGCATAGTTTCCGAGAGCTTAATCACATAACCATCACATAAATACCGCGCTGAATATCAATCACTTAACGATACAGCAAAGAGCTTCAGTCACATAACGGTCACATAAGATCACACCCAAAATGGAACGTACCTCGCATACTTCTTGGAAGAAGCTACTGCGTCATCTAATTTGATATACTTTGCAGCGATAGTGTCGGAAATAATACGCGACGCTATTGAATAATTCTCATCACTGATGTTGAGACGTCCTCTAAAACTCTCATTGGTCATCTTTTTGCCGGAAAGATACTCCAAGCAGCAGTGTTGATAGCAAGCCCTGCGCTTATCTTCTTTATTCATCTGGCGAAGAGTCATCGGAGCAAACATAATCACCTTGGTAAACAACTCGTCACGCTGGAAGTCTGGTGCGGGAAGCTGGTAAATCTCGCACTGAAGAAGAGCACGGTCAATTCCACTACCTCGTTCTTCACAGATATTCATCCTTCTCATCAACGAGGCAAGCTTTTCATTCCTGCTAATAGGAGCGTGATCAATGAAACGAAAAACATCAATCAATGGCTTGCCTGGATTTGTGATTTCCATACGATTTGGGAATATTTCTATCATCGGAGAAGAACCGCCTATGGAGAAATCTTGATGAATCAAAGCATTGGCCACAAACTCGCGAATGGCGACAGGTGGATACATTGGAATCTCCTTGCGAAGTGCTTTTCCTATTTCCTCATTAACGGGGAGATTAGCACTGATATAGTCAACAAGCCCCTCAAATCCTACAGCATACCCTTTACCGCCCACTTGCTCTTTGATGGCGTTAATCCGATTGTTCTCCTTGTAGAAAATAACCCTAACTGCCTTTCTCGCCAGCAGTTCAAATTGTTTTAAATCATTTGCGAACAGGATAGCGCCAAGATTCGTAATGTCAAAGCACGATTGCCTTCTAACGATTAACTGCTCTTCGACCAACTTGTCAATAATTGCGGCCTTCGAATCGGGGAATGGCAAATGCAACAAACTATAAATTTTGGCATAATCCAGAAGTGCCAAAACCTCATCATCGGATACGGCAGACTTTGCAATCTTCGTTTCAAATGAGCTGTTCTGGGTATTCTGCCATATTTTTCTTTCACGTTCAGGATAATCGGCAAGCTTCTTTTTGTACGTGCCAACACGAATGTAAGCAGTTCCCTTGAACTTAACAGGTGTATTTCCTGCAGAATCTATCATCATCACGACAACCCGGCCCTCAGGAAGGGTTATTTCCTGGAAAGAGAAGTCAATGCGCGGACTTAAGCCACGTGATATCCAATTCTCCAGTTCCTCATTCCCATACTTCGCAGTCTTAGGGTTAAACTTAGTCCCAACTATTTGATGCGTTTTATCATCCAACCCCCAAGCCATGAAGCCCCGGGATTGTCCCATATATGCCGCACCATTCGCCAAGGCTGAGACGTATTCTCCGACAGATTCAGGATCCTCGTTATCATGCTTAATCTCCACCCACTCACATTCTGTTGGTGAAGCTTGAATGTCTCTAATAATGGCATTTATTTCTTTTTCGTCCATATTGCGAAGTATCTATACCACAAAGTTACAAGTATTTTCAATTCTATACTCAATTATTTCGGCATTATCTTTATCTCGGATTATAGCATTATTTAAATGATATTTTACTGAGATTACAAATTGGTAATCAGACTATCAAAAGAAACTATTTTAGTTAATAGTAATTCTTTGTCCTCTGATGTTACTGGAACAACTGTTTTCCCACCAAGATAATGAAAGCCTCCTCTCATGATAAAGTCTATCATATCTTTGCGGTCTTTTTCGCGTATAAGAATAAAATCTATGTCTTCAGCGCCAAACTTCAACGAGGTCCCGACCTGTTTCTTGGGCGTATTTTTCTTTCCACGATACGACTTGTACTCTTCTTCCGTTTTCCATACATTTGGAGGCAGAGAAGCATACACCTTCCTCCACTCTCTCTCCTTGTAATTATCGATAGAAATACCCGAATCGCGTGGCGGGATTATTTTATACATCGGCTTGGAATAACCCAGAACCCGGTATTTTTCAGCGTCACTTCTATTGCGAATAAAATCATTTGTAGCTTGAATAATTGCTTTAGTAGAGAAGCACTCTTTGTTGTTGGGATAGTAGCTAACCGGCACCAATTGATGTGCCACACCCCATGAACGTTTCATCCCTATTGCGTAGCACCCATAATTATTATCCGCCACAAAGTTCAAGGGAATATCGCAAAAGCTAACCATCGGGACACCAATATGTTGAACTCTTTTTTGTGTTGAGTAAATCTCTTCCAAACAATAGAATACTTTAAACCCGTCTATCAGAATTGCTTTGATAGTGTCAAAGTCTTTTGCAAAATGAAAGAAAGAAGAACTAGTCAGTCTCATAAGTCTGGTGTGTTTATATTATTTCGTTGTGAATAACCTTTATCGCTTCAAATTCTTTTCAAAGATAGCCATCTGCTCCGCCTTGACTTTTTCGGCGATATCGATATAAGGTTTCATGGCTTTATAGTCGGAGTGGCCGGTCCATTTCATCACCACCTGAGGCGGAATGCCGGAGGCCAGGGCGAAGCAGATGAAGGTGCGGCGGCCGGCGTGAGTACCGATGAGTTCGTATTTTGGCTTTGTGGTTTCCTCTCTTTTTCCAGCCCGATAGGTAACAGTGGTAATAGGCGTGTTGAATTCGCAGAGTTCGCAGAGATTCTTAAGGTAGTCATTCATCTTCTGGTTGGAGATGACTGGTAGGGCGGCACCATCCGGGAAGCGCTGATCTTCGTACTTGGCAAGAATCTCCTTGGCGAAAGAGTTGAGGTTGATAGGAAGCCTGTCGTGGGTTTTCTGGGTGGTTATGTACATTGTATCCCCGGCAATGTCCGTACGCTTAAGATTGGCCATATCAGAGTAGCGTAAGCTGGTGAAGGCGCAGAAACAGAACATGTCCCGGGTTTTAGCTAGAGGACCGGCATCGTGAACCACTTTCTCATATTCATTCCCATCATAGTTATGGAGCTTGACCTTGGACCCATTGGCCGGAATCACGTAGTTATACAACTTGAGCAATTCTTCTTTCGTCAGGAATATGATGGGCTTGTCTACCAGTTTGAACTTAGGCTGAATCTTACCGATTTCCTTCTCAGATGCATAGCCACGCCGGATTGCCCAGTTGAGGAACCAGCGCAGATTGAGATAATGCTTCTGAACGGAGTTTTCCTGCATATCGGCATTGACTCGCAAGTGACGGATAAAAGCCTTGATACCATCATCGTTGAAGTAATCCAACGATTGCTGTTTAACAACAACTTCAAGGTGCTTTTTGAAAGCATCCCAGATTTGTTTGGTACCAGGCGTCCATTGATTGGAGATACTTTCATCACGGATAAACTCTTCAAAGTAATGCATCGCGGAAGGACGGCGAGGCTCAGTCAAAGTCTCACCGTCATCTGGATCAGCATTGGGATTGTAACTGAGAATGACTTCCTTCAGTTTCTCCTGAGAAGGGCGGGTCTTGCAGTTATTCTCAAAATCCAATACCACGCCTTCGACTCCGTTGAGGTACTTGTTTATCTGAGCCGCAGTCTGCTTCTTGGCATTCATTTGGTGAGGCTTGACGCGCTGCGCCTTCTCATCCCAGGATTTCATCTTGACACTATATCCAGTGGTAGAGAGAATCCGGGTGCCATTAACAACAGCGGAGATTCTGATAGGGCGCTCCTTAGTGAGTTTGCTTTCTCGCTTATCCAGATAATACTTGACTGACATATCTCGTTTTTCTATGACTTACGCACAAATTTACGCACATGAAATGAGAAATCAAAATAAATCGCCAGAAATCGTATTACATTTAATAGGCTGTAAATCAGCCACTTTATTAGACGTTTGGAACCATTCGAAACTAAGGTTCGAATCCCTCACTCACCGCAAAACTGTAGCAAAAAAGCGCAACGAGTTCACTCGATTGCGCTTTTTTGATGCTGATTTGCAAAGCCCCGCGCAGCGTGGCAGGGATGTCGGAGCGAAGCGACGAAATCCCGTGGTGAGAGTTATTTCTTCGAGAAATACCCCAGAAGGGCTCGCTGGTAATCTTCCAGCGCCTTGGTCCCTTTGCGGGTGATGCGGCAGACAGTGTGCGACCCGCGCCCTTCCCCGCTGCGGGACACCTTTATGTATCCCGCTTGTTCGAGGTTCGTGAGTTGGACGGACAGATTCCCGGACGTGGCTTTCGTGAGTCCTTTCAGGTACACGAAGTCCGCGTCGTCCAGGGAATCCAGCGCGACCATCACTTTGAGCCTTAACTCATTGTGAATCAGCGGGTCAAGGTCCTTAAATTCCATCCTTTACTCTATTCTCAAAAAGATATCCGGGGATGATCAGCGACACGACGGCCGTCATCACCACGCATAGCATCTGCCATGGCCATAAAACTCCCTGAAGAAGGAACGAGCAGAGTCCCAGCGACGCGCCGGCGATGCCGCCGACTGTCATAGGCTTGAAACGCACTTCCTCTCCCGTGATGAACGCGCCCATTCCCACCAGGATGCAGATGACAGGATTCTCGATCATCTCATAGATTCCCGCGAACCCGAAGGTGAACCCGCCGATTCCTATCGCGCAGGCGGCGAAAACCCAGTAATCAAGAACGAGCTTCGAACGCCTCGTACGCATATGCGTGCGCTCATGGTCTTTCTTGATGATAGCTATCATCACCGGCACGCCTATAACCGGGATGCCTATCCACATCCATATTCCCCACTCCCAGTGAAGAAAATGGACAAAGATGAAGCCCAGCAGATAAAAGAATGCGGTCAGCCAGCCCCAGAGGGGGAACAGATATTTTCCCGTGGGCTTGTCGTCCATATTAACTTTGCCCCTGGTACGGGCAATCACTTCGAGAGCGTCAAAGTTTTCTTCCATAACAGGGGCAAAGATAAACAATTATGTGTTAATTGCGTGGCGACTCGTTTAGATTCACATACACGTAGTCGTAGACATTGTGATTGCTCTTCAGACGGAACTTCACCTGAACTCCGAGTACGTGGGCATCGGCGTGAGGGGCGAGTGTATTAATCGCTATTGTATGTGTTGCAGGATAGTAATTGAATGTCTCCGTGTTGCTGTCTATCTCAAGGTCTGCCCAGTCCCATATCGCATTGGCGGGCTCGTATTCCACCTCGAGGACCTGGCCGGCTCCGCCATAACCGAGATAGAACTCGTGAGGTTTGAGGGTGAAAGTCCTTACCGGCGGGAAATATTCCTCGACAATGGCATTGCCGTACATGATGTAATCGCCGTCGTCAGTTTCATCATATTCAAGTGTGTCCTGATTCCAGGTATAGAGGGTATTGTGGAATTCGAAATAGAACAGCACCTGATAGTTGCCGCTGTAGCCTTTGGTTCCGCTGACCTGCTGAACGAGGACCTTGCAGCTGCCATCCTGTTTCATGTTGCCGAACATCGCTCCTTCTCCGTCGCCTCCGGCCTTTGCAGTAATCTCTCCGCCTGTGTGTCCGGCCTCAGGATCCTTGAAGGTAAAGGCCATTACGCTTGCCCAGGGATTCTCCTTGAAGAACTCTTCCGTCATACTCTGGACCTTACCGATGACTGCTTCAGGAAGGCAGAAATACGCGCCGCCCCTAGTGCCGCCGTCAGCGTCCGCGTCTTCCAGGCTGAGGGTCACATACTGTGTCGTCTCGTCTGTCTCGGGATCCGTCATGGGCATTCGCTCCCACATAGACCATTCCTGTGAGAAACTACGCGTTTCCGCTTTGCCGCCTTTTTTCTGGACCACATAGGTGTTGCCCTTAAGTTGCTTAGATTTCTCAAGTAATTCGTCCAGGGTGAGGAGTTCTTGATCTTTCTCTTCAAAACAGGAAACGAATAGCCCTGCCGCAAGGGCGAGAGCAGTTAAAATTCGCAGTGCTTTCATAATTATGTTATTTAAAAGTTTATAGTCTAAACCTTATGCAAACATAATTATAGTTTACGAAATAAACAATATTCTAGAGTTTTGTTTCCACGTACTTCACCTCGAAGCCTTCCCTGCCCACGGTGACCACATTGTAGCCCGAGCGGTCGCGGTCGAAGGCGAAGCCCACGGGGCCGGCGGCATAGAAGCGGATGCCTTCGTATTCCGTGCGATAGTCGATATGCGTATGCCCGGCGAACACGGCATCCACGCCGTACTGCTTGAAGAGCGAGATATACTGCTCACGCTGGTCTATGGAGAAGTTGAAATAGTCCTCCGGCTCGTCTATCGTCTGGCGGATGACCGGGCAGTGCATGAACACGAATACGTAGCGTGCCCTTTTCGCGGCCTTCAGTTCCTTGGTCAGCCATTCGAGTTGCTCTTGCTCGAGCTCCGTCTCGCCGTTCTTGATGCAGTTCGAGTCGATGCCGATGAAGGCGCAGCCGTTCTTTCGGACGGAGAAGCGCGTGGGGCCATGGAGCCTCGCCCAACGCTCGCGGCTCGCAGGGTCGCCCGTGCGGATGTCGTGGTTGCCCGGCAATTCATAGACGGGGGCTTTGATCAGCGCACGGCCGGCGAAATAGATGGAATCCTGCTTGTCCGAATAGGCCCAGTTCACGAGATCGCCTGTCATCACAACGAGTTCCGGATCGAGGGCGTTAACCTCGGCCACAGCGGCCTTGAACATGGTGTCAGTGCGTTCTTCGCTAAGTTCGAAACCTATCTGAGGGTCTGTCATCTGCACGAAAGTGAAGGGGCGGAACGGACAGCACGCGGAGGCGAGAAAAACCAGGCCTAAAAGAATTTTTTTCATAAAAATATTTTTTTCAGCATATAAAAATAGCAATTAATCGGTATCTTGTAGTCACTTATGAAAAGAATAGCGCTGACACTTTTAGCCTTTGCGGCACTTGCTTGCTCCCCCACTCCCGAGCAGCGGGCAAAGGAACTGGTCGCACAGATGACCATAGAACAGAAAACCGCGCTGATGGCGCATCAATCATCTCCTATCGACGAGTTGGGCATTCCGGCCTACAACTGGTGGAACGAAGCGCTTCACGGCGTCGCGCGCAACGGCAAGGCCACGGTATTCCCCATGCCGATAGCGATGGCCGCTTCGTTCGACACTCAGTTGGTCGGCGAGGTGTTCACGGCCGTAAGCGACGAAGGCCGCGTGAAGAACCGCCAGGCGCTCGCTCAGGGCGAGGCGGGCTGGTATCAGGGCGTGACTTTCTGGACGCCGAACATCAACATTTTCCGCGACCCGCGCTGGGGCCGGGGTATGGAGACATACGGCGAGGACCCGTTCCTGACGGGGCAGCTCGGTATGGCGGTGGTTCGCGGTCTCCAGGGCCCGGCGGACGCGCGGGTACTCAAAGCCCACGCCTGCGCCAAGCATTTCGCAGTGCATTCAGGACCTGAATGGAGTCGCCACACCTTCGACGCCCAGGTCAGCGAGCGCGACCTTCGCGAGACCTATCTCCCTGCTTTCAAGAACCTTGTGATGAAGGCGGGCGTCAGCGAAGTGATGATAGCCTACAACCGTTTCCGCGGCGTTCCCTGCGGCTTGAACGATTACCTTATCAATACTATACTCCGCGGTGAATGGGGCTACAAAGGCCTCGTGGTTTCCGACTGCTGGGCGATTTCTGATGTCTATGTCCCGGGACGTCACGGCTACTCCCCCGATGCCGCGCACGCTGTGGCCGGAGCGATCCACACCGGCACGGACCTCGAGTGCGGAGATTCGTATGTGCATATTCCCGAGGCAGTTGCGGAAGGTCTGCTGAGCGAGACGGACGTGGACCGCAGCCTCGAGCGCCTGCTTGCCGCCCGCATTCGTCTGGGAGAACTTGACGGTAACACTGCGCCTTGGGACGGCCTGTCCGACGAAATAGTCGAAGGGCCTGAGCACCTGGCTCTGAGCCGCAAGATGGCTCTGGAGACTCTTGTGCTTCTGCAAAACAGGGATGGCGTACTGCCGTTGAAGCCGGGCGTTCGCGCGGCCCTCGTCGGCCCGAATGCGGACGATCGAGAGATGATGTGGGGCAACTACAACCCCATCCCCGACCTCACCGTCACCCTGGCCGACGCTCTGCGCGAACGCCTGCCCGGCATCCCCGTTCTGGAAGGCTGTCCGCTGGTGGGCCCTGCCGCGCCCGTGGCATCTGTTCTCAAGGCGCTTGAGGGCATAGACGTGGTAATATTCGCGGGAGGCATCTCCCCCAGACTTGAGGGAGAAGAAATGCCGGTCGAGGTACCCGGATTCAGGGGCGGCGACCGCACTTCGCTGGAACTCCCCGAGGTCCAGCGTTCGCTGCTCGCCGCGCTCCACGCCGCCGGCAAGAAGGTGGTGTTTGTGAACTTCTCCGGCTCCGCGATGGGACTCGTGCCTGAGACCGAGAGTTGCGACGCAATACTGCAGGCCTGGTATCCTGGCGAGGAGGGAGGAAACGCCATCGCGGACGTGCTTCTTGGCGAGGTCTCCCCTTCCGGAAAACTTCCTTTAACTTTCTACAAGAACGTCGAGCAACTCCCTGATTTTGAGGACTATTCGATGAAGGGCCGCACTTACCGTTACTTCGAGGGCGAGCCGCTGTTCCCCTTCGGCTTTGGTCTGAGTTACACCACCTTCGACTACGGTTCCGCCTTTGTGAAGGGCCGCAAACTGATTGTGCCCGTCACCAACTCCGGCGCCATAGATGCCGAGGAGGTCGTCCAACTCTATGTCCGTCGCCCTAACGACGCCGACGGTCCGCTGAAGAGCCTCCGCGGCTTCCAGCGCGTACTTATCCCCGCCGGAGAGACAGTCGAAGTCGCGTTTACCCTTAATGACGAGACCTTCCTGAACTGGTCTCCTGACGCTCAGGACATGATTCCCATCCGTGGCTCCTGGGACCTCCTGGTAGGCGGCTCCTCCGCAGATTTGCAGTGCATTTCCTTTGAATTATGAGTAAGATAGGCGCAGCTCTTCGGAAATGGTCCGAAATGAGTCTTGTCCTCCGAATTCTGGGAGGTCTCATTATTGGTGCTATTCTCGGGCTTTCGGCCCCTTCGTGGACTTGGCTGGGAGTGCTCGGGACGGTGTTCGTGAGTTCGTTGAAGGCAATTGCTCCGATACTTGTTTTCGTGTTGGTGATGGCTTCGATCGCGAGGGCGGGCGGCGGCCTGGGTGCCCGGTTCCGCACCGTGATTGCGCTGTACCTTCTGAGCACGCTCGCCGCCGCCCTGGTCGCAGTGGCGGGAAGCAAACTCTTCCCCGTGACGCTCCAGTTGCAGCAGAGTGCAGCAGGTTCCGCTCCGGGAGCGCTGGGTGATATTTTCACCAACCTCCTTACCAATATGGTTGCGAATCCAGTAGCCTCTCTGGTCAATGCCAATTATATAGGAATACTCTTCTGGGCCATTCTATTTGGGGTAGGACTAAAGCTTCTTGCCTCTCCTGCGACCGTGCAGGTTGTCAGCGATTTCGCAGATGTGATCACGGTCGTAGTTAAATGGATAATCCAGTTCGCCCCGTTCGGAATTCTGGGCCTGGTCTATTCGGCTGTCGCACAGAGCGGGCTGGAAATCTTCACTACTTACGGCAAACTGGTTCTGTTGCTGGTAGGATGTATGCTGTGCAACGCGGTTTTGCTGAATCCTTTGTGGTCGTTCATCGTGACCGGTCGCAATCCCTATCCGCTACTTTGGAAATGTCTTGCCGAAAGCGGCCTCAACGCATTCTTCACCCGCTCATCCGCAGCGAACATCCCCATCAACATGGCCCTGTGCAAGAAACTCGGCCTCGATGAGGATTTCTACGCAGTGAGCATACCGCTTGGGGCAACCATCAATATGAACGGCGCGGCTGTGACCATCACGGTGATGGCGCTGGCTGTCGCAGGCACCATCGGCGTGGAGGTCACCTTCGGCGCCGCTCTCCTGCTGTGCGTGATCACCACCCTCGCAGCCTGTGGGACCTCCGGTGTGGCCGGCGGTTCCCTCTTGCTGATTCCCCTCGCCTGTTCCTTCCTCGGAATCGGGAACGATGTCGCGATGCAGGCGGTGGCGGTCGGCTTCATCATCGGCGTGATCCAGGACTCCGTGGAGACCGCGCTGAACTCCAGCGCCGACGTCTTCTTCACCGCCACCGCCGACCTCCGCTCCCGCCGCACCCCGAAATAACCCGTATCACCCACTCTCTCAGCGGGACTCCTCGGCCCTTTTTCCGTCTTGCCCGACCCCAATCTTGCATCTTCCCTTCCTCTCCAGGCGATTTCCGAACAATTTTCGCCAAGATGAAGCCAGCCCACCCCCATCAGAAGCCCGTGTGAGGCAGGCAGTCTGGCTTCACAGGCCGAAATCGGGGTATGAAGCCAGACCTAGTCTGCCACAGCATGTTGTGGGGCACATCGTCTGGCTTCACCTTGTCGGAAACCTATTTCGTTTTGTGGATGACGTAGGTGACGACTCCCCAGATGGAGAAGTCGTTGCCTTCCTGGATGTGGATGGGCTTGTACTTGGGGTTGGCGGGAAGGAGCCAGATGTCGCGGCGGTCCAGAATGTTGTAGGAGACGGGAGCTTTGCGGATTTCGCGAACGGCGGTGCGAGAGCGTGACGCGGCGCCAGCAGCAGAGCCAGCGCCCGGTTCGTGGAACGATACGAACTTCAACGCGAATTCGCCGTCGACAAAACAGACACACATATCGCCCTCGGAGGGCTCCAGAGACTTATCTATTACCAGGACATCCCCTTCGCAGATTCCCGCATCGATCATAGAATCTCCTACTACCCTACCGTAGAAAGTCGATTCCGGGTGCTTCACCAACTCCTTATTCAGGTCGATGACACCCGTCATATAATCCTGCGCCGGCGAGGGAAACCCTGCGTGGATTCCCTCCATAGCCATCTGAATCATTCCGTCTTTCATTTTGATGCGACAATATTAAGCCAGCGGGAGATACTAAGCACGCGGGCGCGGAGGGACTCGTAGTCGAGGGTTTCGGGGGTGTCGGTTTCGTGGTTGGTGTTCATGGTAATACCGGAAGTGAAGACCACGGCGGGGATTCCGGCCTTCATGAACACGGTCTGTTCGCCTATCTTGTTATAGAATAGATTCGTAAAGTTTTCGCTCTTGTAGTAGTCGAAATAAAGATCCAGCTGACCTATCGCGGCGCATTTGCGCAGCGACTGAGCCCATGGCTTTCCGCCCAGAGCCATCAGGGAGCGGGGATTGCGCTTCCCTACCGGAGCGAGGGTACTGCCTAGGATATCGAGGCTGATCATTAGGCTGGGAGTTATTCCGTTGGATTTGAGTTCGGCGAGGAGATGGCGCGCTCCGGCGTAGTCGCGGCTGCGCGCGTCGAAGGCGACGAAGATAATTCCGTCGCGGCAATCGCGACGGACTGAATGCGCCAGCGCGATCAGCGCCGCTACGCCGGACGCGTTGGAGTCCGCGCCGGGGTAGGTCTTTCCGGAAATAACTCCGAGACCATCATAATACGCTCCAACTACTATCCACTTCCCCGTTTTTCCGGGAAGGAAGCCCACTACATTACGCCCCTTGGAGCCCCTGACCGGGAATTCGTGATACCAGTTTTCCTCGTAAGGTCTTAGGCCGGCGTTTTCGAACATGTCGCGTATCCAGCCTGCAGCGTAGCGAGCGCCGTCTGTTCCGGTACCGCGCCCCGCAAAAATGGGATCGCAGAGTATCTCTACGCTCTCTCGAAGACTAGCAGCAGAAAGAGGCGACGAAGGCCCCTCCGGCATAACGTCGAACGGAGACTCTTCAAAAAGCAGAGAATCAGCGGATTGTGCCCACGCTCCCGCGGGTGCGCAGAATGCGAGCGCACACGCAAGAACAATTATTTTTACCGAAAACTTCAATTTGGGCACGAATAATGTTATATTTGTTGGATAGCAAAAATAAGCAAAAATTGTGATACCAACGGGCAAATATCTAAGAAAAGCGGCAGCAGTTATCGCGGCCGCCTTTCTGTGCATTACAGCAGGCGCCCAATGGAACACTGAAGTCCTGGAACTCCGCGGCCGAATCGCCCTTCAGGACGGTAAATACGCCCAGGCTATCGAGCAGTTCAACATCCTCGCCCATCTGGACACAAATGCTTATTGGACCTACTTCTACCGCGGAATCGCGAAGTATAATCTCGGAGACATCCGCGGTGCACGAAAAGACTTCGACCGCTCCGTAAGGATCAATCCCCTCTTTACCAACGGCTATCACTACCGCGCGATTACAAAAAGCAACGCCGGAGAGTACGACGACGCCCTTGACGACCTCCAGAAAGCGATCGACCTTAGGCCAGGCTTCACAGGCCTTTATTTCAGCCGCGGCGTCACCTATTTCCTTGCCCAGCGCTTCGACAATGCGGTCGCAGACTTCGACCGCTACATACGCCAAAACAGCAGTGATCCGTCAGCCTACCTAAACCGCGGAGCTAGCTACCTCTTCCTCGGAGACACCCTGAAAGCGCTGTCAGACTACAACAAAGCCATCAGACTGGACCGCTATGAGCCGGAAGGCTACATCCGCCGCGCCCGCCTCTACGCAGCCCAGGAGAATTACGAAAGCGCGATCGAAGACATGAATCAGGCGATTACCCTGGATCAGGACAACACTATCGCGTACTTCAACCGCGCGATCATGCTCTACGAGACGAAGGATTATATCGGGGCCATGGCCGATCTCAACACTGTCCTCAGCTATGAGCCCGGAAACGCCCTGACCCTCTACAACCGCAGCCTCATCCGCATGCAGGTCGGCGATTTCGAAGGCGCGCTCGACGACATGGACCGGGTCATCAACATCAACCCGCGCAATGTCCTCGCCTACTTCAACCGAGCTGCCTGCCTGATCGAGCTCGGCCGCTGGAGGAGCGCGCTCGCAGACTACGACCGTGCGATCGAGCTCTACCCCGACTTCGCGAAGGCCTACCAGAATCGCTCGTACGTCGAGAATCAGCTCGGGATGAAGAAGCAGAGCAAGGCCGATTATGAGACGGCTCAGAAAAAGATCGCCGAATACAGGAGCGGCCGCCAGACCGGCGAACTTGCCGACACCTCGAAGCGCTTCAATTCCCTGCTCGCGCTGGACGCCGACTTCGCGAAAAAAGACTTCAACGACGAGCTGCTCCAACACCGCGACATCGATATCAGGCTCAGGCCCATGTACCGGTTCACGATCGCCCGCAACCGCCCGAGCGGCGAGGTCGCCTTCTCGAACCGTTATGAAAACGGGGCCGTGGACGATTTCGCCCGCAGGCAGCTGATCCCGATCGAAGCCGCGGCCGCATATGGAGACGCCCCGATCAAAACCAGCCTCGCGGGCTATGACCCCGCCCGAAAAGACGTGACCTTTGCCCGCGCCCTGCGCAACGTCCGCGACAAGCAGTACAACGCTGCCCTGGCAGACTACAACCAGCTCGTGGATTCGAGCGAGGGCGCCGAACGGGCCTTCTACCTCGTCAACAGGGCCGTCCTGCGCGCTGAGATGATCGACTTCATCGCCTCTATCAGCACCAGCGTTCAGACCCTGACCATGGACAACGAAGGCGCGACCAAAACCCGCGTCAGCGACCGCGCCGACCATGGCTACGACTACACCGAGGCCCTGGTCGACATGCAGGAAGCGGCCGAGCTGGTCCCGAACGTGGCTTATATCGATTTCAACCTCGGAAACCTCCATTGCCTGCAGTCGTCTCCCGTGCAGGCGATATCCTACTACGACAAAGCGATCGAAGAGTACCCGGCGATGGGCGATGCCTACTACAACCGCGGACTCGTGCTTATCTTCCTCAAAGACAAGGAAAAAGGCTGCATCGACCTGTCAAGAGCAGGAGAACTGGGAGTAAAAGACGCATACAGCGTAATCGGTAAATACTGCAAGGAAGATGACTGACGTTAGATTCAAGAGTTTCTCTTCCGGCAGTTGCGGAAATTGCTACTACCTGGGAGTCGCGCAGGACGGCGAGCCTGTAGCCGGCGTCCTCATCGACGCCGGAGTAAGCATTCGCCGCTTAAGGCGCGAACTCCTCTCCGAAGGCCTCACTCTCGACAGCTTCTCCGCGATTCTGGTGACCCATGACCACATGGACCACATCCGCTCGCTGGGCTCCTACGCGAAGCATCTTTGCCGCCCGATATGGGCCAGCGAGACCCTTCATCAGGCCCTGGCCAGCCATATTATGACGCACGAATACGTCCCTGGCTGCAAACACGTCCTGAAAAAGGACGAGTGGAACGAGGTAGTCCCCGGCTATATCAGCGTCCGCTATTTCGTGGTCCCCCACGACGCAACCGAGACCGTAGGGTTTGCGATCAAACTCCCCGGACACAAATACGTCCATATCACCGACTGCGGCCGGATGACAGACGAAGCGATAGACTTCTGCAGCAAGGCTGATACTGTAGTTCTCGAGTCGAACTACGACATAGAGATGCTGAAAAACGGCCCCTACCCGCCGGATCTCCAGTGCCGAATCCGCAGCGGAAACGGTCACCTAAGCAACGACGACTGCGCAGAAGCCATCAAAAAGATTGCCCACAAGGGCCTGAGGAACCTTTTCCTTTGCCACCTAAGCGAAAACAACAATACCCCGGAGCTGGCATACGAATCGGCGAAGGCCGCAGTAAAACTCTGCCCCAACAAGCCCGTAAGGCTTGAGGCCCTCCCCCGCCAGACTCCCACGAAAATGATAATACTATAGGATGAAACAATTCTGGAAAGTCATAAAGCGTTATGTAGGCCCGTATACCGGATATCTCGGTGGATCAGTTCTGCTGAATATCCTCTCTGCGGTATTCAACGTGTTCTCGTTCTCCCTTCTGATTCCTATCCTGAAGATCCTCTTCGATACTTCTGGTAAGATCTACGAGTTGATTCCCTGGGAAGAAGTCAGCGATTTCGCCGGCTTCACCAACAATATCTACTACTACGTAGGTGATTGGATTGCGACTTACGGAACGAGTAAGGTCCTGCTGGTCCTCTGCCTTTCCTTCTGCGTCATCACCCTTATCAAGACCAGCTGCTACTTCGGCTCTTCGGCGGTGATGATTCCCATCAGGACGGGTATCGTAAAGGACATGCGCATGCAGATCTACCGCAAGATCCTCTCGCTCCCTATAGGTTTCTTCTCACAGGAAAGAAAAGGCGATATCATAGCCCGTATGAGCGGCGATGTCCAGGAAGTCGAGACCTCTATTACCAGTACACTCGACATGCTGATCAAGAACCCCATCCTGATCATCATCTACCTCACGGTTCTATTCACGATGTCCTGGAAGCTGACGGTCTTTACGCTGATCTTTGCGCCGCTTATGTTGCTGATTATGACCGCGATAGGCCGTAAGCTCAAGGCACGCTCGCTGGAAGCCCAGCGCTTCTGGTCCGATACCATGTCGCAGGTCGAGGAGACCCTCGGCGGCCTCAGGATCATCAAAGCCTTCCTCGCCGAAGGCAAGATGACCGATCGCTTCAATACGGTAACCGGCAACATGAAGAGCAAGAGCACCCGCGTCGGAGTCCGTCAGGCGAGCGCGCATCCGGTCAGCGAGCTGCTCGGCAGCGTCCTTATCGCGATCGTCCTCTGGTTCGGCGGAACCCTCATCCTGGGCGACCATTCGAGCATCGACGCCCCCGCCTTCATCTCCTACATGACCATCCTCTACTCGATCATCCAGCCGGTGAAGGACCTTTCCAAAGCGGCCTACGCCATCCCCAAGGGCCTCGCTTCGATGGAGCGTATCGACAAAATCCTGACGGCCGAAAGCCCGATCAAGGAGCCCGCGAACCCGAAACCGCTCTTAGGCTTCGAGCACTCTATCACCTTTAACCACGTCGGCTTCTCGTACGACGGGAAGAGGCCGATCCTGAGCGATGTGAACCTCGAGATTCCTAAGGGCAAGACCATCGCCATCGTGGGCGCGTCCGGCGCGGGCAAATCGACCCTCGTGGACCTTATCCCCCGCTTCTGGGACGTTACCTCCGGCTCTATCAAGATCGACGGGACCGACATACGCGAGTTCAGCACCCATGACCTGCGTGCGCTGATGGGCAACGTCAACCAGGAGCCCATCCTCTTCAACGATACGATTTTCAACAACATAGCCTTCGGAGTCGAGGGCGCTACCCGCGAGCAGGTCGAGGCCGCGGCGAAGATCGCGAATGCCCATGACTTCATAATGGAGAAGCCCGACGGCTACGACGAGAACATCGGCGACCGTGGGGCCAAGCTTTCAGGCGGCCAGCGCCAGCGCATCTCGATCGCCCGCGCGATCCTTAAGAACCCGCCCATCCTGATTCTCGACGAGGCGACTGCATCGCTCGATACCGAGTCCGAGAAGATAGTCCAGCAGGCCCTCGACCGCCTCATGAGCAACCGCACTACCATCGCCATCGCCCACCGTCTGTCGACCGTGAAGAACGCCGACGAAATCATCGTCATGGACGAGGGCAAGATAGTCGAGCGCGGGCGCCACGAAGAGCTCATCGCCCTCGGCGGCATCTACAGTAAACTCCACGAAATGCAGGCGCTATGATACTGGGAAAGAAGTGGTTTTGGAGAGTTATGCTCGTCGTGTACCTCGCGGCGCTCGCCTACGTTTGCTTCGCGAACCAGGGCTCGCTACCGAAGTTCGACGAGTGGCCCTTCAAGATTCCCGCCGACAAGTGCGTGCATTTCGTGATGTTCCTCCCCTGGCCTATTCTGGCGTGTCTGTCTGTCATTGCCGGCCCCGACCGGCAATCTAAGACCCCCGATCAGGTCGGGGGTGACAAACACGATCAGGTCGGGGGTGACAAACACGATCAGGTCGGGGGTGACAAATGGGTCGCCGTTATGTTGATTATAACAATTATCGGTTTGGGACTTGCGGGCACGACGGAATGGGTACAGGGACTGCTCCCGTACCGGTCTAAGGATATTTGGGATTTTATTGCTGACTCTCTTGGTCTGCTGACAGGGGCTCTTCTTTTTGCGGCTTTTTATCCTTTTTTGCGAAAATCAAGAACTCGTTGATAGCGAAGTTCAGAAGCCCTGAGAAACACAAAGCGATAAGGTTACAGATGAACGCAGGCCACTTAAATGCGAGTGCGATTGCGTTCAGGAGTATCATTTTCACGAAAAAGGCTGAAATACACGAAAGATTGTATTTCCAGAAGTGACTGAAGAAGGCGCCCTTCGTTTTGTGGGCGATGCGGTCTTTCCAGACGTAGAAGAAAGCGGTGAAATAATTGACCATGACGGCGCACTCGAAGGAAATCATCGGGGAGATGACGTACTTCTCTACGTGGTTGCCGTCAAGCAGGTAAGTAGATAATACCCAGAGAACAAGCGTGTCTGCGGCCGTGCCCAGAAGGGTGGTCACCGTATACTTGGCCATTTGCTTTGCCAGACCCGCTTTCTTTCCCATTTGTCAGTCTTTCTTGCGCTCGGGAAGAGGATCGGCCTTCGAGAACTCTATACCGTCCTTGACAAGAGTCACCAGATAGATAACGGTAAGAATAACGAGCAGTCCGGTAGCGAAGTAATCGAACATGCCCCAGACTATCGGTTTTCCAAGGAAGGTAGTGATTTTCGTATAGTTATGGACGGACGGGAAGAAGTGATAGATCATGGTGATCAGAATCGCCGCCAGCCTGAACTCTGTAGGACCCATTTTACCGAAGGTGAGCTGATGCTTTCCCTTCAGGTCGATGTTGATGTAGGTATAAATGCTCAGAAGCAGGTACACCGCCAGGATCAGCATCGCAAGCGAGAAATGGAGCATGTCCGACAGACCTGCGCCGATACAGACGATAGTAAGGGTGATGCCGTCCATGTTGTGGTCAAGGTAGAAGCCGTAGATCGGGCGCTGCTGCTTACGGACGCGGGCGAGAGTACCGTCCATGCTGTCTCCGAACCAGTTCATGATGATTCCAAGGTATGCCAGCCAGAGCCAGGCCAGGTTACCGTTAGAGAGGGCGTATCCGAAAGCGGCGACTACCGCTCCGAGGAGACCGACCCAAGTCAGCATGTCCGAGGTTACCCAATCCGGCATCTTGTTCGCCATTGCGACGAGGGCCTTCTTTTCTATTCCGTTTAGTACTGAGGTTTGTACACGCTCAGACTGTCTGATTCCTTCCATATTTAGGTTTTAAGAGTCTGCAAATTTACCCCTTTTCGGGGAGTTTTCCAAACTATCGGATGCTGCGCTGGGCGCGCACTGCGCGGTGGGCGCATTTCTGAGCCAGGCGCAGTTGTTTCTTGTTCAGCGACTCGGGGCAATACTTGTTTCCGACCACTGATTTTCCATAAAGAGCCTCGTACCAAGTAGCGGCGGCGATGTAGCGGCCGGCCTTGAGGTCCAGATGGAAGCCGTCGCGGGTGAGGTCGTCTCCGAAGGAGTCGAGCACCGTCCCGCGCGCCATCTGGATCGCCCTGCCGGACGGAATTACTACTTCTATTCCATTCTCTTTAACCGCCTCTCCGGAAGCGTTGAGAATAGCTTCGTACATTTTCTGCTGATCGCGGTCGTACCAAGGGAAGTGATTGTGGTTCGATGTTCTGGAGTACGCCCAGGTCTGATGGAAGACTATCCTGGCCTGCGGCGCGTTCGCCCGGACCCAGGCGCACAGCTCGCCGAGGCGAGCGTAGCTCTCGGGCAGGCCGCTGTAGCCGCTGGCCTGCTGGACGGAAACGATATCCCACGCTTCGTCTTTGATGGCGTCGCTGAGTTTATAATTGTAAGTCTCCTGGGTTTCGCCGCCTACTATCTTACGGTAGCGATAGGCCGCTTTATCCCCTGATATGCAGTCCAGGTGCTTGTCTATAGTACATCCGCCGATGTACATGTTTCCGATTATGATCTCTTCACCTGCTGCTGCGGCAATATCGTAGAGGTTGTTCTCTACGGCGTCTTCGGAGAAGCTGTTACCGATAGCAAGGACTTTGAGAGGTTCTTTGGCTGTTGCGACTGTTGTTATCAGTGCAAGCGCAATAAGAAGTAGGCTTCGTTTCATAGCGTAAAGTTACTATATTTGTACAAATTTGTGAATTATGAGAAAACTTATCCTTTCTTTTGCTCTGATCCTGAGCGCCGCTCTTTATTTGAGCGCACAGCCGGTCTGCTTCTGGACCAACGAATACAAAACTCTCCCTCTGAGAATCTACATAGACGAGCAGTTTGTAGGAGAGGTTACAGCAGCCTATGACAAGACTCCCGAATTCGGCGCAGAAGGAACTCTTTGCGTCAATCTCGAGCCCGGCTCACACGAAATAGTGGCTGTCAATGCCTACGGATATGAATACGACGGCTGGCCCGGAACCCTCAGGCCTTCTGAAGGAAAAGTAAACTTCGTGAAAATCCGTAAGAACAATTTCCCCCGTTATACGGCTATCCCCTACATAGTCTATGATCCCTATTGGCACGATCTGAGCTACGGCCCTTACTACCATCATCACCACCACTCCAGCGCGGGCGGCCGCTCAGGCAGTAAATACGACGACGGCGAACTGAATTCAGATTTTGCCGGCGGCCTCGTAGTAGCTGCAGCTAGCCTCTTCGTCACCGGAATGGTCGGCGCTATCGTCAACTGGAATTATCCCGATACCCGTTTCCCCTACGTCGGAGTAGGTGTTAAGACCGAATATCTCCCCGGCCTGAATGCATGGCGCAATGTAGCAAAAGTCAAAGGCCGTATCGGCAACTTCGGCGGTATCAGCTTCATCGCAGAAGGCGGTGAGGCATACTATTTCGAGGATCATGTCTGGGAGC